>JBKPNQ010000256.1:0-15329 GCA_046732715.1 Acidobacteriota bacterium | reverse complement strand
ATGATCAACGTCGGTGAAACGACCGGCGCACTCGACGCGATGCTCGGCAAGATCGCGGACTTCTACGAGGACGAAGTCGACACCGCCGTGGCGGGGCTGCTGACGCTGATGGAACCGGTCATGATCGCGTTCCTCGGTGTCATCGTTGGCGGCATCGTCATCGCGATGTATCTGCCGATCTTCGATTTGATCAGCAAACTGACGTAGACGCTGGCGCAATACGTTTCCAGTTTCCAGTCTCCAGTTTCCAGTAGGAGACAGCGGAACTGGCAACTGGCAACTGGCAACTGAAAGATGCACACCCTACGAGCCAAGCTGATCTGGCTGATGGCGGGCCGCGCGGCCGTCATTACGCTGCTGCTTGGCTCGGCGCTCCTCATCCGTCTGAAGTTCCCGGGCGCCTTTCCGGTCGATCCGTTCTTCGTCCTCATCGGCATCACCTACGCGCTCACCGCCATCTACGGGATGGTGCTGAAGTACACCGAGAAGAACCGCTGGCTGGTGGATGTGCAGCTCGGCTGCGATGCGGTGATCGTGTCGGCGATCGTTTACATCACGAACGGCGTTTCCAGCTATTTCTCGTCCCTCTATACGCTGCCGATCATTGCCGCGAGCACGATTCAATCGCGACGCGGCGGGATGATGGTGGCGGTCCTGAGCTCGTTGCTGTATAGCGGGCTCGTCATCGCCCAGTACCACAGCACCGGCATTCTTCCGGGCGTCGTCGAGTACGACTCGCTGCCGGCGTTTCGGATTGCGGTGTTTACCGTCGGCCTGAACATCTTCGGGTTCTTCGCCGTGGCGTTGCTGAGCGGTTATCTCGCCGAGAGCGTGCGCCGCGCCGACGAACAGCTGGCCGCCACGTCGAATCAGCTGGCCGATTTGCAGGCCTTCAGTCAACACATCATCAATAGCCTGACGAGCGGCCTGGCGACGACTGACGTCGAGGGACGCGTGCTGACGTTCAATCGCGCGGCCGAAGGGATTTGCGGCATCACCGCATCCGAAGCGGTGGGGCGCTCGATCGTGGACGTGCTGCAGCTGCCCGACGCGCTTGCCGATGGCATGTTTGGACCGCGCGAGGGCCGTCCGCAGTTGCCGCGCATCGAGATTCCCTTCACGCGAAGCGGATACGGCACGATTGAGCTGGGGCTGAGCACCGCGTTGCTGTATACCCCCCGCGGCGAAACCGGTTTCATCTTTACCTTTCAGGACGTGACCGAATCCCGCAAGCACGAACGGGAAGCCCGGATCCAGCAGCGGCTTGCGGCCGTCGGAGAAATGGCGGCGGGGATCGCGCACGAGATCCGCAACCCGCTGGCCTCGATGTCGGGGTCGATTCAGATCCTGCGTCAGGAGCTGCCGCTGACCGAGGAGCAATCGCAGCTGATGGACATCGTGCTGCGAGAGTCCGATCGGCTGAACGAAACCATCAGGAGTTTCCTGGCCTACGCGCGGCCGCAGCGCGCCAGCACGAGCCGGATGGACGTGCGACAGGTGATCACTGATACTGCCACGCTGCTGCAAAACAACGCCGAACTTGTCGACGGTCACCAGATCGAAGTGGATGTGCCCACCAATCCGGTGTGGTATGTCGCCGATGCGAACCAGATCCGCCAGGTCGTCTGGAATCTGGCGACCAACGGTCTACGGGCGATGCCGAATGGCGGTGCGCTCCGGCTCTCCGCCTCGGGACACGAGGCCGACGCCACCGGGCCGGGCGAGGCGCTCATTCGCGTCGAGGATCAGGGCGTCGGCATTGCGCCCGAAGAACTCGACGGCATCTTTCACCCGTTCCGTGGCGGGTTCGAAAAAGGCACGGGACTCGGCCTGGCGATCGTGCACCGCATTGTGAGCGACTACGGGGGCGAGGTCCACGTCACGTCGCAGCGTGGCGTCGGCACACGCGTCGACGTGACCCTGCCGCTGACCGCTCCGGCGGCTGATGACGCGCGGGCGACGCTGAATTGACCATCATGAGCACTAGTGTCCAGACCGATCCCTCGAAGGCCGCGCACGCGCCGGCTCGTGTGCTTGTCGTCGACGATGAGCGCTCGATGCGGGAGCTGTTGTCGATCGTGCTGCGTCGCGACGGATACGATGTCCTGATCGCCGAGGACGGCGCCGCCGGGCTCGAGCTCCTGAAGCGCGAGCGCATCGACATCCTCATCACCGACATCCGGATGCCGCAGATGAGCGGTGTCGACCTGTTGCGCGAAGCCAAACAGATCGCCCCCGACATCGTCAGCATCGTGATGACCGCGTTCGCGACGACTGACACGGCGGTTGAAGCGCTGCGGCTTGGCGCCGCGGACTACGTCACCAAGTCGAAGGACACCGCGGCAGAACTGCGCGTGCGGGTGGGACGGGAACTGGAGCGACGGCGGTTGCAGCAGGAGAACGTCCTGCTGAAACGCGCGCTCCGGACCCAGCACCAGTTTTCCAACATCATCGGCACCAGCTCGCCGATGCTGGCGCTGTTTCAGTTGATCGAGACGATCGCGTCGACCGGGAGCACGGTGCTCATTACCGGCGAGTCGGGCACCGGCAAGGAACTCATCGCCCGCGCGATCCACGTGAATTCGCCGCGACGCGAGCGGCCGTTTGTCGCGGTCAATTGCGGCGCGCTGTCAGAGACGTTGCTCGACTCGGAACTGTTCGGTCACATGCGGGGCGCGTTCACCGGCGCCGACAGCAACAAGAAGGGGCTGATCGAGGTCGCGGAAAAAGGGACGATCTTCCTCGACGAAATTGGCGAGATGAGCCCGGTGGTGCAGGTCAAGCTGCTGCGGGTGCTACAGGAACGGAAATTCCGCCGGCTTGGCGGAACCGAGGAAATCGACGCCGACATCCGGATCCTCGCCGCGACCAACCGCGATCTCACCAAGATGGTGGGCGATGGTACGTTCCGGGAGGATCTGTTCTACCGCATCAACGTCATCCCCATACGAGTCCCGCCGCTCCGCGAGCGTCAGGACGACATCCCACTCCTGGCCGAACACTTCGTCGCTCGATTCGCCGAGCAGATGGGGAAGGCGATTACCGGAATTTCCGGTGGCGCGATGGCGCTGCTGAAGCAGTACAGCTGGCCCGGCAATATCCGCGAGCTGGAAAACGCAATGGAGCGAGCCGTAGCGCTGGAACGAACACCGATGATTCTTCCGGACAGTCTGCCGGAACAAGTCAATCGCGTTCCTGCTGAGGCTGCGGCACCGCCCGCCGCGGACGCCTTCCCCAACGCCGGCTTCGACTTGGAACGTCACGTCCAGGACATCGAGCGTGAGTACATTGCCGAAGCGCTACGACGAGCCGGCGGCGTAAAGGTCAAAGCCGCCGAACTCCTGGGCATGAGCTTCCGGTCTTTCCGCTATTACACCAAGAAGTACAACCTCAAATAGGCGTTCCTCAGGTTCCGCCGGGTTCCACGAGGTTCGGTCAGGCCGTTGCGGAGGTTCCGCGAAGTTCCGCGCAGCCCGGTGGAACCTTGCAGAACCTGGCGAGCCTTTAGAAACCCGTAGAACCTGACAATTAGCGGCTCCTGAGGTTGACAAAAACTGTCAAGCCGCCCAAAATTGTCAAGAGATTTCCCGTCCGCCGTACTCCGACGAACAGTCTTAACTGCATGACGGTGAGGCCGTTATAGCCTGCCACGGCGAGCTCTGCCGGGCTGGCACCGCCGTTGCTGAACCAGCCGCGTCGGCCGCTGGGCTGCACTGGGCCGACTAACAACACAGTCCAAGCGGCCAATCGATTTTTTTTGTGAGGAGCAGAGTCATGAAAGTTCGTAACCAGAAGGGTTTCACGCTTATCGAGCTACTGATCGTTGTGGCGATCATCGGCATCATCGCGGCGATCGCAGTTCCTGGGCTTCTCCGCGCCCGCATGTCGGGTAACGAGTCGTCCGCCATCGGTTCGCTCCGCGCCATCAATACGGCGGAAGCGAGCTACTCGGCAGCGGCCGGCCAGGGTGGTTACTCGACCGACCTGAAGGTGCTCGGCCAGCCGTGCCCGGGTTCGGCGCAGGGCTTCATTTCGCCCGACCTTGGTGACCCCGCGCTTCCGAGCCCGGTTGTGAAGTCTGGCTACAACGTGCTTCTGGCAGTGGCGGCGGCTGGTGTGGTTGGTCCGAACGACTGCAACGGCACGGCGACGCAGACCGACTACTATGCGACGTCGGTTCCCTTGACCGTTGGCACCACCGGCAACCGCGGGTTCTCGAGCAATGCGGCGGGAACCATCTTCTTCGACCCGACCGGCGCGGCGCCGACGGAAGCGCAGATGGCCCCCGGCGGCGGCGGCACGCCGATTCAGTAACCTCAGGGATCCTTTTCGGGGTATACAGCGAGGGACGGCCGGCGGATGCCGGCGTCCCTCGTTGCCATTTTGGTGAGTTAGTGAATTGGCGAGTTGGTGAGTTGGTGAATTGGTGGGTCAGTGAATCGGTGAATGGGGTCCGTGAATCGGTGAATTGTCGCCCCGCTCACGTGGCGCCTGAGGCGTTCGTTTCATCAAGAATTCACCAATCCAACGATTCACCACTTCACCAATTCCAGCGTGACCACTCTGGCTTCACGCTCGTCGAGCTCCTCATCGTCTTGTCCATCATCGGAATTCTGGCGTCGGTATCGATGGCGATGTATCGCAACTCGCGAGTCAGCGCAGGCGAAGCGACGGCCGTCTCGACTCTTCAATCAATCAATCAGGCCCAGTTCGCGTTTTCGCAGCTCTGCGGGAACCAGCGATACGCGCCGACACTGGCGATGCTGGCGACGCCGATGCCGTCGACCGGGCAGGCGTTTCTCAGCCCCGACATGGCGTTCGACCCTCTTCCGAAGGGCGGCTATCAATTCACGCTGGCGGGAACCGCCGTTACCGACGGCGGCCTGACGTGCACCGGCGGGACGCCGGTGGAGTCTTACCAGGTCACCGCCGATCCGGTGAGGCCCGGGTTGTCGGGCATCCGCTACTTTGCCACCAATACCGATCGCATCCTGTACGTGGACGCGACCAAGACCTTCGCGCCTGAGATGCCCGAGAAGGGCCCGCCTGCTCACGGCGCTGAAATGAAGTAAACTGGCCTGTCAAGCATGAGCAAAGTGAGTCGCACGCTGCTGATGGCTTTCGCTGCGCTTGGGCTTGGTGCGGCTTCAGCCTCGAGCTACGTTCACTATCATCTGCTCACCGACCCGACTTATTCCAGCTTCTGCGACGTCAATGCCACCGTCAGCTGCACGCAGGCGTATCTCAGCGCCTACGGCAGCTTTCTTGGCGTGCCGGTTGCGCTGTTTGGCGTCTTCTACTTCACGCTCGTGCTGCTGCTCGCCGGGTTCGGTGGACGTCCCGGTTCGACGGCCCGCGACGCAATTCCCGCGTACATCTTCGCCATTTCTACCGTCGGCCTCGCGTTCATTCTCTACCTCGGATGGGCGTCCTACGTGCAGCTCAAGACATTCTGCATGCTGTGCGCGGCGACGTACGTCTCGGTTATTGCCATCTTTATCGTTTCCGGTGGAGCCACGACTTTTCCCATGACTACTCTGCCGCGCCGCCTTCCGCGCGACGTCCGAGCGCTCGCCTCCAGCCCTGTTGCCCTCGTTCTTGCGATTCTGTTCCTGGGCGGTGCGGGAACGGCGATTGCGTCGTTCAAGGGTGAGCCGCCACGCCAGGCGCCGCCGCCGTTGACGCCGCTCACCGACCAGGAGCGTGCCGACACGATCAAGTGGTGGGATCTACAGCCGAAAATCGATCCGCCGATACCCATGGATGGCGCCAAAGTGGCAGTGGTGATTTTCAGCGACTTTCAGTGTCCGCACTGCCGGGCGGCCCACGACGCGTACAAGAGCCTGATTGCGAAGTACGCTTCGAATCCGCAGGTGCATTTCGTGTTGAAACATTTTCCGCTCGAAGGGGAGTGCAATTCGTACGCGCCCAATGGCGGTCACAGCGCCGCGTGCGAAGCGGCCGCGGCCGTCGTCGAGGCGCGACAGACGGGTAAGGCCGAGCGCATGACCGATTGGCTGTTCGACAATCAGGACAAGCTGACGCCGTCGGGCGTCCGCGTCGCGGCACACGACATCGGCGGCGTCGCGGATTTCAACGGCGGGTATGCAGAGGCGCTGAAGGAAGTGAAGGCCGACGCGAACCTTGGCGGCCAGATCGGCGTGGGGTCGACGCCCACGATCGTGGTCAACAATCGGAAACTTCCCGCGGGCGTCGTCGCTCCGGGTGCCCTCGACGCGCTCATCGACGTGGAGTTGAAGCGATCGAAGTAAGCCTGACCGTTCAGCGGCCATGCCTTCTGCGATTCGAATAGAAGAACTCACCAAGGACTATTCAATTGGCTTCTGGCGGCGGCGCTCCTACCGCGCGCTGGATCGATTGACGCTCGAGATCGAGCGCGGGGAGGTCTTTGGCTTTCTCGGTCCGAATGGCGCCGGCAAGACGACGACGCTGAAGCTGCTGATGCAGCTGATTTTTCCGACGTCGGGCGGTGCCGAGATCCTGGGTCGACCGGTCGGCGACCTCGAGGTTCGCCGGCGCATCGGGTACCTGCCAGAGAATCCATCGTTCTACGATTACCTGACCGCCGAGGAGCTGCTCGGATATTTTGGCGAACTCTTCGGCTATACCGGAGCCGATCGTCGCAAGCGCGTCTCCAATCTGCTCGATCGCGTTGGCATTGGCGCCGAGCGGCGCCTGCAGCTCCGCAAGTTCTCGAAGGGCATGATCCAGCGCGTGGGAATCGCGCAGGCGCTTCTCAATGATCCGGAAGTCGTCTTTCTCGACGAGCCGATGTCGGGCCTCGATCCGCTGGGCCGCCGCGACGTGCGCTCGCTGATCCTCGAGCTTCGCGATCAGGGGCGGACCGTCTTCTTCAGCTCTCACATCCTGGCCGACGCCGAAGCCTTGTGTCGTCGTGTCGCCGTGGTCGCCGGCGGGCGCCTCGCGGCGTTGGGCACGTTGTCCGACATTCTCGCGTTTCAGGTGCACGGCTGGGAACTGGTGATCGCCGGGCTATCGGCCGACGCGCTGGCCCGGGTGTCCCCGCGAGCCCGGCGCGTCACGGAGATTTCGGCTGGTAGATATTCGCTCGAGTTGTCGCTCGATCAATCGCCCGATCGGTTGCTCGCGGAGCTGACGGCTACGGGTGCGACGCTCGTTTCCCTCAATCCGATGCGCGACACGCTCGAAGACTTCTTCATGAAGCGTGTGGCTGAAATGGGCGCCGGCGCCCGGCCGACCATGGAAGAGGAGTCCCGTGCGCGCAATTAGGGTGGTGGCGGTCAACGTGTTTCGCGAATCGGTGCGCGACCGCGTGCCCTACAACCTCGTGGTCTTTGCCGTCCTCCTGATCGCGTCCTCGTACCTGATCGGCCAGCTGACGGCCGGGCAGGACGTCAAGATCATCAAGGACCTGGGGCTGGCGGCGACTTCGATCTTCGGCCTGTTCATTGCCATCTTCATTGGCATCGGCCTGGTGTCGAAGGAAGTCGAACGTCGCAGCATCTACGGGCTGCTGTCGAAACCGGTAAGCCGGGCGCAGTTCATCGCCGGAAAGTATGCCGGGCTCGTCCTGACGCTCGCGGTCAATGTCAGCGTCATGGCGATGGCGTTCTACGTCATCCTGGCCTACATGGTGTGGACCGAGCCGCCGACGATTCGCGCCGGATGGGACGCACCGGGCATGGATCCGGCGCTGCTGAAAGCCGTCTTCCTGATTTTCATCGAGCTGATGCTGGTGACGGCGGTGGCGCTCTTTTTCTCGACGTTTTCCACGCCCATTCTCTCGGCGGTGATGACGTTTGGTCTTTACGTCGCGGGTCATTTCAACGCCGACCTGAAGAACTTCGAGAAAGTCGTCAGCTCGAAGGCCGCCGCCCAGCTGGCGCGCGCCGCGTATCACGTCCTGCCGGATCTGTCAGCCTTTGACGTCAAGACTCAAGTGGTGCACGGTCTGCCGGTCGCCCCTGGATATCTCGTCACCACGGCGGCGTACGGCTTGATGTACGTCGCGGCACTCTTGCTGGTTTCGACCTTTATTTTCTCGAGGCGCGATTTCAAGTGAGGCCACGCCGCGATATCGCGATGATCGTGCTCGCCGTCGCAGCGTTTGCCGCCGCGGTCTCGTTGCAGATGACGCGCGACCGCTGGTATCCACGCGACGATGCCGAGCGGGAACAGATCCTCTACGTGCGATCGGGCACGGCGCTGCAGCGCATGACGCTGTCTTTCGATGCGTTGGCCTCCGACATCTACTGGATCCGCGCGATTCAGAATTACGGCGGCGATCGCTTGTCCGGTCCGAAGGCGCAGACCAAATATCAGCTGCTGTTCCCCTTGCTGGATCTCACGACCACGCTGGATCCGTACTTCAATATTGCCTACCGGTTCGGGGCGATTTTCCTGAGCGAAGCGTATCCGGGTGGTCCCGGACGGCCCGATCAATCGATCGCGCTGCTGCAAAAGGCCATCACGGTCATGCCGCAGAAGTGGCAGTATTACCACGACGTCGGGTTCGTCTATTACTGGCGCATGCGGGATTACCAGACGGCAGCGACGTGGTTTCAGCGCGCGGCGACGCAGCCGAACGCTCCGAACTGGTTGGAGCCGCTCGCGGCGTCGATGCTGGTCCAAAGCAATGACCGTGCCCGGGCGCGTTTCCTTTGGCAGCAGATTGCAAAATCTGAGGAGCCCTGGCTGCGGCGAAATGCCGAACGCGCGCTGCTGCAGCTCCAGGCGCTGGATGAGATCGATCAGCTCGAGGCGGTCATTCACCGCTTCCCGCCAGCCGCGGGCGAGCGCTACTCGTGGAATGACCTCATGCGTCGACGAATCCTGATTCGCGAGCCGACCGATCCGGTTGGAACCCCCTACGTGATCGATCCGGTCACCGGCGGCGTGCGCGTGTCGGAACAGTCGCTGCTTTTCCCGATGCCGGAGGAACCCCGGCGGCTGGCCCAGTGAGCCTCGACGCGTATCAACTCGCGATTCTGGCGCTGCTCGGCCTGGCAGTCGGAAGCTTCCTCAACGTCTGCATTCATCGCCTCCCGCGTGACCAGTCGCTGAACTCACCTCCCTCGCGCTGCCCATCCTGCGAGTACCGCCTGCGGTGGTTCGACAACATCCCGGTTCTCAGCTACGTTCTCCTCGGCGGCCGTTGCCGCACGTGTCGGACGCGCATCTCGATTCGCTACCCGCTCGTCGAGCTGATCACGATGGTCCTGTTTCTCGTCCACGGCGCGGTGTTTGGCTGGAGCGCGCTCCTCGTTCCGCGGCTGGCGTTCGGGTGCGCGATGGTCGTGCTCTTTGCGATCGACCTCGAGCATCAGCTGCTGCCCAACGTCATCACGCTCCCTGGAATCGTGGTGGGCCTGATCGCGAGCGCGGTGCTGCCGCCGGGGATCGTGGACGCACTCATCGGTATGCTGATCGGCGGCGGTGTGCTCTGGCTGATTGGCGAAGCGTATTTCCGCTATTCGGGTCACGAGGGCATGGGTGGCGGCGACGTCAAGATGCTGGCGATGATTGGCGCGTTTCTCGGCTGGAAGCTCGTGCTCGTCACCCTTGTGCTCTCGTCGATCGCCGGTTCGGTGATTGGCCTGCTGGTCATTGCGATTCGAAAGGGCGGGATGAAATACGCGCTGCCGTACGGGACGTTTCTCGCGCTCGGCGCGCTGGTCGCGTCGCTCGCGGGTGAATCGATCGTGAACTGGTATGTAGGCTTGTACTGACGCTCCGCAATCCATCAACGATGTTCACGGTCAAGCTGCATCCGTGTCCCGAGAGACATAAGGAGAAGGAAGAAAAGAGGATCATGGTCTTCAAATACAATTCCTCCCTTCTCCTTTCTCCTTATGTCTGTTTTGCCTAAAGGCACGGTCGCACCGCGACGGCGAACATCGTTGAGTGAGCCAAGTTCACCGAGGATTCTGTCGCGTCATGACTAAAGCTGGAACCCTTCTCCTCCTCCTGACCGCCATCGTCGCGGCGCTGGCGGGGATCCTGGCGTTCGCGGTCAGCAAGTTTCTTGCGGCGGCGCGCACCGCAACGAAAGCCGGAAGCGAGGGGGGAGCGGAGACGGCATTCATGGCTGCGGCGATGGAAGAAGCGCTGCAGAAGATGCGCTCGCAGGGGCGCGCGATGCAGGCGCGTGCGGAGGCGTCGGAGCGACTCAGCGGCGAAATCATCGCCAGCATGACGTCAGGCCTGCTCGTCGTCAGCCAGGAAGGCACGATCAGCATGCTGAACCCCGCCGGCCAGCAGCTTCTCGGGCTGCCGGACTCCGACTGGATGCGAAACTATCGCGATGTGCTGAAGGACGCGGCGCCGCTGGCTGACGTCATCAACGAATGCCTGATTGGCCGCCGTCCGATCGTCCGCCGCACGGTGAAGATGGATCGGCTCGGCGGCGCGTCACATCTCGGGATCACCGTCTCACCGATCCGCGATGTCGAGGGCCATGAGCACGGCGCCATTTGTCTGTTCACCGATTTGAGCGAAGTCGCCGACCTCGAAGATCAGCTGCGCTTGAAGGACAGCCTCGCCCGGCTCGGCGAGCTGACCGCTGGTATTGCTCACGAGTTCCGCAACGGGCTGGCGACGATCCACGGCTACAGCCGTTTGCTCGATCTCGAGCGGCTTCCCGCGGACTTCAAGCCGTATGTCCAGGGGATTCGGGAGGAGACCGAGGAGCTTGGTCAGGTCGTCACCAACTTTCTCAATTTTGCCAAGCCTACGGAGTTGCTCCTGGGGCCGGTGGATGTTGGCATCCTGGCCGAGAAGGCGGCCGACGAGATTCGGGCAGAGGCCCGCGCCCGAGGGGGCGAGGTGACCGTCAGCGGCCAGTTCGGCATCGTGGAAGGCGACGAGGTGCTGCTGCGCCAGGCCTTCAGCAACCTTTGCCGAAACGCGCTCGAGGCGTGTACCGACGTTCCGCCGCGAATTGCCGTCGAAGGCGCCCAGGACGGGTCGGGGATGCTCCGCGTGAGCGTCAGCGACAACGGTCCCGGGGTCGATCCGACCGTTGGAGAGCGTATTTTTAGACCGTTTTTCACCACCAAGGCGCGAGGGACCGGTCTGGGGCTGGCCTTGGTTCAGAAGATCATCGTGACCCACAACGGCCGCGTCAGTGCGGCGAACGCCGACGGCGGGGGGGCCTGCTTGACCGTGATTTTGCCGCTCCGCGCGGCCTGATTTCGCCGCTCTCACCAGAAATGTTAGGGGCGTGCCAGAACTGCACACCATTCGTGACGACCAGTCTTACCCCCCACCCCCATCGGGCCGAATAAATACCGTAGAAATACCCATTTAGCCCAACTCGTTCAACGACATAAGCCACCGTGGCAGCCCTATTGCTGAAGTGGGGGTTACTGATGCTTATCAAGTTCGGGCATGACCGCGGCTTCACAGTTCTCGAGATGATGATGGTGGTTTCCATCATCGGGGTCCTGGCTGTCGTTGCCCTGCCGGTCATGAAGGACATGACGGCCACCATGAAGCTCAATGAGTCGGCCAGGATGGTCGAGCGTGAGCTGCAAGACGCTCGGCTGAGAGCGGTGTCGGTCAACAGCGTGATTAGAGTCCGGTTGAACTGCCCCTCGACGGGGTACATCCGTAGCGTCGAAGTCATCGGTAGTGCCAACGACAACGCCACCAATCGCTGTATGACGTCCGCCTATCCGTTTCCCCCGCCCGACGACGACATTATGACGCGGCCGAATTTCGACGGTCCGGTTCGAACGCTGCCGAACGGTGCGACCGTGTCGAGCGGCGTCATCCAGTTCAGCCCCGACGGTACGGCGATGAGCGTCGTCAACGGAACACCCACGACGCTGACGGCGCCACTGACAATCACAATCTCGCGGCAGAGTAAATCGAAAACCGTGACGGTGAACAATGCGGGCAAGGTTCAACTCCAATAGTCGGGGCTTCAGCCTCGTTGAGGTGCTCGTCGCCATGGGACTGCTGACGGTGGTCTCGATGAGCGTGGCGCAGCTTTTCGCGCTGACGACGAGGGCGAACGTGACGGCGAAGGGAGCCACGTCGACTACGTCGATGGCCGAGCAGAAGCTGGAGCAGCTTCGAAGCCTGACGTGGGGGTTTGACCTGTCGGGACAAGGCCTTCCGGTGAGCGATACGACGACCAATCTGACGGTCACTCCGCCGACGCACGACGGGTCGGGCCTGAACCCTTCGCCAGCCGATTCGCTCGAGCAGAACACGCCTGGTTTCGTTGATTTCCTCGATGGTGGTGGTCAGTGGGTTGGGACCGGCGATAAGCCGCCCGCATCGGCGGTGTACATCCGGCGGTGGTCGATCACGCCACTGCCCACGAATCCGAACAACACGCTCGTGATTCAGGTGCTGGCGACGCCCGTGGTCAGTGAGATGGCGCGTGTGAAGTCCCAGTACCCACGGAAGCGGATGGCGGGTGACTCGCTGCTTGTGACCGTCAGAACGAGGAAGTCGTCATGACCCATCCGGGACGTCGCACGCGACGGGCTGACGCCGGGTACACCATCCTCGAACTACTCGTATCGACCGCCATCATGGTGACGGTCACGGGTGCGATTTTCGGCTTGATGAATCCGGCCGAGGGCAATGCACAGGCGCAGCCTGAGGTTGCTGACATGCAGCAACGTATGCGCGTGGGCAGCGATACGCTCAGCAAGGAACTGATGATGGCGGGTGCGGGTCCTTACCAGGGGCCGATCACCGGATCGCTCGTGAACTTCTTTGCACCGATCCTCCCGCGCCGCGTCGGAAGCCTGAACCCCGATCCGACGACCGGGCCAGGAAGCTTCAAGTCCGACGTGATCACGCTGGCTTACATTCCGAACTCCTACTCGCAGACGACCATCAGTCAGGCCATGCCGCCGCAATCGGCAGAGACCAAGACCACCGGTCAGCCGAACTGTCCCTCGGACAAGAACTCGGACAAGCCCTCTCTGTGTGGTTTCAGTGAAGGCAAACACGTCATCATCTTCGACACCTCAGGGAACTGGGACATGTTCCTGATCACGCAGGTTCAGGATGACGCGGTCCACCTCCAGCATCGTGGAGATGATCTCAACTACAAGTACGAGGCGGGCGCGTCAATAACGGAGATCACCGATTACACGTACTACCTGGATCGGAATACCAACCAACTGAGGCGGTACGACGGCTACGCCCTCGACGAGCCGCTGGTCGATAACGTCGTTGACTTGCGATTCGACTACTTTGGCGATCCGAATCCACCAACGCAGCCCAAACCTCTCACCCTTGGTGTCGCCAACTGTCTCTACGACGCCGCCGGCAACTATGTCGGTCTTCCGGTGCTCGAGGCGACGGAAGGGTCACTCGCCCAGCTGAAGCCCGAGATCCTGACCGACGGTCCCTACTGCGGCAGCGGTGACAGCGCGTTCGATGTCGACCTGCTGCGGATCCGCAAGGTCAGGGTCACGGTGCGTGTTCAAGCTGCCAATCCCGCGTTCCGTGGAAGCGATGCGGCGCTCTTCATGAAACCGGGGAAGGCCCGCGGCGGCGACCGTTACGTGCCCGACTATCGGCTGACGTTTGACATCACCCCACGAAATCTCAACCTGTCACGGTAATGACGAGCATGAATCGCCTTCACACGCGCCTCGCGAATGAACAAGGAACGGCTCTCATCATCGCTCTCATGGCGATGATGCTGTTGACCGCTCTGGGTGCCGCTGTCGTGATGGTCAGCAACACCGAGACGCGAATCGCGATGAACTATCGGAACAGCACCGAAGCTCTCTATGCCGCCGATGCGGCGGTCGAGCGCGTCGTCGAAGACCTTCTGTTGATTCCGAGGTGGAACGACATTCTCGCCGACACCGCAAAGTCCGCATTCGTCGATGGCACGATGACATCATCGAAGACGCTACCCGGCGGCGGCCACGTGAGGCTATGTTGCGACCAGTACTCGGCAACGTATGTACTGCAGGCGGCAACGGACACCGAGAACTTGTGGGGCCCCAACAATCCCAAGTGGCGGCTGTTCGCATGGGGACCGCTGACTGACATCCTGCCCAACGTGATCGACAGCTCGATCTACCTGGCGGTCTGGGTTGCCGACGATCCCGCAGACGGAACTGGCGGCGTCCAGGACGGCAACCCTCTCGTCGATGTGAACGGCACGCTGACGTTGCACGCGGAAGCGATTGGGCCGTCAGGCACGCGCAAAGTCGTCGAGGTCACCGTCGCCCGGACGTCGAGCACCGAAATCGAACGCGGCCAGATTGCGCAGCGCGGTCAAGAAGAGTTGAACCAGCGCGCGCGCAAGGCGGCCGTGCAGACTCCCGGCAAGGGGCTGACGAACATGCGGATGAACAACTCGACTGGCAACCTGGTCGTGCAGTGATGACTGAACAGACTTGCATAACGCGCCGCCGGCGCCGGGCGCCCAGCTCGCCGCGCCGGCGTTCACTCGGAATACTGCGGCGTCGCGCCGGAGCGAGCGTCCTGCTTGCCGTTCTGGCGACATTCTGGTCGACGACGGCGTTCGCGCAGCTCGATCCGCTGCTCTTCATCAAGCGCGTGCCGCCGACCGTCATCATCGTCTTCGACACGTCGATGCGCATGCTCGAGGACGGCAACGGCTACTGGTACGATCCGAATCTGTACGCCGTGTCGGCCGATCCCGCCGTGATGCCGGCGTTCTCGGGTCTGGGCACGGCCACGAGCTACCGCAGGAAATACCTCAACCTTCAGCTCGCGGCCGCACCGGGCAAGTACACCGCCGACCGCATTGAGACTGTGCCCGACGGTTTGGCGTTCCTGGATCCAACCCGCTACAACGTCGCCAAGCAGGGGCTGGCGGCGGCGGTCGCTGAAAACGCGGCCACCACGCGATGGGGGCTAATTAAGCTTCGCCAGAGCCTGCCGCAGTGGCGACTTGGCGCGGGGTGCGACAAGCCCGTCCAAGTGTCGGACCTGAGTCAGGCGCTCTACAAGGACTCCAACCCGTGTAACACGGGCGTGTGGGGAAGCTACGGGATTTACGCCCCGTCCGTCGCGATCCCCAACTACTCGCTGGCCGCGGCCCCTGCCGGCACCGTCATGGTGACGCCGGCGGCAAACACGGCCAACAGCGTCAGCACGATCCTCGCGCGCGGTCCGAACGACACGCTGGCGCTGATTCCCGCAAGCATGCCGAGTTTGGGTGTTGTCGACCGTCCGATTGACTTTGCGCTCACGGACGCACGGGCCGCCGCAGTGGCCGCGATGACTGCCGACTCGGCTGCCAACCGGACGTGCCGCAACACGATCGTTGTGCTCATCACCGGCGGCAGGGACAGCGGCGATGCGTTGTATAGCGG
>JBKPNQ010000255.1:0-7370 GCA_046732715.1 Acidobacteriota bacterium | reverse complement strand
GGCGGCAGGAACATCGGCATCTCGCAGCCCGAGCTGGACGATCTCAGTAACCGCGCCGGGATCTTCGACGGCGTCACCGCGATCTGGCCGGTCAGCGCGTCGTTCCTCGGAGGCAGTCGGCCCGAACGCGTCGAGGTGCTGGTGACCAGCCCCAACTATTTTCAGCTGCTCGGCGCCAGCCCGCAGCTCGGACGCGTGTACGGACCGTCGGACGCCGTGCCTGGTTTCTCCGACCCGGTGGTGATCAGCGATGGCCTGTGGCATCGCGCCTTTGGCGCCACGCCAGACGTGATCGGTCGCAAAGTCGTGATGGACACCGACACCTACACCGTCGTGGGCGTCATGCCGCGCGAGTTCCGACATCCGGGTGAAACGGTGCGTGGCGATGTCGATATGTGGAGCGCGTGCGGCTTTGCGGCCGCGCCCTTCACCAGCCCACCGCAGCGTCAGCAGAACTTCATCCCCGGCGTGATGGGACGCCTCAAGCCCGGTCTCTCTTTGCCGCAGGCTCAGGATCGGCTCGACGCGCTCGCGTCCGAACTGCGCGTGGCCTATCCGACGAACTATCCCTCGAACGTCCAGTGGGCGCTGCGGCTCGAGGGGGTGCAGAGCGAGCTGACCGATCGCATTCGGCCGACACTCAACGTGCTGATGGGGGCCGTCGCACTCCTCCTCCTCATCGCATGCGTGAACGTGGCTAACCTGACGCTGGCCCGGGCCTCGGGTCGAGTGCGCGAGGTTGCGGTGCGGCGGGCGCTCGGCGCGACGCGCGGTCAGCTCGTCCGCCAGCTGCTCGTCGAAAGCCTCGTCGTGTCGGTTGCCGGCGGTGCGGCGGCCCTCGCCGCGCTCGCGTGGCTGAAAAACTGGTTGGTCGCCATGATGCCCGCCGATCTGCCGCGCCTGACGGAGGTGCATTTCGACAGCGGCATGGTGGCGATCGCGCTGGCGCTTTCCATTGTCGCCGGCGTGGTGTTCGGTATCATCCCGGCGATTCAGGTGTCTGGCGTGAATCCCGGCGGCAACTTGAAGGATGCAGGCCGGGGGCTTGGCGAACGACGGGGCGAGCGCCGCTTCCGCGGCGCGCTCGTGGCGGCGGAGATTGCGATTTCGCTCGTGCTCCTCGCCGGCGCGGGCCTGCTGGTGCGCAGCTTCTGGAGCATGCTGCAGGTGAATCCTGGAGTGGATCCGGCAGGTGTTGGCTTCGCCCAGATCTGGATTCCGGTTCCCAACGATCCGTCGAAGAATCCGTACGGGACGCCGGCGCAGCGCAACGCCTACATCAACGAAGTGCTGCGCCGTGTCCGTGCCGTACCCGGCATCGAATCGGTCGGGATGAGCACCAGCAACCGGACACCGTTCAGCGGTTCCGGCGTCACGCAACGCTTCACGTTCGTCGGCGAGTCGACAGCGCCCGAGGACGTCCGCCGGGCGCAATTCCAAATCGCCAGCCCCGACTATTTCGCGACGCTGCGAGCGCCGATTCTTGGCGGCCGCGCCTTCAGCGACGCCGATGTCGCCGGCGCGGAGCCGGTTGCGATCGTCAACGAAAAGCTCGCGAAGACGCAGTCGCCCGGCCAGGATCCGGTCGGCCGCAGCATCTCGATCGGCCGGCAGTCAGCGCGAATCGTCGGCGTCGTCGCCGACATTCACGACGATGGCCTGGACGTCCCGGTGTCTTCGAGAATCTATCTCCCATTGCTTCAGCGCTCGGGCAACGCGCTGACGGTTTATTACCGGTCGTCGACGGACCCTGCATCACTGAACACGACCATTGAACGCACCATTCACGAGATCGACCCGACACTGCCAGTATTCGGGCAGAGGACGATGAACAGCCTGCTTGCCGACTCGATGGTGCGTCGCAGGATCGTGCTGTCACTGATGAGCGCGTTCGCCATCGTCGCGTTGCTGCTGGCCGCGGTTGGCACGTACGGTGTGATGAGCGTCGCGGCGAATCAGCGCGTGCGCGAGATCGGCATTCGCATGGCGCTCGGCGCCCAGCGTCACGACATCGAGCGGCTGATGGTGCGCCCGGGGTTGGTCCTTGCCGTCGGCGGCGTCGCCGCCGGCATCGTCACGGCGGCATTTCTCGCGCGGCTCATGAGCGCGATGCTGTTCGCCGTCGCACCCACCGACGCGGCGACCTACGGGTCGGTATCGGTGCTGCTGATTCTGGTCGCGCTCATCGCCTGCTACTTGCCCGCGCGTCGGGCCACGAAACGCGATCCTCTGATCGCGCTGCGCACGGAATAGCGAGCGGACGTCACGCGCCGAGGGCGCGGAGAATACCGTCATCTGCGCGAGGCCGGTGTTCCTCAGGTTTTCTGCGTGCGAGCGTCAAGGCACGTCCCAATTACGAGCGAATGAGCCCGAGGGGCGCGGCGGGCGAATAGCCCGGAAACACTCGTTCGATCTTCTGACCGAGGTGGGTGGAGACCAGCTCTCCAAGCACGTCGCGGAAGTCGGTCGTGACGGCGAGATCCCGCTGCTCGTACAACTGCTCGGCCTCGAGTCCCGGCCAGCGGCCGTACATCGCGCCACCACGAACCGGCCCGCCCAGGACCATCATCACGTTGCCGTGTCCGTGATCGGTGCCGGCGTTGCCATCTTCCTTCACGGTGCGCCCGAACTCCGACATCGTGACGAGCACAATGTCCTCCATGCGGTCGCCCAGATCGCGTGCGAAGGCCGAGAGTGAGGCGCCGAACTGGAGAAGCAGGCCGGTCAACTGCGGCGCTTCGTTGCTGTGATGATCCCAGCCGCCGATATCGGCGAAGGCGGCTTCGACCCCGACGTCAGCCTTGATGAGGCGCGCGATCTGCTGCAGGCTCTGCCCGAACGGTCCCTGATACTGGGCCCCGTTGGCGGGAACGTAGGGACGGCGATTGATAGTGTCGATCATGCGGATCGCGTCGAAGGTTTCTTTGCCGGCAGCGCCGAGCTTGTCGCCGCTCGTCGAATACATGGTTTCGAGAATGCTCGCCGCGGTCTGATTGCGCGCCTGGAACTGTTCGAGGTTGCTGATGGCGACGGCGGCTTGAGTGCCACGCAGCGTGCGCGGCAACTGGGTGCCGAGCGCAACGGCGCGCAGAGGGGACACCGGATCATGGCCGGCGACGGGCAACGCGCGGTTCAGCCAGCCATCGTCGCGCGTTTGTCCCGGAGTCCCGGACTCCATGAAATCCTGCGCATCGAAGTGGGATCGGCTTGGATCGGGTGAACCGGCGGCCTCGATAATTGCCAGTTGCTTCGCATCCCACAGCCCCTTCAGCGGGCGGAGCGAGGGATGCAGCGCGAAGCGGCCATCAAGGTCGATGGCGCCATTCGGCTTTCCAGGTTCGGGAACGGCAATGGTCGGACGCAGATCGTAGTACCGTTTCTCGAAGAACGGTACCACCATGTTGAGGCCGTCGGCCGCGCCTCGCTGAAAAATTGCGACAAGAATCTTCCGCTTTGTGGACCCCTGAGCCGCCGTGCGAATCAACCATGGCGGAGCCACTCCGACACCTGCCATCGCCACCGCCGACGAACGAAGAAAGCACCGTCGAGTCAGCATCGCTACCTCCGCTGGAAGTCCGGTGACGCGATAACGAGCGCGGGCAAGAGGGACGGAGTCTCGGTCGAACCCGCAACACCCTTTTCGATGGCCGTCAGCGTCGATGCCGAGGGCGCGCCGTTGAGCAGATCCGCGGCCACATCCGACCCCCGCCTGCCCGAGAATCGATCTCGATCGACCTTCACACCGGGAATCTGGTCCGACGCCAGGGCGGTCGCGAAATTGATCCGCCCGAGCACCCCGGCGGTGTTGGTCCAGCCTTCCGACGTATTCGGGTATCCGGTCGGTTCGACCTTGCCGTACAGTGGCTCGCCGAGATCGGCGATTCGTTGAGCGAGGACGAACGTGTCGCTCACGTCGCCCGCGACGGCTCGCACCGCGCTGACGACCATCTCGAGCGGCGATTTCACTTTGCTCTGCCAGGCTGCGTCGGAGAGGAACTCGGTCGACGAGAACAGCGTCTGGAGGACGGCTCGCAGATCGCCGTCGGTGCTCGAAAACGTCGCCGCCATCCGATCGACGAGCGATTTCGGCGGGTCGTCCGCGACGAAGCGCTGCGCAAGCTTTCGTGAGATGAATGCCGCGGTCGACGGGTGGTGCGCGAGAAGGTCGATCACCTGCAGGCCATCCTGCTCGGCTCCCATCGCCGGGATAACGTGGCCAAGGATCACTTTCTCCTTGCGATCGTGGAACGCCGGATTGAACTGGTACTCGGCGAACCGCTGCGGGTCGTAGATGGTCCAGCCAGTGAACGCCCGGGCTACGGCGACGACATCGGCCTGGGTGTAACCGCCGTCAACGCCGAGCGTATGAAGCTCCATGATTTCCCGGCCGTAGTTTTCGTTGAGACCGGGCCGGCGTACGCCGGGCGGCGGGACCGGGAGATCATCGCGCGGCGATTGGGACTGCCAGTTGTCCAGGTAGTAGAGCATCGCTGGATGGCGGGCCGTCGCGAGCAGCATGTCCTTGAACTTGCCGAACACGTACGGACGGATCGCATCACGCTCGAAGCTCGTGAGCAGAATGCGGGCCGGTCCCTTGCCGTTGAACACATTGAAGTGGTTCACCCAGAAGTCGACGAGCACTTCCTGGAGCTGACGGTTCGAGTACACGGCGCGCAAGAGCTTCTGCTCGGTCAGCTCGAAGTTGACGAATTGCTGCGGCTGGCTGGCCGCCATGGCCTCCCGTCTGAGGGCCGGGATCGCCGCCAGCGATTGCATCGGCAGCATCCGCAGGACCTGCCGGCGCTTGTTCTGATCGAAGGAATCGAGAAGAGCGAGCTTCTCCTCCGGCCTTCCCGAATTGGCGACGCGTAGCTGCTCGGGCGTGAGAAGCTCGCGAAGCGGCGGCATCTGCCGACGTCGTTCCTGATTGCGCGCTTCGACTTCGCGCTGGCGCGCAGTCGTGGCTTCCTGAATGAGGGCTTCAGGAAGTCCGTTCAGCATGTTTGGTGGGATCGCCGCGAGCACGAGCTGTCTCTTCTCGGGATCGAGTGCATTGAGGATCGTCTCGCGCTCGTCCACCGAGCAGTTCAACAGCCGCGTCCGGTCCTGCGGAGCGAGCGAAGACATGGCGATTGCGGACGGTGGCTGTATGAGATTAACCGGTGGCGCCCCTCCGTAACTCTCGAACAGCTGCCACAGCGGCTGATTGAGCGTCGTCAGCGCTTTCAGCTTCTCGTCGAGGACGACGTTCTCGGGAATGCGATCGGGATGGAGCTGCAGATCGATCCATTTCTGAACGCCCAGCTTTCGGATTTGTTGCAGGTCGCCAGGCCGGGGCCCAAAGGTCAGCCGACGCAGGACGTGCACCGCTTGCCGGTCGGGTGGAAGCTTCTGATTGAAGCGGCTTGTGCTGCTGGCGGAAAGCGTGGCCGCGGAGATGAGCAGGATTGAAACGCCGCCCACCTTTCCCAGACGCATCATCGGGAGTGCCCTCCTGAGTCTTGCAGATTACTCCGCCACCCAGTGGTTTAACAGCGATTCAGACGCGGTGAAGGGGTCTCTGGTTTGTCGAAATGATTGACGGCCGAGCTTGTTTCGAGTCGACCCTTCGTTGTGAATCTTCTTCGCTTTCTCCGTCCTCTCAGATACCAATGTCCTGCGACTGCTACCGACCACCTCCGTGGGCTTCGATCAACCGAAGCGTCTCCCGGCTCACGAAGATCCGCGCATAGAACTGTTCGCCCCAGCTGAGCGGTGTGACGTCGCGATACTCGCGAACCGGTCCGCCGCCATGTCCCTCCTCGAGTCGGTGCCGGATGGACGCCCGGACGTTCGGGTCGGCGCCCCTTTCAAGCAGAAGGCGCGTGAAGCGAGCCTCGTCCGGCTCCCCCTTGCCGTAGTTGACCCAGAAGTTGCGCTGGGAGACGGCCGTCGAGAAGAGCGCCGTGTAGCCGCCAAAGCCGTCGGCATCAATCGCGGCGGGCACATTCGGATCCATTCCGCGGTCGAGCAACCACGCGGCGATCTCCACCTCGTCGAAGTAGGCGGCGACGTGGAGGAGCGTCGTCCCGTGCAGGGGCGTTCCCTGAGCAGTGTAGGGATCGCGTGCGCAGGCAGGGGCGAGCGGAAAGATTTCGTTGATATCGAACGTACGCGTGAGAAGGTCCGGGTCGCGCGCCAGGTGCGCCTCGAGTAGGTCAAGCCGCCCGCGATGAAGCGCCATCACCGGCGTATCCGGAGGCTCGAAGCCGTGCTCGACATACATCTCCAGGATGCGATGCTTCTTGGATGGGTTCCGGCTGTCGGTTCCGAGGAGGTGCTCCATGGTGTTGGAGTCGACGCCGTTGGGTCCAGCGACGCGCGCGCCAAGCGCGAGCAGAGCCGCCGTGCCTTCCACGCTCAGCGTGTACGCGGGGCCGGCGAGCGTCAGCTTACTGAGCGGAGGCCGTCCCAGCAGGTCATAGATCATGTGCAGCGTGTCCACTTTGCCTTGCAGCGCGGCGCGTCCGGCCGCCGTCTCGAGATCTCGAGCACCGCGTTCGTGCAGAAGACGGACGATTGCGTTGCGGCCAAGGTTCGCCGCATAGGTCATCGGCGGACCCCAGTTGCTGTCGGTTCGAATCAGGACGTGCTCACGGATCAGCGCTGTGTTCTGGGTGATTAGGCCGCGGACTGCGTCGACATCATCGCGCCAGATCGCTTCGGCGAGCCGCACGGCCTGGACGAGTCTCGTCCAGCTCGAAGCTCCGTAGGTCCGTGCCAGCACGAGTTGCGCATCGGCCAACTTCGCTGCCGGGCCATCGATTGATGTTGGATGGTGCTCGCGCAGTTCGGCGATCGCATTCGCATCGCCACCATGGATAGCGCGGAGGAGTTCCTTGGCCTGACGATGAAGCTGTTCCTGGTCGGGCTGGACGGGCAGGCGGCGAGACGGCATGACGAGCCTCCTTCGATGAGCCCGTGGTCCGCTGGCACCGGGCAAGGAGGTTCGGCGATCGAGTCCGAACGTCTGGCGATCTCGTCAGGTGGACTCAGTCCTGTCCGCGGACGGGAGGCGCCCTGCACGCCCGAGGTCACGGTACCACCGAGCCGTCGGCCAGACAAGAGGGATGAAGGATAGATGAACGATAGAGGGTCGCAAGCAAACCGACTCGAAACGGCTGCGCATGGAGGCGCTCCTCAGGGGTTCATGTCCAGCCTCCTTGGAAGCTGAGCATTGCACCGGCACGCAGTCTTCGGGTCGGAGCGGAGAGTTGAAACGGCACATCATCTGCTTCGGCGGCCGTCGTTGAGTCGGCGGTCCGACTTAGACGTGGCACGTAGCCGCGGGTTCCGTTACTCCTGACGCAGCGCGGTGACCGGGTTCACGC
>JBKPNQ010000254.1:0-17527 GCA_046732715.1 Acidobacteriota bacterium | reverse complement strand
GGTCCTGGTCGCCGGGGAGGTCCGGACGCGGGATCTCGGGGGCACCGCGTCGACGACAGAATTCACCGACGCGATCTGCCGCGACATCGAAAAGACGGTATAGTTCGGGGACGTGCTTCCCGATGACATCACCCAGGCGGTTCTCGCGCGGAAGGACGTCGCGCGCTACCTCCGCGGCGGGCATGGGCAGAGCGAACTCCAGGCGCGCGAGCGGATTCACGCCTATCTCGACGAGCTGCGCACCACCCAGCGCTATCCCATCTACCGCGCGCTGAAGCACCCGCTCTACCCGATTCTCCGCAAGATCGAGCGCATCGACGAGAACGTTGCCATTGCCCAGCAGGCGGTGAACGCCGGCCGGGTCATCTACATTTCCAATCACAAGTCGCATCTCGACTACCTCGTCGAGCCGCTCGTGCTCGACGACAACGGGATCCGACCACCCGTGATTGCTGCAGGCATCAACCTCTTCGGCGGCCCGCTCGGCCTGATCCATCGCCACGTCACCGGCGCGATTCCTATCCGTCGCAACACGAAGGATCCCGCGTACCTGGTGACGCTGAAGGCGTACGTCGCCGAGCTCCTGCAGCGCCACGATCTGCTCTTCTACATCGAGGGTGGCCGCAGCTATTCAGGAGAATTGAAGGCGCCGAAGACGGGCCTGCTCCATGCCACGCTACAGACCGATACCCGAGCGGTCGTCGTGCCGATGGCGGTCGCGTACGATGTGGTCCTCGAAGATCACATCCTCGCGCATCAGGCCGAGAAACGGCGGCAGCGTCCGTTCGCGCGCGAAATCGCGGAGATGGTGCGCTACGCCGTCGGGTACCAGTCGCGCGCGTTCGTCACCTTCGGGACACCGATCGCGTTGGATGGCTGCGACCCGGAGTCGAGACGCGAGGTGATGGCGCTCGCCCACCACATTCGCGAAACCATCGGTCGTCTCCACAAAGTGCTGCCGACGGCGATTCTGGCCGCGGCGCTGAAGCCCTCGATCACGCGCCGGGAGCTCGAGGCCCGTGCCGAAGCCACCATCGAGGCAGTACGTTCGGCCGGCGGCAACCTGGGTGTGACGTCGGGCCGCCAAGCGATCGAGGAAGGGGCGGAGGCCCTGGCCGCGCGCAACATCATTCATGTCGAACGGGGCGGGCGGTTCCGGGTTCGCGAGCGGACCGTGCTGCGCTACTACGCGCGCGGCCTTCAGCACCTGCTGACAGGACCCCGGCGAGCACCGCGCACGCACTGAGTGGCTGCTGAGAGGCTCCGCCGGTTCAGGAGACGGGAGCGTTGCCCTTGTCCTTCTCCCTTTTCCCTTGTCCCCTGAAATGATCGGCTACGTCTCCAGAATCTTCTTCCACACGCTCGCTGGCAGCCGCGCTCTCAAGCAACTCGCGTCGCGTTACGGCATGCGAAATCCCGACAGCTTCGCGCGCCGCTTCATCGCCGGCGAAACGATCGATGAGGCGATTGCGGCCGCTCGCCGGATCGAAGCCGCGGGCATGACCGAAACACTCGATCTACTCGGCGAGAGCGTCGCCACCATGGCGGAGGCGGACGCCGCCACCCGCGCCTATCTGACGATGTTCGATCGCATTGTCGCCGCCGGCATCGACCGGAACATTTCGCTGAAGCTCACTCAGCTTGGCCTGACGATCGATCGCGCCACCTGCGTCGACAATCTCAGACGCATCCTCGATGCTGCGGGATCGCGCGACTTCTTCGTGCGTGTCGACATGGAGAACTCACCCTATACACAGGTCACGCTCGACGTCTTCGAAACCATCTGGCAGCAGGGATATCGGAACGCGGGAATCGTGCTCCAGGCATATTTGCGGCGAACCGCCGCCGACGCGGCCCGTATGAACGCAATCGGCGCGCGGGTGCGGTTGGTCAAAGGGGCCTACCGCGAGCCGCGAACCATTGCCTTTCACCACAAAGCCGACGTGGATGCCGCGTTCGTCGAGGTCATGCAGTTGCTGCTGGAGCATGGACACTTGCCAGCCATTGCCACGCACGATCCCGACATGATCGGCGCAACCCGCAAATATGCCGCAGCCAGAGGCGTGCCGCCGGCTCGTTACGAGTTTCAGATGCTCTACGGCATACGGCGGGACCTCCAGACCGATCTGCACAACCAGGGGCACGGCGTCCGCGTATACGTCCCATTCGGCCGTGAATGGTTCCCCTACTTCATGCGACGGCTTGGTGAACGGCCCGCAAACATCGGATTTGTAATCAGGGGTTTGTTGCGGGAACGCCGCACCCAGCTCGCGCTCTGATTAAAGGCTACCTGCGGATTGACTAAAGTACGTGGTTACGGCGGCAATGTGTAGCCGATCGCCCATTTGTCGCGACGCTATGTCGTTCAAAACATACGTTCCCCCGTTCCCAGTCCAGACCACGAAATCCGCACTCACCCGTAACTAGCTGGGGTTCCAGCTGATCCACACGCAGGCATTCGCGTGGCACACCTCTTGATATTCCTGAGGCAGGAATGACGGGGGACGAGCGCGCAGCGCACGGCGTCATATCTGGAAGGTCCTAAGGAGAAGGGAACGGAGTTCGTCCAATGGTGACCAATTACCCCCAGCAGCTCACGGCGACCGCGGAAATCTCGCAGCACAGCACCGACAGCCTGGCGGCACGTACGCTCGGGCGTCTGGGCCAGTTTGTCTGCGGACTTCGCGGGCACGACGCGGTTCTGCACTTCGAAGGCAACCGCGTGAACATGCGGTGTACGTCGTGCGGGCACGACACACCGGGATGGGAAATCAGCGGACGCGGTCCGCGCCGGCGCTACGAGGGAGACGCGCGGCGGCACTTGCTTGCGACCAAGCGACTGGTTCTGCGCAAGAGCGCTTGAAACAGCGATTGGTTTTAGTGCAGGGCGGTGGCCGTCCCTTCTGCAGGATTTGTGGCCGCCGCCCTGCCCTCCCGGTCTCTCTCGGCGAACGACGACATCCCCTCGGTACTTTCAGCATCACAACGAATTGAGTACAAACTGTGTCAGCGTGTCTCGGCAGCTGATGACGTCCGCCAGGACGACATATTCCTCTGTGCTGTGAAGACCCGCGCCGCCGGGACCGAACAACACCGACGGAATGCCTGCCTGACCGAGAATCGCGGCATCGGTCCAGAAACTCATCCCCGTCGTAGAGGTTGCGACGCCCGCCGTTGCTGCTGCCGCGAACAGGGCTCGAGGTAGATCATCATCGTGTGAGACTTCGTAGGGAGGGCGCGAGAACATCAGTTCCACCGACGCCTCGAGGTCTGGATCTTCGCTGCGAAGCGTGCTGAGAATCGCGTCCATTTCACGCCCGAACGTCGCGACGCTTTCGCCCGGAACCGTCCGTCGCTCGAGCTGCAGCCGGCAGTGGTCGGGATAGCTGCTCAACTCACGACCGCCTTCGATGATTGACGCGTGCAGCGATCCGGTTCCGAGAAGTGGATGCGGAGGTCGCGATTGCAGATCGCGATCGAGCTGCTCGAGCCGCGACAACACGCGTCCCATCCGCATGATCGCGTCTCGCCCATCGGCCGGCCGGCTGCCGTGCGCGGCACGCCCTTTCGTGTCAACCGCTGCCCAGGCGAAGCCCTTGTGACCAATCCCGATCTTCAACTCGGTGGGCTCCGTCACAATCGCTCGATCCGCTTTCCAGTCCCGGACGAGGGCATCGGCACCGAGGCTCGCGTATTCTTCGTCGGCGACCGCGGCGATGAGGATCCGGCCCCTGCGGAATCCGCGCTCGCGCGCGATGCGCACGGCGTCAATCATCGCCGCCACCCCGCCCTTCATGTCCTGCGCGCCTCGGCCGTACATCCGGCCGTCGCGAATCACGGGATCGAAGGGAGCCGTCATCCCGGCAACGCCCACCGTGTCAGTGTGACCGCACAACATGATCGTGCGGCCAGGCTCCGTGCCCTCGAGCACGCCGACGACGTTCGGACGGCCAGGCGCGGCATCCTGCACCTGCACGTCCATGCCAATCCCGCGCAGGTGCGCCGCGATGGCGTCGGCAATCTGGCGCTCTCCCGCAGCACCAGGCACGAGCGATGGATTGACGGAGTCAGTCGCGACGAGATCGCGGAGAAGGGAGATGACGGGGTCGCTCATACAAAGTGAAAAGTAAAAGTATCATGCCCCATGAACCTTTCTGGCCGAGTGGCCGCGATCACCGGGGCCTCTTCCGGCATCGGCCTCGCGTCGGCACAGCATCTCGCGCGCGAGGGCGTCGCGATCGTCCTGGGCGCGCGCCGCAAGGAACGGCTCGACGACGCGGTCGGTGGCATCCGGGGCGCGGGAGGACGCGCGGAGTCGATCGTCATGGACGTGACGTCAGAGGCCGACGTCAAACGGCTCACGCAGCGCGCGGTCGACGTCTTCGGCCGCCTCGACATCATGATCTGCAACGCCGGTGTCGGTTACTACGGCACCGCCGAGGACACGCCCGCCGACATCATGCAGCGGATGATTGACGTGAATTTCATGGGCACCTTCTACGGCGCACGCGCCGCGCTTCCGCTGTTCCGCGCACAGAACAGCGGCCACCTGATCATCGTCTCGTCGATCGTCGGGCAACGAGGCATCGCCCAGATGAGCGGTTACAGCGCGACGAAGGCGGCACAGGTTGGATTCGCCGAGTCACTGCGCACGGAATTCAGCGGCACCCCAATCGCCGTCAGCGTGGTCTTTCCCATCTCGACCGAGACCGAGTTTCGTTCCGCGATGCAACGAGACTACGGCCATTCGGTGACCGGACTCGGTCCGAAACAGTCCGTGGACGACGTCGCCAGGGCCATCGTGGCATGCGTGCGGAAGCCAAGGGCCGAAGTCTATCCGCACGCGGCATCACGCGCGTTGACCGTGGTCAATGCGGTTGCGCCGGGATTCACGGACAAGGTCGTCCGCAAGTTCGGCCGGCGCCGCGAGGGGTCGTAGGTGTCGGAGCCGCAAACGGATCCCGCTTCGGGCTTCGACCTCGCGGTCGCCATTGCGCAGCGCATTCGCGACGAAGGCGGCCGGGCGTTGGTCGTCGGTGGCTGGGTACGCGATCGGGTGATGGACAGAACCTCGAAGGATCTCGACCTCGAGATCTACGGAGTCCCAGCCGATCGGCTGAAGGTCGTACTCGGCGCATTCGGCAACGTGAACACGGTCGGCGAGAGCTTCACGGTCTACAAGGTCGCGGGCGTCGACGTGTCGCTGCCACGACGCGAATCGCGCACCGGCCGAGGTCACCGCGGATTCGAAGTCGTCGGCGATCCGAACCTGTCGTTCACGGAGGCCGCACGACGACGCGACTTTACCGTCAATGCGATCGCGTGGGATCCGCTCACCGCCGAATACATCGACCCCTTCAACGGTCGCGACGACATCCAGGCGAAACTGTTGCGGGCCGTCGATCTCACGACCTTTGGCGAGGACAGTTTGCGCGTCCTACGCGCCGTCCAGTTTGCGGCACGCTTCGAATTCGCGCTGGACCCGCCAACCCGTGACCTGTGTCGCGAGATTGCGCTCGACGATCTGCCGTCCGAACGCATCTGGATGGAACTCGAGAAGCTGCTCCTCCAGGCCCCGCGCCCGTCGACGGGCCTCACGCTGGCGCTCGACCTCGGCGTCATCAGCCGCCTGTTCCCTGAAATCGGCGCGCTGGTCGGATGCGAGCAGGAGCCTGAATGGCACCCGGAGGGAGATGTCTGGGTCCACACCCTCATGGTGATCGACCAGGCCCGCACCCGAATCGACGACCTCGATCATCCGCGGCAGATCGTCGTCATGCTGGGGGCCGTTTGCCACGATCTGGGAAAGCCGCCGACCACGGCTTTCATCGACGGACGGATCCGATCGATCGATCACGAGCAAGCGGGCGTGGCTCCCGCCACCGCCGTCCTCGACCGGCTCAACATTCACACCATCGACGGCTACGACGTGCGCAAGCAGGTCCTCGGCATCGTCGCGCATCATTTGAAGCCCGGAATGTTTCGCCAGTCGCCCACGCCGGTGTCGGACGGAGCGTTTCGGCGTCTCGCGGAGAAGGTGGACCTCGAGATGCTGGCGCGCGTGGCGAAGTCCGACTGCCTCGGGCGCGTCGGCGACTTCGACTGTTCGGCGATGGACTGGTTCCTCGAGCGCGCCCGCGACCTGGGAGTGCAGCACGCTCCGCCCGACCCGATCGTGAAGGGACGACATCTGCTGGCGCTCGGCCTGTCGCCAGGGCCACGGATCGGCGTCATCCTTCGGCAGGTCTACGAGAAGCAGCTCGATGGGTCGATCACGTCGGTCGACGAGGGCATCGCGCTGGCGCGCCAGATGCTGAACGAACGATCCTGATACGCTTGGAAGCGCATGCGTGCATTCGCGAAGCCACTCGTGACCCTGCTGGTTCTGGTCGGCGCGTTCACCATCGCGTCGGCACGTGCCGCGGTCGCTCAAGAAACTCAGCCTGAAGATCTTCCGATCGGACACTACGTCGCAGACGTGCGGTTCAATTTTCCGAAGTTCAAGCAGGACCCAGGCGTGGCGAGCAGCATCGGGGTCGCGACTGAGAATCTACCGACACGCGGCTTCGGGCTCGTCGTCGGTGCCCATTGGTATCCGCTGCGTCTCGGCATCGTGACCCTGGGGCTCGGCGGCGAAATCAGCAAGGCCTCGCGCGGACGGACCACGAACACCGGCACCGACGCCGCTCCGGTCGAGGTCGGCGTCAACACACGCTTCTCGGCCGTCTCGCCCCAGATTTCGTTCAACTTCGGGGCGCGCGACGGCTGGAGCTACATCAGCGGCGGCATTGGATGGTCCACGTTTACCTCCGAAAACGTCGACCATCCACTACCCGATCCGGAATCAAGCACCAAGACGATCAATTACGGCGGCGGTGCGCGATGGTTCGCGAAGAAGCACGTCGCGTTCAATTTCGACGTCAGGTTCTACGCGGTCAATCCTCAGCTTGCGACGGCCACGCGCCCGGCGTTCCCGCGGATGACGCTGGTGTCGCTTTGTGGGGGGGTCTCTCTAAGGTGAAGTTTCCGGTTGCCGGTCTCCAGCTTCCAGTAAGTTCTCAGTCTCGAACTGGGAACTGGCAACTGATTCAAATATCCCAAATTCTTTCCTGCTGATCGTAGAACGTGATCAGGCCGTCCTCGCTGACCTTGAGGACAGCGCCAAATCGTCCGGCCGCCATCGCTGCCGTCGTCCGCGCCCCTTCGACGGGTAGACTCGAGTGAGGCTCGGGCGCCTCGGTATGGAGAAGAATTGCCCCGACCGCCAGCAGACGGCCGTTGCGATCCATGACGGTGGCGCCGTCGGTGCGGGCGAGGCCTTTGAGCACGGCCGGATCGAGGTCGTGAACGTTACGTCCGCGCAGCATGTGGAGAAGCTGAGCGCGGCTGGGTACCACGCCGCCCATCTGCCCAACTACATCCAGCTGGTCGGCCGGCGCGACCAGCTGCGCCAGCGATGCCGCCGGATCGCGAAGGACCACGAACAGCGCGCCTTCACGTGAATCAGCAAGATCCACCGCCGTCTGAAACAGGCGCTCGGACAGCGCGGCGTTGTCGATCGCGGCTTGCCACATCTCGTACTTCGCCTTGAGATCGAGCAGGTGCCAGCGCGCATTCCGGAAGCTGAAGGTCTGCACCCCCTCGGTGAACACTTTGATTTCGTGTGATGGGCTGAGGACGATGCAGAGGTGGCTGTTGCCGGCGGTGGCGAGCGCGTGCGGGCGGTACCGTTCCGGCGAGGGGACAACCAGCGCCAGCGGCTCGGCATATTGCGCGATTTCGACAATATCAAGTACGTGGCCGGTGCGATCGACGAGAAAGACCGTTTCCATGCCGTCGCTGAGGCGGTAGAAACTCTTGATCGCGGTCAGCGACTGCGAATACAAGTACGCCTGATCCGGCACGGCCGCGCGGGAACGCACCGTATCATCTCCATCCAGCAGGAGCACGCCGGACGAAATCGGACGGTTCTCATAGCTCGAGAGCGCCGCCACCCGCAACACTTCGATGGCGGTGGCGATCAGATCCGCCCGCGACGGCTTGTCGATTGACGCGACCGCGTCGAGAAACGCCGCGACGTATCGATCTTCAATGGATCCGCGAAACAACTCGCCGCGTTCGAGCATCTGCTTGGGATCGAAGATCGCGCGATAGCGTGCGGCGAGCACAGTACCGATCGCTCGCGCCAGTCGAACTTCGTGCGTCGTGAACGGCCGCTTTGCCGGCACGTGCAATACGTGACGCGATCCGAACCAGCGGATCGTCAGCACCGAGGGATCGTTGGTGGGTTCGATGGCGAGCCGGCCGTCCGACGAGAGCGATGGAATCGGCTCGGTTTCGAACGTCGCCCGGCTGAAGAACTGCCTGAGCGCCGCCTGCAGAAGGCCATCGTACAGCGCGCTGGCCGCGAAAACGGGCGGAAGGGACATCTGGTTTTCCATCATAATTCACAACAGATGCCGCGCCGAACGCTCATCGATTTCTACGCCGATCTGTCGGCTACCGCAGGCGAATTCGTGGTGTACGACGACGGATATCGAAGTTGGTCGTATTCGTACGCGGACGTGACGGCACGGGCGCGAGAATTCGGCGAGCGCCTTCGCGCCGAGGGCATCAGCGCGGGACAGGCGGTGACGATCTGGGCCGAGAACCGCGCCGAGTGGCTCATCGCGATGTGGGGATGCCTGCTCGAAGGCGTCGTCCTCGTCCCCATCGACTATCGGGCGTCGGCAGAGTTTCTCCTGCGTGTCGCCGCGATCGTGGACGCGCGGGTCGTGCTCGTCGGCGACGCCGTGGATCGCGCCGCGCTGGGGAACTCGAGGCCGATCTGGCTGGTGTCGGAATTGAGGGACGCCCACGAGCCTGCCGCGCCGAAGCCGACGGCGGAGGCGGGCGTCAACGTGGAAGCGGCAAGTCAAAATCAATCAGCGCCAGGACCGATTGCGCCGAAGGCCGAGGATACGGCCGAAATCATCTTCACGTCCGGCGCGACAGCAGAGCCGAAGGGTGTGGTGATCACGCACCGCAATATTCTCGCGAACGTCATTCCGATCGAACGCGAGGTCGCGAAGTACAAGAAATACGCGAAGCCGTTTCTTCCCATTCGCTTTCTGAATCTGCTGCCGCTCAGCCATATGTTCGGTCAGGCGATGGCGACGTTCGTTCCTCCGATGCTTCCCGGTGTCGTCGTCTTCACGAGAAGCTATGCGCCCGAGGACATCGTCGCGCAGATCAGAAGCCGGCGCATCTCGGTGCTGGTGTCGGTGCCCAAGATTCTTGAAGTGCTGAAAGAGCATGTACTGCGGGTCGCGCCCGAAGCCGCCGAGGATCCGGGAAAGATGCACTGGGCCAGGCGGTGGTGGAAGTACCGTCGAATCCATCGTCTGTTCGGGTTCAAGTTCTGGGCGATGGTGGTCGGCGCGGCACCGCTGGATCCGGAGCTCGAGGCGTTTTGGGGGAAGCTGGGTTTTCTGGTTGTCCAGGGCTACGGGCTCACCGAGACCGCGCCCATCGTGACGCTGAATCATCCGTTCCATGCATCACGCGGAGCGGTTGGAAAGCCGATCGCTGGAGTGGAGATTCGGATCGCCGACGACGGTGAGATCCTCGTCAAAGGCGAGAACGTCACCAGCGGGTACTTCAACGCGCCGGATGAAACGCGGAGCGCATTTCAGGACGGCTGGTTCCATACCGGCGACATCGGCGAGATCGACGACAAAGGGCAGCTGCACATCCGCGGGCGCAAGAAGGAAATGATCGTGACGCCCGAGGGATTGAATGTCTTTCCCGAAGACGTCGAGCGCGTGCTCAACGAGATCCCCGGAATCGTTGAATCGGCGGTCGTCGGCGCGCCGCTTGCCGGATCGACCGCCGAGCGCGTGCAGGCGGTGATGGTTGCCGCGCCCGGGACGGATCTGGACGACGTCGTGCGGCAGGCCAATGCGCGCCTGCAGGATCACCAGAAGATTCGAGCGGCGGCGGCATGGACCGGCGCGGAATTACCGCGAACGGAGGGTACGCGCAAACTGAAACGTCGGGAACTGCGGCAATGGCTCGCCGACAGCCGATCAACATCCGACCATCCCTCCAACGTGCGGGGAGCGGGTGGACCAACCGTGGCGTCGGTGATCGCGCGGTTTGCGCCAGGCCGGACAATCGAGTCATCGACAACCATCGACGAACTCGGCCTCAGTTCTCTCGAGCGGGTCGAGTTGATGATGGCGCTCGAGGAATCGCTGCAATGCACGATAGACGAATCGCGCTTCTCCGCGGCCGCGACCGTCGCTGACCTGGAGGCGATCACTCGGCCATTGACCGGCGAGGCGGCCGCCGTCCACGTCCAGCAGGAATCGATCGAGTTTCCATCGTGGAACCGATCGCTGCTCTTTCGTGCCCTGCGCCGAGCGAGCCTTCCCACCTGGATGCTGCCCCTGGCACGTCCGTTCGTGAAGCTCGAAGTGCGAGGCGTCGAACACCTGGCCAATATCTCCAGTCCGGTCATCTTCGCCGCCAATCATCAGAGCCATTTGGATACCCCGGTGATTCTGCAGGCACTGCCGCCCCGGTGGCGATATCGCGTAGCTCCCGCCATGGCGAAGGAGTTCTTCAAGCCGCACTTCTATCCCCGCCAGTTCGGACGAAAGGCGTGGCTGACCAATAGCCTGAACTACTACCTGGCGTCTGCGTTCTTCAACGCGTTTCCCCTACCTCAGCGTGAGTCCGGAACCCGCCAGACACTGCGCTATATCGGCGAGCTGTTTGCCGAAGGCTTCTCCCTGCTAATTTTTCCAGAGGGCAAGAGAACCGACGCTGGCGAGATTAATCGCTTCCAGCCTGGAATCGGGATGATCGCCTCCCGGCTGGATGTGCCGGTCGTTCCGGTCCGACTCCGCGGACTCGACCGGGTGCTGCATCACACGTGGAAATTCCCCGTACGAGGCCCTGGACGGGTGATATTCGGTGCGCCTATATCGTTGAAAGGCAATGACTACGCGGCTTTAAGCCAGCAAGTCGAAGAAGCCGTGCGCCATCTTGACTGATGAGTTTGCTAAATCATGTTCCGATGTGGCACAATCTTTGATTGGAAAGGATAGCAATTGAGCAAGGATGATCTGATTGACGTGCAAGGCACGGTCGTGGCGGTACACAGCGGCGGTCTTTATCGAGTGCAATGTGACCAGGGCCACGAGGTGCTTGCCCAGTTGAGCGGCCGAATGCGCCGTTTTCGAATCAAGGTGGTGCCCGGAGATCGCGTGACCGTTGGCGTCTCACCCTACGATCCGGTCCGAGGCATCATTACCTTCCGCGCTCGATAAAAACCACGATTTTGAATTCACATACAGCACAGCGCCGGGCGCCACGGGGACGACGAGGGCGACGCGGTCCGCGCTCAGGCGCTCCTCGCACGCACACACATTTCCAGGTCCCGCCAACGACGAGGTTCGTGACCCGGCCGCAGGCCGAGTACGATCCCAAACCGGTCGCGTTCGACACGCTCGGTCTCGAGCCCTCTCTGCTCGAAGGGATCCGGATTCGCGGGTTCGCCGCAACCACGCCGATTCAGAGTGCGGTCATTCCGATCGCGATGAGCGGGGACGATCTGATCGGCTGCGCCGACACCGGCACCGGCAAGACCGCCGCGTTCCTGCTGCCGATCCTCAACCGGATGCTCAAGGCACGCGGCGCTGCGCCCGAGGAACGCGGCTACACGCGCGTTCTCATCCTCGCGCCGACACGCGAGCTTTGCGTGCAGATTGAAGACGACGTGCAGGGTTTCATCTATCACACGGACATCACGAGCATCGCCGTCTACGGCGGGGTCGACATGGGTCCTCAGGAGCGCGCCCTCAAGTCGGGCGTCGACATCGTCGTCGCCACGCCGGGACGACTGATGGATCACATGCGGAGCAAGACGGTTGCGTTCGACAAGCTCGATACGCTCGTGCTCGACGAGGCCGATCGCATGATGGACATGGGCTTCTGGCCCGACGTCCGCCGCATCGTGCAGACGCTGCCGGATTCGGCGGCGCGACAGACGCTGCTCTTCTCGGCGACGATGCCCGAAGAGGTGATGAAACTGGCCGACGAGGTCGTGCGCGACGCGAAGTACGTGCAGATCGGAAGTGCTGGAGGCCCGGCCAAGAGCATTACGCACACGGTCGAGAGCGTGCCGGCTGCCGAGAAGACCGAGTGGCTTGCGAAGTTTCTCCGACGCACGGACGGTCCGGTGCTGGTGTTCGTGCGCACGAAGTCCGGCGCCGAACGCCTCGCGCGAAAACTTGCAGCGTTTGGTCTCAAAGCCGCGGCGCTGCATGCCGATCGAACGCAGCAGCAGCGGACCCAGGCGGTGGAGGGATTCCGGAGCGGCAGCTATCGCGTGCTGGTTGCGACTGACGTCGCGGCCCGCGGCCTGGATATCGACGGGATCACGCACGTCGTGAACTACGAAGTGCCGTCGAGCCGCGAAACCTACGTGCATCGTGTCGGGCGGACCGGCCGCGCGGACGCGACGGGCACGGCGTTGACGCTGGTTGCGCCGGAGGAAACCCGGGCACTCCAGGCACTTCAGAAATCGTTCGGTCTTGAATTGCAGGGATGATGGACGACACTAATCCGTTTGCGCCGGCGGCGGCGTTGCCACAGACTGATACTCCGGCAGAGCCGGTGTCATCTCAGGCGGAGCAGACTCTTCCGTCAGACGGCGCTGCCGCCTCGGGCGCGATTGAAAAGTTCAAATCGTGTCGCTGGCGCGCAACCCCCGACGTCGGCGAGTTCTGCACGCATCGCGACGTGCTGCCGTTTGCGGGGAAAGAAGGGTTCGTCCCCGATTCGTGGTGCCCCGAGTGCGCCTTCTACAAGCTGCGCCGCACGCCGAAGAAGCGCGAACGGCTCGACTTCTCGTACTAGTTGGAGGGAATAGCTTCCCGCTTCCAGCTACCCGCTTCCAGCTCCCAGCCTCCGTCGCGCTGTCCGAGTACACGGCGACCACACAGTTTTCCGCCAGCCGTGTCGAGCGGAAGCTGGTAGCGGGAAGCTGGCAGCTGACTAGTTACTCTAAGAACTCCCTCGCCAACTCGACCCACTCGCCCTTTGGTGCGAGCTCCTGGTAGGTCTTCCAGTGCGGCTTGGCTTCCGGGGAGTGCCCGAGTTTTTCCAGGGTCACGGCGAGATAGAAGTGCGCGTCCGGGTAGCCCGGATTGAGCGCGACGGCTTCACGATAGCAACCCAACGCGCGATCGTAGCGGCCGAGATCGTGCTGAATGTTTCCGAGGTTGAAATGCGCCTCGAAACAGTCGGGATCGAGTCCGACGGCCCGCTCGTATAAGGCCATGGCCTCGATGAGCTCATCGCGCGAATAACGGATATTCGCAAGATTCACGATCGCCGGCACCAGGTCAGGATCGACAATCAACGCCCGGCGATAGGCGGCGGCGGCCTCATCCAGGTGCCCTTCGTCGCCATCATCGAGACGCGAGCCTTCAAGGAAATATTTTGCCGCGAGCGCCGCCTGCGGATCGTCAGAGGCGTACGGTTGCGGCGACGCGGACAGCGGTGGCGGCGTCGTGGTGTTGATGAGCGGCTTATGCGCCTCGAGGCTCACGACCTTGGCCTTGGGCGTGTCGGGGGCGGCATGCCCTTCGTGGAAGTTCAGCTCCAGCTGCCCCTGTCGCTCGGCAAGCAACGAGCGGAGCACGACGCGGAGCGGCGTCCCCTTCTCCAGTTCGCCCGCCACCTGCTTGATCATCGTGAGATCGGCAAACGAATACTCCCGTCGATCGCGCGGCTGGCTCGATTGCCGCACGAGACCCCACTTCTCCAGGTAGCGCAGATGATTCTCGGTAACCGCGGGATAGAGGCTGCGAATGTCGCGGAAGCCGTACGGACCGCCAGCCGATGACGGGAGCGAGGCCATTTCCGCGAAAATGAGCCACGTTGGGAGGAAAGTCAAGACTAATTGGTGAAATGGTGAATTGGCGCGAACCGACGCAGCAGCGCCTCGAGCCGCATTCGCCAATTCGCGAATTCACCAATTCACAAATTCACGAATTCACCAATTAGAATGGCCCATGCTGCTCGCGGGAGACGTCGGCGGCACCAAGACCCTGCTTGGGCTCTTCACGCCGAAACCTGATCGGCCGTCGGCGATCGACGTGGGCGAATTCGTCACCCTGGACTACCAGGGGCTGGAGTCGATTATCGAGGCGTTCCTCGAATCCCGCGACGTCGAGTCGCGACACGTCGAGGCGGCCTGCTTCGGGGTCGCAGGCGCCGTGACCGACGAGGTCGCGCGGATGACGAACGTTCCGTGGCTCGTGGACGCCGCGGCCATCGGTGAGCGGCTCAAGTTTCGCCGGACCAGCGTGCTGAACGATCTCGAAACGCTCGCCTACGGCGTGACGGTCCTCGAGTCTGACGAGCTGACGATGTTGCAGCGCGGTGTGCCCCATGCGAACGGCAATGCCGCGGTGATCGCGGCCGGGACAGGGCTCGGAGAGGGACTCCTTCTGAATGTCAACGGCCGGTTCGTTCCTGGTGCGTCCGAAGGAGGGCATGCCGACTTTGCGCCACGGACGTCGCGCGAGATGGACTTGCTCCGTGAGCTCACCAGGATCTACGGCCGGGTGAGTTACGAAACGATTCTGTCGGGCCCCGGACTGGTAAACGTTTACCAGTTCACGCATCAGTCGTTTGGCACGAGCCCGGTTCGTACGCTGGGAGCGATCTCGCCATCGCGGCTGTGTCCGGCCATCGGCGACGTCTCCGAGCCCACTGAATTGCCTGCCCACATCAGCCGTGCAGCGCTGGAGCACACCTGCGATCAATGCGTCGAGGCGCTGGAGATCTTCGTCACGATCTACGGAGCGGAAGCCGGCAATATCGCGTTGCGGACGGTCGCCACCGCCGGCGTCTACGTCGGCGGCGGCATCGCCCCGAAGATTCTCCCGGCGTTGCAGTCCGGGACCTTCCTTGATGCCTTCCGGGCCAAGGAGCCGATGGCGGACTTCGTCGCCACCATTCCGGTGGCTGTGATTCTGAATCCTGATGCCGGACTGCTTGGCGCGGCCGTCCATGCGCAGCAGATGTCGGTTGGAGGATAACCACTCTGATCTCTCGTCATCGATCGTTGCGTACAGTGTTCATTAATCACTGCGCGTGGGGCCCCACCCCGACGCGCTCTCACTCGCGGGCGCCGCTACGCGCCGCTTCCCTCCGGCCGCTCGCTCGGGCCGCAGGCGCTGCTGTCCCTGTCCCGTGATTCAATATCCTCCTGCACGCAAATCTGATCTCATCGACATCTATCACGGCACCCGCGTACCCGATCCGTACCGGTGGCTCGAAGACCCGGACAGCGCTGAAACGATGGCGTGGGTCAAGGCGGAGAACCAGCTGACGCGATCGGCGCTCGACGGGCGTGCACGCGACGAGCTCGTGAAGCGGCTCACACAGCTCTACGACTTTCCTCGCACCAGCGTGCCAACTCACCGCGGCCGTTATTACTTCTTCACGCACAACAGCGGACTGCAAGACCAGCCGGTGCTGTACGTTCAGGAGGGTCCACACGGCGAGCGGCGCGTCCTCATCGATCCCAACACGATGCGGGCGGACGGCCCGGTCGCGCTGACCGCCCTCGCCCTCAACGACACGGGCACGCGTGCCGCTTACGCGCTGTCAACGAGCGGCAGCGATCGACAGGAGATCTCCGTCCGCAATGTGGACGACGGTCTGGATCTGCCGGATCGATTGCTGTGGGTGAAGTTCGCGAGCATGACGTGGGTCAAGGATGGAAGCGGCTTCTACTACACCCGTTTTCCTGAACCGGGTACTGTCGTCCCTGGGGACGAGAACTACTTCAACAAGGTCTACTACCATCGCCTCGGCGACCGGCAAGATGCCGATCGGCTGATCTTCGAGAAGCCGACCGAGCGCGAAACGGTGTTCGGCGTCGAGGTCAGCGACGACGACAGGTGGACGGTCATCACCGCCTTTCAGGGATCGAGCGATCGCAGCGAGGTGTATGTCATCGATCGCCACGTCGAGAATGCCGAGCCGGTCCCGCTGGTTTCCGGATTCACGGCCGCCTACGCGTTTATCGAGTCGGCCGGTGACCGGCTCTTGCTCAAGACTGACGAGGCCGCGCCTCGCGGCCGAATCATTTCCATCGACCCGCTCAAGCCACAACTCCCGGCGATGGAAGTTGTGGCCGAGAGCGAAGACAAACTGTCGTCCGCGATCGTGATTCACCAGACGCTGGTGGCGGCGTACCTGCACAATGCCAGCGACCGGCTGCGCCTGTTCACGCTGGACGGAACGCCGATCAACGAGATCGATCTGCCCACGCTGGGAACGCTGACCGGCATCAGCGGCCGTCCCAGTGATGACGAGATGTTTTTCGGCCTCACGTCGTTCACTCAGCCGGCGACGAACTACCGGTTCGATTTTCTGACCGGCCACTTGGAACGCTTTGGCGAGACAGGTTCACACACGACTGGCGACGAGTACGAGACCACCCAGGTCTGGTATCCCTCGAAGGACGGAACACAAATCTCGATGTTCCTGGTTGCGAAGAAAGGATTGCCGAAGGACGGCAACCGTCCGGTGCTGCTGACCGGCTACGGCGGATTCAATATCAGCCTGACGCCGGCGTTCGACCCGTCGAACGTCGTCCTGCTCGAGCGAGGCGGAATCTATGCCGTGGCGAATCTCCGCGGCGGCGGCGAATACGGTGAAGCGTGGCACGAAGCGGGCATGTTCGGTCGAAAGCAAAACGTCTTCGACGACTTCATCGCCGCAGCCGAGTGGCTCGCGTCGAGCGGCTACTCGACCCCGAGGCGGATTGCGATCGAAGGCGGCAGCAATGGAGGCCTGTTGACGGCGGCGGTCATGGTCCAGCGTCCGGATCGGTTCGGCGCCGTTATCTGCCGCGTGCCGGTCGCCGACATGCTGCGCTACCACCTCTTCACGGTTGGCCGGTTCTGGATCTCCGAATACGGATGCGCGGAGGATCCGTCACAGTTTCCGTTTCTTTACAAGTACTCACCGCTCCATAACGTCGTCGACGGCGCACCCTACCCGCCGATCCTGATCACCACAGCGGATACCGACGATCGGGTGTCGCCGGGAATGGCCAAGAAGTTCGCTGCGCGGCTGCAAGCCGCCGGACATGCGGCGCCCGTGCTGATTCGGGTTGAAACCAAGGCAGGCCACGGCGCAGGCAAGCCGCTCTCAAAAACGATCGAAGAGGATGCGGACATTTTTTCGTTCGTCTTCGCGATGCTGGCCGAGGAATAGAAGCGGCTTTGAACCTCGATCACAGACCAACGACGTTCACTCGAACTGCATTCGTGATCAAGAGAAAACATAAGGAGAAAGGAGAAAGGAGAATTAGATCCTCTAACAAAACCTCGCGTGATAAACCTCACACCTTGTTTCCCTATTTCTTCGGAACCCAATTCATCACGACCGTCATGGGCGACGTGCCTTCGGCGTCATCGGGCGTGGTCTGAATCAGGAAGCGCTGGCCGTCAGC
>JBKPNQ010000253.1:0-6983 GCA_046732715.1 Acidobacteriota bacterium | reverse complement strand
CACGCAGCTCGCTCTCGCAGCGTAAAAACCTGTGAGCGTCCACTCCGGTCAGCCTGCGGGCCGGAACTGGATGTCATTTAAGCAGGCTGGCTGCTGACGGCTATCTCGAACGTCAGCGGCGAGACTTTTTCGGGGTTGGCGCCTGACGGTTTTTCCGTCTCTACACGTCAGGCGCGACAACACAGAGGCGGATACGCATCGTAGAGTCCTGCGGGGATATATTTTCGGACCCGGGTGCAAATCCCGGCGCCTCCACCATTCGGCTCGCGAGCGGAGCGAGCGAGGCGAATGGTGCCCTGAGCGAGCGCTCAATTCACGCGAGTCGAAGGGCTATCGCGGTCGACTTCTCAGCTCGTCTCACGCTCGCCTAGGTGTTTGAACCTCGCTCGTGTCTGTTCGCTCGCTCATGGCAGGCAGTTCTCGCAATCAATCGGTTCGTCGAACGACGCGATTCTTTCAACAATGATCTTTGATCCCAAAGCTTTCGGGCTCATATCAGTCGGAACAAAGACTGCAATCCCGTGGGGGTGTGCCGCATTACGGTACATTCTTCTGTGCGCTGACCAGACGTTCTACGTGGGTTACACAACCGACATCGGGACTCGCCAACGGCAACACAACGAGGGTCGGGGTTGGCAATACACTTCGACGCGGATGCCTGTGCAACTTGTGTATGGCGAATCCAAACGCACCGAGAAAGCAGCTCTCGAACGTGAGCGACAGATTAAGCGGTGGACGCGCGCGAAGAAGGCAGCGTTGATTGCCGGCGATTACGAGACCCTTAACAAACTAAGTCCAACCCCGCGTCGCTCTTGAAGTGATGACGTCCCCGCACCGCTCGGACTGTCATCCGCCTGCAGACCACCAGTCACATACTGCGCTCCATCGAGAATGTGCTATTTCGCGGCGTTCGACGTGAGTTGCGCCATCTGTGACTTCAGCCGCTCAATTTCCGCTTGCTGTGACTTCACCGCTTCGATCAGCAGTGCCACCAACCGGGAGTAATCCACCCCTTCGACTTCGTGCGTTTCTGGATCATGAGCGACCACTTCGGGGATGACTCGATCCACATCCTCGGCCACAACGCCGATTTCGTGCTTGCCGTCGCTCGTCCGCTGGTAGGACACCCCCTGCAACGCTTCGATCCTGCCGAGCGCGTCGTGCAACGGTTGAATGTTCGTCTTGAACCGGCGGGAACTGCGGATAGTCCAGTCATCGGCGAGCGTCGTACCACCTACTTTTACTTCGAGAGTTCGACTGGGAGCGGAGAATCCGATCCCCACGTTTCCACCGCTGGGAGCCAGGAGAAGGACCCCGACATGTCCGTTGTACGTAAATCCGTTATACGTCTGTCCGATTCCGCCGCCCCCCGGTTGGAGCGTGATTGATCCTCCGTTGCCGCCCCTGTACACAGCACATCGGGTGCTGGCGGGAATCACGCAGCTTACTCCTGAGCCACCAGTCGCCTGAATCGAGGCACCTCCTCCGCCGAGAGCGCCACCGGCGGAAAGTCCTCTGCTGCCCGCCATCCCAATGCCGCCGGATATAACCACTTGAGCCCCGGTCGTACTCGTCGCGGCGATAACGGTGCCGGTATCGGAGATGTGCGAATTTCCCAGTGTGTTGGTGTCGATCCATCGGGGAACGACGTTAGCTGTCCCGCTTCCATCGACAACTTGTCCCGCAGCCGGAGCGACGACCAGGCCGGCAAAGATCGCGCTCGCTGCGAACGCCACTGTTGTGAATCGCATGCTGCCTCCTACAATGGTTGGACGTGCGCGCAAGGCGTCACTTTGGATTCAATACTGATCCTATTGCAGCGCGGCGCAGATCGCAGGCACGAGATCATCGTATTTTCCAGCCACGAACGCTGTGCCAGTCAGGTTGCCATTCGCGTCAAGCGTGAACACAATTTTTCCGACCTGTGCGGCGATCTGTCCCTGTCCCTTGACAATAACGTGAGTAACCAGCCCTAAAAGCGCCTGTGTCTGAGATCCGTCCTGGTGAATCGTGACGATGGTAGGCCCCGCGTCCGTCGTGGAAAGGGACATGCCGTTGGCGGGGTTAGTCCAGGTTTCTTTGAACGCGTAACTGTCGATCTCGAATTTGGGATCACCGTTGTTGTCAAAGAAAATGTGCACGGTGACAGAACCTTCAACATGATCGACGACGGGGAAAGCGCAGCCGTTGAACGTGCTCGTGAAGTCGACGGGTACCTTCAGTATGATCGGTGTTGCTGCTGTGGTTGGGGATATCGCCAGCATGGTTAGGGCGAACACCAACACTGGCGGGAGAATCGAACTGTTTGCACGAGTCATGGTAAGTTCCTCCTTGGATGGCCCGGGAAACAACTGATCGCGAGTATCCAGCCCACCTTAAAAGGCGTGAATGGGGCAGAAAAACTCGCAACGCTCGGAAGGAATGTTTAGCGGGTCGTGGATTGGCGCTGTGATGCGCCCGCGCAGCAACAGCTAGATTGAAGAGCCTAGTCGCTTATGGGCACACGTGGGCCGAGAGATGTAACCGGTCTGCTGCAGGCTTGGGGACAAGGCGACGAAGCCGCCCTCCAGGAACTGGTTCCTCTCGTGTACGACCAACTGCACGCGGCGGCGCGCCATTATATGGCCGGCGAACGCACTGGACATACGCTCCAGGCCACCGCCCTCATTCATGAAACCTACCTTCGCCTCGTCAGCGTTCGCCGAGTGAAATGGCAGAACCGCGCCCATTTTTTTGTCATTTGTGCACGACTGATGCGACGGATCCTTGTCGACTTCGCGAGATCGCGCGGCTATCAGAAGAGAGGTGGCGGCGCGATTGATGTGAATTTTGATGAGGCGCTCATCGTGAGTTCCGATCCGGACGTAAATCTGGTCGCTTTGGATGACGCTTTACGAACGTTGGCCGCGGTGGACGAGCGCAAGAGCCGTGTGGTCGAACTGAGATTCTTTGGCGGTCTGAGCGTCGAAGAAACGGCAGAAGTGCTGAACGTATCCGTCGACACGGTGATGCGCGACTGGAAATTGGCTAAGGCCTGGCTGCTGCGCGAACTTAGTGGGAGCGGTGTTCATGAACCCTGATCGCTGGCGGCGGGTCGAGTGGCTCTACCACTCTGCCGCAAAGATCCCGGCAGAGAGACGCGCTGCCTTCTTGGAAGCCCACTGCCAGGATGATGAAGAGCTGCGGAAAGAAGTGGCATCGCTGCTTTCCTACGAGAGCTCCGCTGGGGAGTTTATCGAGTCCCCGGCCTTCGACGTAGCCGCCCGGCTTATAGCTGGAAGCAAGGCCGAGGAGCAAGCCCGAAACCGCGGGATGTCCGCCACAGCCCCCCCACGTTTTCGAATGATGGAGAGATTGGGCGGTGGCGGCATGGGCGTCGTTTACAAAGCCGAGGACACGAAGCTCCGGCGTACGGTCGCTTTGAAATTTCTACCACTTGATCTTTCGCGCGATCCACTGGTTGTCGAACGATTCCAGCGCGAGGCCTATGCGGCGTCTGCGCTGAATCACCCCAACATCTGCACCGTATACGACGTGGACGAGTTCGCGGGGTGCCGTTTCATTGCCATGGAATTGCTGCAGGGACAAACCCTGGAGCACCGCATAGCGGCCAGCCCCATGCCAATTGCAGAACTGCTCGATGTCGCGATCCAGATCGCAGATGCGCTCGATGCCGCGCACGCCAGCGGCATCGTTCATCGCGACATCAAGCCATCGAACATTTTCATCACCGCGCACGATCGAGTAAAAATCTTGGATTTTGGCTTGGCTAAAAGAATGACCGCCCGCCAGCCTCCGCTGTCACTTGCCGGCAATCAGGAGACGTTCAATCTTGCCCAAGACGATCTCACCATCCCGGGGATCGCCATTGGCACTGTCGCTTACATGTCTCCGGAACAGGCACGCGGAGAAGAGCTCGATGTACGGACAGATTTGTTTTCCTTTGGAGCCGTTCTTTACGAGATGGTGACTGGAAGGCCGGCGTTCACGGGGAGCAGCTCTGCTGTCGTCTTCGAAGCTATCCTAAATCGAACGCCCACTCCTCCCCAGACCATTGATTCCGATTGTCCTGACAAGCTCGCAGAAATCACTGGCAAGGCCCTGGAGAAGGATCGTGATCTGCGTTATCAGGTCGCCTCGGAAATGCGAGCGGACCTCAAACGCCTGAAGAGGGATTGCGAATGGGGCCGCACTGATTGGACGCAGGCGGTGCCTAGACAACCCGGCGCTCCTGGCCGAGCTCGTGTCCAGTCCAGTCGCACCGTCGTGAGAGATGCGACATTTTGGCGGCGACATTGGCGATGGATCACTGGAGGTGCTGCTGTCGCTTCGCTGAGCGCCGGCATTTTCTGGAGCGCGAAATTGACGCCTGTGGCCTCGCGCGAGATGCGACTTCACCAGCTCACAACGAACTCCTTTGAAAACGCAGTACGGAGCGGTGCGATCTCCCCCGATGGCAAGTACCTGGCGTATACCGATCGCAACCGCCTCTATCTGAAGCTGATTAAGACGGGTGAAGTCCAGGCCATCCCACAACCCGACGTCTCGGCCAGTGAAAGAATGGATTGGGACCTTGGCGGATGGTTTCCTGACAGTACGCGATTCATTGCGAATTCTCACCCGTCGCTTACAGCAGCATCGTCGGCGTCCCAGCAGCGGGAGGCCACCGGCTGGCTCGTTTCGGTCTTAGGCCGCGTACCAATCAAATTTCGAGACAACGCACTCGTGTATTCCGTTTCGGCCGATGGCTCGTTAATCGCGTTCGGAGCGAAGATGGGTCGTCTCGGTCCCCGCGAGATCTGGCTCATGGACCCCAACGGTGACAACGCTCGGAAGCTCTACGAGACCGATGAGAAGAGCTCCATTTGCTGCGTCAACTGGTCGGCAGACGGACAGCGGATCATCTATGTGAGAACTGATGAAGCCGGGCAGACGTTCTTAAGCCGAGATCTGAAAGGGGGTCCGATTTCTACGATACTCTCGCCCCCTGTCACCAAGAATGTTCGCGACTTCCTCTGGCTGCCCGATGGACGCTTTCTCTATTCGGTGGAGGAACCGGACTCCTATCTCGCCAGCGCCTGTAACTTTTGGACCCTGCGAATCGATCCGTACTGGGGGCGAGCAGTCGGCCATGCGCAGCAGCTTACGAAGTGGGCCGAATCCTGTATGAATACCCTGAGTGTGACCGCCGATGGCAAGAACCTGGTGTTCTTAAAGTCGGCGAGCCGCATGACCTCCTATGTTGGCGAGTTGGCTGAGGCCAACAACCGTATCGACAATCCACGGCATTTTCCCCTGACAGCGAGTTCGGATGGCACGGTGGATTGGACGGCAGATAGCAGCGCTCTTTTCTTTGTTTCGAATCGCCTAGGCAAGTACGGAATCTATAAACAAGCACTTGACCTCGAGACAGCAGAACCCGTGTTGCTCGAAGGGTACGGACGAAACCCTCGCCTAACTCCCGATGGCAGGAGCATCGTGTATTTTGGAATCGGAGAGAATGGGAAGTGGCCAGCAAGAGGACCGGAACCAGTGATGCGCGTTTCTGTGGCGGGCGGAACTCCAGAGCGCTTGTTTGTGGCGAAATTTGACGGCGTGATTAGCTGTGCGAGATCGCCCTCTCAAGTCTGCGCGGTTGCGGAGCGCAGCGAGGATAAGAGGCAAAAGATCGTTACAGCGTTTGATCCCGCAAAAGGACGCGGTGCAGTGATTCTACAGGTTCCTCTTGACCCCAACATGGACGATGAGTGGACGGAAATCTCACCGGACGGCACCCGCGTTGCCGTGTCTCAGTCATCAGCTGGACCCATCTACGTTTATTCCATCCATGGACAGGTGCTGCACTCAATTGACATCAAGGGCTGGAGCGACCTCCAGAACTTTGCGTGGGCCGCGGATGGAAAGGGCTTGTTTGTTACAGTCCGCGTCCGGGGTGGAAGAGATCTGTTGCATGTGGATCTTCAGGGCAACTCGCACCTCCTTTGGGAAAACCTTGGAGGTTCGGGGGAAGCGTTGGCCGTCCCCTCTCCTGATGGTCGCCATCTGGCCTTCAACGGTTGGACGACCGATGGGAACTTGTGGATGATGGAGAACTTCTGAGGCTCTGTGAATTTGCAGGGCCCTCGGTGACGAGCCCGATCTTCGCGCCTGCACCCACTCCTGCGTCGATGATGTTCACGATCTCCTGATAGCTCGGGGTCGGCGCGCCGATGATGAACATCGTCTTGTCCGTGCGGCCGTCGAACAGGGTGCGCAAATAATCCGACAGGTTCGCCATCGGCACCGCCACCTTGTTGACGGCCAGCCTGCGGTCGGCGGTCAATTCCACGATCACCTGGGTCTGGTCGCTGCGCGGCTGCTGCGTGGTCTCGGTCTCAGCATTGCGCCCCGCCGGAGCATTGGTCGCGATCGCGACCAGTCGAGCCGCCTCCGACGCGCAGGGGCCACGCTACGCCACGGCGTTCCTTGGTCCCACGCGTCCATCGAGACCGTGCGTCCCGCGTCGCGGCTCACCGACGTTTGCGCGACGTCTTGGAAGTCTTGTCGGCACGGGCCTTCCGAACTGCTGCGCGGATATCGTTGCTTTCTTCGAGCAGTTCGTCCGAGAGTTTGCGAAGGGTCCGACTTTGTCGGAGCATCCGATTAGCCCGCTCGAGGATGCGACTGTGCTCGTCATTCTTCTCGTTCTTTGGCATGTCTACCTTAACCGAAGTCAGAGGTATTGTTCCCCGCGTGGCGTATCTAAGCTACAGTCAACAAATCCCGAGGCGGCCGGTGCACAATCAACAACTGGCGGCTACGCTCCGCAGGTTCGATTCCAGTCGACGGCGATTGCAGAAATCGCAGCGCACCTTGGAACGCTCGGAGGCGCGCCTTGCGGCTGCCGGTGCCGCAATCGACCGCAGCATCGACACGCTCGTCATGTGCGAAATGGCACATGATGTTTGTCCCCGCAACGCACTTCTCTATAAGCAGTTGGTCAT
>JBKPNQ010000252.1:0-9847 GCA_046732715.1 Acidobacteriota bacterium | reverse complement strand
CTCGCCTGCGACGATCTGAACGTTACGCCTTAAGCACTTGCAGATTTCATTGCCGGCGCGCACCAGTGCGACCTGACCGAGGAAGTCGGAGGCAGAGACACACTTTCTCGCCGGCACAACGGATTACACACGCGCGAGAGATTTGGTGCGCGCAGCAGACAAAAGCCGGCAACACAGACGTTTTTAATCAACGTTGCTGAATCGCCGTCATCACGTTCCCCTCGCGTAACTATTGTCAGCACGCCGCTAGCGCTGTCCTGGGCGCGCTGTCCGGTGCCTTGGCGAAGGTTGGTGGCAATGTTGCTAATCGGTTCCACCGTCCACGCGGGCGAAGTGATCCCGACCGAAGACCCTGTTCGACACGATCTAGAAAGGGCAACATGAATCTACGTCGCGTTCTTATGATTTCCGCCGTGTTTGCCGTCGCCGTGCTCGTCGACTCGCGCACGGGATTCGCGCAGACCGAACTCCGGCCGAATCTTGTTCCGCGCCCGGCCTCAGAGCTTTCCGTGGTGCAGGACGCCTCCAACAGCCACATTCTCCTGCGATTCGCCGCGGTCAATACGAACGTCGGCCTCGGGCCGGTCGAACTGCGCGCCGGGGGTATCAACGGAACCGGGCAGGAGGTTTACCAACGCGTCTATCGCAGCGACGGCACCTTCTACGACAGGCTGGCGGGCACCATGACGTATCACCCGCAACATAATCACTTTCACTTCAACAACTTCGCGTTGTACACGCTCACGGCCGTCGGAGACACGTCCGGGTCGGGGCAGACCAGCGAGAAGACGAGTTTCTGCGTCGAGGATACGACCCAAATCGATCTCAGTCTGCCCGGAGCACCGCGAAGCGGCGTGTACACCACGTGCAACCCCGACGTGCAGGGTCTGTCGGTCGGCTGGGGAGACCGGTACGGCCCGAATCTTGACGGTCAGTCCATCGACATCACCGGCGATCCCGAGGGCGACTACGATCTGACCATCGAGACGGATCCGGTAAACCAACTGGTCGAAACGATCGAGAGCGACAACGTGTCCTGCATTCGTCTCCACGTCAATCCGGGTGCGAGGACGGTGCAGGCGCTCGGGATTTGCGGCGCAGTGACCCTGGCGTCAATGACGCCGAACAGCGCCCAACCGGGTACGAGCGCGAACGTGACGATTGTCGGCAGCGGATTCAGTGCCGGTATCGCGGTGGGGTTCGAGAATGGCACCGGCTCCGCGCCCGTCGTTAGCAATGTCAAAGTGGTCAACTCGACGACGATCACCGCAACCGTTACGGTCAAGAAGGGTGGCAACAAGCAGGTTCGCTTCTGGGACTTGCGAGTCGGATCTGGCACCTTGATCCGCGCTTTCTCAATCAACTGACGGCGGAAGGATCAGATGATGATGCCTGACGAGAAGCAACCGACCTCCACCCCCAGTTCCACGACTTCGAAACTGGGCGACGTTGCCGTGGTGGCAACGCTCGTCGGCGTCATCGTCATCCTCGCCGTCTCGATGCTGAACAAGAGAGAGCTGCAGCGTCTCAGCGCCCGCGTCACCCAGCTGGAGGCGGTTGCCGCGGCGCCCACGCCAGCAGGCTCGCTCGTCAACAAGGTGTACGAAGTCGAGCTGGCGACGGCGCCAGCCAAAGGCCTGAGCACTGCTCCTGTTACCATTGCCGAGTTCGCAGAGTTCCAGTGTCCCTTCTGTCTCAACGTTAATGACACGCTCCGCCAGATAGAGGAGACCTACAAGGATCGCGTACGGTTCGTATGGAAGCATCTGCCGCTCGTTCGCATCCACTCACATGCGATGGATGCCGCCGTCGCGGCTGAGGCGGCGAGGAACCAGGGCAAGTTCTGGGAGTACCACGACAAACTGTTTGCCAATCAACAACAGCTCGAACCGAACGATTTGCGGAGGTATGCGCAGGAGCTGGGGTTGGATCTCGGTCGGTTCGATCGCGATCGCGAGGATCAAGAACTCAGAACGAAAGTGCAGGCCGATATGGCCGAAGCGACGTCGCTCGGCGTAACCGCCACGCCGACCTTCTTCATCAACGGGCGACTGGTCAGCGGCGCGATGCCGTTCGAGACGTTTTCCACAATCATCGATGCCGAGCTGGCGAAACAAACGGCCGTTGCATCGAGTCGCTCGTCGAACTAGCACACGAGAACACCACCAGCGGCGAGCGCCGGCAAAGCGGGCACGCGCCGGCACCGCCACGAGTGACCCCGTAGAGCCCTGCAGAACCTGCGCTCAGCGCGCCTTCGAGGAACGACTTGTTCACCTGCGGCGTGACAATCGTGATTCCTTCCGCCACCACGGCAGCCAGCCCGCTCGTGTGATCGAAAGGGTGATGCGAGATCACGCCATAACGGATTGGCTTGTTCGGGATGACGCGCTTCGTTTCCGCAATGATCGCTTGCGCGCGAGCTTCATTGTTCCTTCCTTGTGAACTCCGTTCTCTCGAAGCGCCGCGTCTTTGCGGTTACTTGGAACTCGAGGTGCCAGGCAGGGATGCGGAGGGCGCGATTGCAGGCAATGACGAGGCGCGGTGATTCTGCTCGTTCACGTAGCCCAGGCAGGCGGCAGTCAAAAGGGCGACGCCCGCAAACGCTGCGGTACCTGCGATCGTGCTCAGCGCCGCGAGTTCGATTCGCGACAGCACGAGAACGACGATGACCAGGGCACCAAGAAGGACGACGCCGACGGTGTTCAGGCCGTCATTCGGCGGAATCGTCTGGACGAGGGGCTGCTCGACGCTCGCGCAGGCGGCCTCGACCAGCACCCACGCCAGCGCCGACCCGGTTGCCGCGTGCATGGCCGCGAGCGAAATGCCCCAGGCGGCCGCGTGAATCGGTGTCAGCAGCAGCACCGCTGCGAACATCGTGGCCATCATTCCTCGACGGACTCCGGTTCGGAATTCACGCAAAGTTCCCGTTTCGGCGATGCCAAAGATCCATGCGGCTCGTGGATCGGCTGACGTGCGAATCGCTCCACGAAGCCCGGCCACGATAACGGTCAGTAACAGTGTCTGCGCCGCGAGCTCCGATGTGCGCATGGTGGTGCTGCCGCCCGCCTGCCAGACATCAGGCGCCAGCGTGATCACGAGTGCCATGCCGACGCCGATAGAGGCCGTGATGTAGATGCGGTGTGCAGGGCTGCCCACGAGCGTTCGGACGAAGAACAACAACCCGGCTCGTGTGGCCGGCCGCCCGGCGAGGACTGCCGCCAGGCGGTCACGGAGCCGTGACGCGCTGGCCCCGGACGCAGACCCGGGTCGCTCGGGCATCACCTGCAGCCGCTTGGCGTTTCGAAGGTAGATGGCCAGCGTCAGCGTCAGAACACCGAGCAGCACACCGGTGCCGCGCAGCGCGAGTGCCGTCAGGTGCGGCAAGCGGTCTTGGTACTGCGTCCTCAGTCGCGATTCTTCTATCGCGAGTCGCTCCGGCAGATCCGGCGTTGGCAGTGTCGCGATCACGCGCCCGGCGACCGCGGCATGCGTAGCAGCAAACCAGCTGACCGGTTGAAGCAGGATAGATTCGCGGCCTGGTTCGAACATCCAGGTCGGGCGCCCCGACAGCCGTATCGGTACGAGGACGAGCAGCACCAGAAATGAAAGCAGCAATCCGGATCTGATCGTCCCGGCGATACATGACAGCCGGTACTCACCGAGCCATAAGAACAGCGTCTCCCGCAAGCAGACAATGCACGCAAAGCCAAACGCCCCGGCCATGCACGTGCTGAGGCCGTGCGCCGCGATGAGCGGCAGCAGCAGCAGCGGATTCCCCTGGAAATTGGCCACCATCAGCGGCGGATGCAGCAGGGTCGGCAGCGCGTTCAACGCCATGACGAACGCCGCGGCGAATGTGACCAGCGCCGATACTTTCGCGCGGACAATCTCTCGCTGCGGCACCGGCAGCACGCCGAGAATCATCGCGTCTCTCGGACTGAGCGCGAGCGCGTCCCACTCGAGCGTCGCAATGATGGCGCTCACCAGGAGCGACGTCGCGCAAAACACCAGCTGATCGCCCATGGCGGTGACCTGAGTCCACCCCGGAGACTGGAGCGGCTGCATCAGATACTTCACGCTCATGAAGATCGTCGCGAACAGCGGCACCGTGACGAGCCCGGCCGCAGCCAGTGCCAGCAACTGGTGGCGGTCCATGTCGGCCGAGAAATCGTTTTCGACGAACTGACTGATGAAGTGCCGGCGGAGCAGGCGGCTACGCATGGTGCGTGACGATGTCCGCGATCTCCGACGCCAGCGAATGCGGGTGCTGCGCGGCAAGGGTGGCGAAGGCCTCCTCGAGTGAACCCGATGGGGCGATGGTCCGGATGCTGTCGATGTTCCCATCAACGACGACACGACCGGCACTGAGCACGACGACGCGTGAGCACAACCGTTCGACGTTTTCCACGATGTGCGAGCTATAGAGGATGGCGCGGCCCCGGTCGGCCAGGACACGGACGAGGTGCCGGAGGAGCAGGATCGATCCGACGTCGAGCCCGGATTCTGGTTCGTCGAGGATCAGCAGTTCCGGATCGTGAAGGAGAGCGGCAATCAGCAGGACCTTCTGCTTCATGCCTTTCGAATAGGTATTGATGGATTGCTCGGCAGCTTCCTCGAGGCCGAACCGTTCCAGCAGCGTGTCGATCCTCGTCCGCATCCTCGTCGTCGGCAAATCGCGAAGCCCGGCGACCAAGTCCAGGTATTCGCGGCCGGAGAGAAATGGATAGAGGTGAGGCTCCTCGGGCACGTAGCCAAACCTCTGGCGAAATTCGAGATGGCCGCCGGTGACGTCCACGCCCCCGTACAGGACGCGGCCCTCCGTCGGGTCGATCAGGCCGGTCAACATTTTCAAGGTCAGCGATTTACCCGAGCCGTTGGGTCCGAGGTAGCCGAGGATTTCGCCGGGGCGGAGGATGAAGCTCACGTCCGACACGGCGGCGTGTCCATGGAACCGCTTGACGAGATGCTGGACTTCGAGTGTCACGGCCTGTCCCCTGTCCCTTGCGCCTGTAGACAATTCTCTAGGAGACACCGTTTCGTCTCAATGGTTCCCTGCGGGGACGACTTTTTCAGGCCCGCGACGCTCCAGATATGTTGACTTCCAACACGTAGAGCTGTAGGCTGCCAACCTATGAGTGCCGATAAGCAGGACGTCTTGCATGGCAGCCTTGGTCTGCTGGTGTTGAAAACGCTCGAAGCGCTCGGGCCGCTCCACGGCTACCGCATCGCGCGGCGCATCGAGCAGATCAGCGGCGATCAACTGGCGATGAATCAAGGCACGCTGTACCCGGCGCTGCTGAAGCTGGAGCAGGCGGGATGGATTGGTTCGAAATGGAGCGAGTCCGATACCGGACGGCGGGTGAAGCTCTACTCGCTGACCCGCGCCGGCCGACGCCAGCTGGCGATTCAGCAGGCCGAATGGGAGCGCGCCAGCGGAATCGTTGCGCGCTTTCTGAAGATCCAGGAGGAACAGCCGTGACGCGCGTTCGTCGCTGGTTCTGGCACCTCCGAACCCTTGCTCGACCCAACCACGGCGGCGATCTTCGCGAGCAGATCCGCGGCCACCTGGACGAGGCCGCTGAAGAGTACGCGCGGCAGGGGCTGCCTCCAGACGAGGCGCGGCGACGTGCCGTCATCGATTTCGGCAGCGCCGTTGCCACCGAAGAGGCGTGCCGCGACGTCAGCGGCCGCTGGTTTCAGGACCTCAGCAAGGACATCGGCTATGGGTTTCGATCGCTCGGACGCAATCGGGGCTTTGCGATCGTCGGTATCGCGTCGCTTGCATTCGGCATCGGCGCGAACACGCTGATTTTCAGCATCGTCAACTCCATGCTGCTGCGGCCGCGGCCGGTGGCGAATCCCGATCAGCTCGTCGAGCTCTACGTCGGCACGCGTGACCACCCGTATGAAACGACGTCGTACCCCAGCTACGTCGACTTCCGCGACCGGAACGGCGTTTTCTCCGGGCTTGCCGCGTACGGTATTCGGCAGTTCAGATTCGGTCCGCCGAATCAGGTCGAGCAAGTGTGGGGAGAGCCCGTCAGCGGCAACTACTTCGAGGTGCTCGGCCTGCAGCCTCAACTCGGCAGGGCATTCACGAGCGGCGACGATACCCTGTCGAGCGAAAGCCCTGTCGTCGTGATCAGCCATGGGTTGTGGCAACGGCGATTCGACTCGGATCCCAGGGTCATCGGCCAGCCGGTCACGCTCAATGGCCGGCAGTTGACGGTGATCGGCGTCGCGCCGCCGCAGTACACGGGAATGATGCGAGGGCTCGCCAGCGAAATCTGGATTCCCATCAATGTGATGTCGCTCGTGGAGCCGCGCGGCGACCGATTGGTGACCAGCCGGGGCAACCGGTGGCTCACGCTGATTGGACGACTGAAGGCGGGTACGACCGTTGAACAGGCGCGTGCGCGATTTGACCTGGTCAGCCGGGAGATGCAGGCGAGCCACCCCGAGGAGTGGCGCAGCCGCTTCGCTGAAGCGCGTGAGCCGCGCGAATTGTTCGTGTCGGTGGTGTCGGAACGCGAGTCTCGAATCCATCCCGCCATGGCATCTGATGCGTACGCGGCAATCGGCTTGGTCGTTGCAATCGTCAATGTCGTGCTCGTCATCGCGTGCGCCAACCTTGCCGGGATGTTGCTGGCGCGGGCGTTCGGCCGTCGCAAGGAGGTCGCCATCCGCCTCGCGCTCGGCGCGAGCCGATGGCGCTTGGTTCGTCAGTTCGTCACCGAAAGCGTCCTGCTCGCGCTCGTGGCTGGAAGCGCCGGAATTGTCCTGACGGTCTGGGCGCTGAACCTGGTCCTGGCCTCTCTTCCCTCGCTCCCCGAGGGGATGCGTGTCGCCGTCGATCTTCGACTCGACTGGCGCGTGCTCGCGTACACGATTGCCTTCTCGACTGTGACGGGAGTGCTCTTCGGCCTTGTGCCAGCGCTTCAAAGTTCGAAGAGTGACGTGTCGGCCGTGCTGAAGGACGACTCGAATGCGGTCGCCGGCGGCTACCGCAAGTCGAGAAGCCGCGCCGCGCTTGTCGCCGTCCAGGTGGCGTTCTCGGTGTTGCTGCTGATTGGCGCTGGACTGATGATGCGGAGTCTCGAGAAGGTGACACCCACACGACTGGGGTTCACCTCGAACAACGTCCTGCTCGCACCGCTGAATCTGGACGAGTCGCGATACGACCGCGGCCGCAGCCAGGAGTTCTTTCGCCGGCTCGCCGAGCGGGTCGCTTCGCTGCCGGGTGTGCAGGCCACGAGCTTTGTTGACGGCGTGCCCGGAGGATTCACTGGCGGCTCACGGCGCAGCATCGAAATCGAAGGCTACAGGCCGGCCCCGGACGAGAGCATGGAGATCAACGCCAACGTTGTCGGGCCGCATTACTTTGCGAATCTAAAGGTTCCGATCGTAGAGGGACGTGAGTTCGACGAGCGCGATCGCGACGGTGCTCCCTGCGTCGCCATCGTGAACGAAGCATTTACCACGCGGTACTTCGCCGGCGCGGGCTCGCCGATGGGCAAGCATCTCACCAAGTCTGAGTACGGACCACCGGCCGTACAGCAGATGTGCGAAATCGTCGGCATCATCCACGACGATGCCTGGCAGTCCCTGCAGAAAAAGGTTCAGCCGTTTTATGCCCTGGCGCTCAATCAGTCTTATCGGACGCGGATGTCCCTTCTCGTCCATACCGACGGGGACCCCGCGAGGTGGACCAACGCGGTTCGTCGCGCGGTGCAGGAATTGGATGCCAACATGCCGGTGAGCGATGTGCAGACGCTCCTCGATTTCTTCAGCGCCGCTGCGTATCCGTTCAAGCTTCTCGGTATCGTCATGGCGGCTTGCGGCATCACAGCGCTGCTGCTCGCGTTGATCGGGGTCTACGGAATTGTTTCGTATGCGGCGGCGCAGCGCACGCGCGAGGTGGGCATCCGCGTCGCACTCGGCGCGCTGAACAGCGACATTCTGAAACTGGTGGTCAGCCACGGCATGGTGGCAGTGTCGCTGGGGCTGGCGCTCGGACTGCTGGTGAGCCTGGCGGCGACTCGCATCCTGTCGAGCCCGATGTTTGAAACGGATCTGTTGTATGGCGTCGGTTCCCAGGATCCGCTGACGTTTGGCGCCGTGACCGTCCTACTGACGGTCGTCGCGCTGGTCGCGTGCTACGTGCCGGCGCGACGCGCCGCGAGGGTCGATCCAGTGGAAGCCCTGCGGTACGAATAGCGAACTTGCGTTGACGTCGTTCCGGTGGCAGTCTCTCCGGGTGTTGAATCGACACCTGATCCCAGTTCTCCTCGCGATCGCCGTCTCGGGCGGCTGCCATCGCGAGCCGCCGCCGAGCCACATCTTCACCAACGGCAAGATCGTCACGGTCGATCCACAATTCCACATCGTCGAGGCCATGGCCGTTCGTGACGGCCGGGTCCTCGCGACCGGCACGAGCGCTGAGCTCTCCAAGCTTGCCGGCTCTGGCACGCAGCAAGTCGATCTCGGCGGCAAGACTGTGCTGCCTGGACTGATCGACTCCCACGTGCACGCGCCGGCCGCCTCGATGTACGAGTTCGAGCAGCCGGTCCCCGATATGGAGAGCATCGGAGACGTGCTCGCCTACTTCCGGGAACGGGCCGGGAAGACCGAACCCGGCAAGTGGATCACGCTGTCGCAGGTTTTCATCACGCGGCTTCGCGAACAGCGATATCCAAGTCGTGCCGAGCTGGATGAAGTGGCCCCGAAGAATCCCGTGGCGTTCCGTACCGGGCCAGACGCCTCACTGAATTCGATGGCGCTTTCGAAGAGCGGGATCGACGCGAACTTCCAGGTGCCCGCTGGCCAGCCGTGCCGGGTTGAGCGCGATCGCAGCGGGAAGCCGTCCGGAATCCTGCGCAACTGTGGCCGTTACATCAAGTCGGACTCCGCCGGACCGAAGCCGACGGACGCGGACCGTCTGCGCCGTCTCCGCGAGCTCCTCGCCGACTACAACTCGGTCGGCTTCACGAGCATCGTCGATGCGAATGCGGACCAAGGCGGTGTGGAGCTGTATCGCACGCTGCTCTCGCAGAATGCGCTGACGTGCCGCACCTATTTGGCGTTCGGCGTCGACGCGCAGGAGCCGCTCGACAAGGCTGAAGCGGCGATCCGCGAAGCTGCGGCCAGCCCGCTGCATCAGCACAGCGACATGCTGTGGCTGCGCGGCATCAAAGTCTTTCTCGACGGCGGGATGCTGACCGGCAGCGCCTACATGCGTGAACCGTGGGGGGTCAGCAAGATCTATTCGATTGATGATCCCAAGTACCGCGGCGTCCGCTTCATCGAACCCGAGAAGCTTTACCAACTGGCCAAATTCGCCCTGGCGAATGACCTCCAGTTCACAGCGCACTCGCAGGGGGATGCCGCGGTCGAAGCGATGGTCGAGGCCTACGATCGGATCCATCGCGACGACTTTCCAGTCCGCGATCGCCGGCCGAGCATCACCCACGCGAGCTTTATGACGGCAGACGCCATTGCCAAGATGAAGGCACTCGGCGTCGTCGCCAACATGCAGCCGGCTTGGCTTTATCTCGACGGCGTCACGCTGCAGCAGCACTTCGGTCCGGAGCGTCTTACCTACTTTCATCCCTATAAAACGCTGTTCGAGCAGGGCGTGACGGTCGGTGGCGGATCGGATCACATGCAGAAGATCGGCAGCCTTCGGTCGATCAATCCCTACAATCCGTTTCTCGCGATGTGGACGATCATCGCCAGGCGTCCGCGCGGCGCCGAGGCGCCGCTGCATCCGGAACAGAGCCTGACGCGCGAGCAGGCGATTCGCTTCTACACGATCAACAACGCGTTCCTGACCTTCGAAGAAACGCAC
>JBKPNQ010000251.1:0-6432 GCA_046732715.1 Acidobacteriota bacterium | reverse complement strand
GTCGATGGCCTCGCCGAACCGTACGTCTATCTGCCGGTCGGGCAAGCCCTTCACACCGGCATGCTCAACGAAATGTCGATCGTGGCGCGGCGTCGCGGCAATGCCACCCTCGAGTCGCAGATTGGAGCGATCCTTCGCGATCTTGATCCCGCCCTGGTTCTCGCCAGGACGGAGTCGCTCTCGGAGGCGATGGCCCTGGGCCTCGCGCCACAGCGGGTGCTCGCTGCGGTGGCGGCCGGTATGGGGTTGGTGAGCCTGTTGCTCGCGGCGATGGGGATTTACGGCGTCACCGCCTATGCCGTGGCGCTCCGCCGACGAGAGTTCGGGATCCGGATGGCATTGGGCGCTCCGCGCATGCGGGTCATCTCGATGGTGATCAGGCAGGGCATGTGGCTCGTTGCCGCCGGCGCAGTCATCGGCCTCGTGATGGCCGTCGGCGCGGGGCGTGTGCTTGCGGTGTTCTTCTACGGCCTACCCGCCGTCCATGCCCCCACCCTGCTCGGGTCCGCAGTGTTGCTTGGTGCAGTCGGCGCCGCGGCCTCTGTGATCCCTGCTGTTCACGCTGTCCGTGGCAACTGGCAGCGCGCGCTGCAGGATGAGTGAACGTCACCGCACTCAAAATCGCCAGCCAAACCCGACGGTCATTTGAAGGCTGTCACGTGACGCGCGGCTGAAGCCGCGCGCTACGGGCGTTGCTGACCGACCTTTAGTGGCCGCCAAACATACGGATATTGGGAGCGCTCCGTCGGAAGACCCGCTTCGGAGGGATTGCTTCGAATGTACTCGACAATCTGGAAGACATCGTCCGTCGGGCGAAGTACCCGCTCGAAGTAGCCGCCCTGCCATAGTCGTTGGTGAGCCAGTCGCCGGTACGTGATGGCCGTACGTTGCCGCAACAGCGTCATCATCGACACGAAGTGCGCCTCTTCCGAATTGCCTTTCACGAGCAGGTGGAGATGATCCGGCATAAACACAAAGGCAAGAACGTCGAAGTCTCGTTCGTCGCAAGTACGAAGAATCTGCTCGCCGATGCCGGTGACGACATACGAATCCACGAACAATTTCTGACGCGCTTCGGTCGCGCAAGTCACGAAGTATTGATGTTTGCCCTTGTAATCAAATGTCCTTAGCCGAGCAGGTCGTCGACGTGCCATCGACTCCACTGTGCAAATCGAACGCCGTCAGGCACGCGACACGGGCGCTCTTAGCGCGGCGCTTTAGCGCCGCGTCTGAACGTTACCGGCAGTTCATTGCCGATTCAGCTGAGATGCGACGCGGCATGAACCGGCGCGTCAGTCTACTCGTTTCAGGCCCGCGCACGACTTACAGCGACGAGTCCGCTGGAGGCCTGGGAGAAACGATTGAGCCTTCTCCCAGCACGACGCGCACGTCGGCCGATTGCACGCCGCGCACAATCCTCCACGCGCTTCACTGAATTCTGTTGCGCAGATGTGACAACGCCAGGGGACGACTGTTAGAGCGGTCATGATCCGCGAGCTCCTTTGTTATTCCTCCCTTAGCGTGGTCGACGGATCCGTCGCCGCTGCCCGGCGCGCCGGGACGACGCACGCCAGCGTCGCGACAATCAACAGGATGGCCGGCATGATCAGGAATGACGGCAGATCGAGCGGCGCAATACCGAAGAGGAGCGGTTCCAATCGGCGTGCCGCGAGTGCGGCGATGAGCACGCCGGCTCCCAGCCCAACGAGCGTCACGGTCAAACCCTGGCGAACGACGAGGCCGACGAGATCAGCACGAGTGGCACCGAGCGCTGCCCGGATGCCGATCTCCTTGCGTCGCTGAGACACGTTATACGACAGGACCCCGTAGAGCCCGGTGACGGCGATACCCAGCGCGAGCACCGCGAACGCGGCGAGCACCGCGGTCGAGAACCGTGGCTCGCTGACCGAAGCGGCAACCTGGCCTGACAGCGTGCCGACACGTCCGAGCGCAGCGGTCGGCTCGATTTCACGCACCATCGATCGCAGGCTGGGTGCGAAGGCATTCGGATCGCCGTTCGTTCGGATCACGAGATTGATCTCGCGCGTGATCGAGTGCTCCTTGTCGAGCGTGTTCAACGCGAGATAGATCTCCGGCTGCGGCTTGGTGTCGAGGCCATCCTTCAAGACATCGCCGACCACCCCTACGATCTCGGTCGTCATGTCCCCCTTTCCGAGCAGTCGCTTGTATTGACGTCCGACGACCGAGCGTCCGTCGGTGACATACGCACGGACGAACGCCTCGTTCACCAGCATCGCTTCGATCGATGACGACTCGTCTGCGGGAGTGAGCGCTCGTCCCTCTTTCACGCGCAGCTTCAGCGCCTCGGCGTAGCCGGACGTGATCACATATTGGAGCGCGCGCGCGACGATCTCCTGACCGGTGTCCGAGTGTCCAAATGTGAATCCCGACACGAACGATGACTCACCGAGCGGCGCCATGTTGCCGGCACCAGCCGCCAAAACTGCCGGCGTCGACCGCAGCCGACCCATCAGCGACTCGATCAGTTGCGCGCGACGTTCGATCGTCGATGCTGTGCCATTGAGGTAGATCCTCGCGGTCAGCACGTTCCGCGCGTCGTACCCAGGATCGACGTTGGCCAGGGTGATGAAACTCCTGACCAGGAGCGCGGCGCCGATCAAGAGAACGACGCTGAGGGCGGCTTCGAAGACGAGGAGGATGCCACGCACGCGTTCGCCGCTGCCGACGCTGCGGTTATCGCCAGCCCGCAGAGACGGCGAGAGCTCCGACCCCGACGCGCGCCAGGCCGGCATGAGGCCCGCGATCGTGCCAGACACAAGTGACAGCAGCAGCGCAAAGCTGAGCACCCGCGCGTCCAGGCGGACGTCGTCGAGCCGCGGAAATCCCTGCGGCGCCCACGCCGGCACAGCTTTCGTCAGTCCCCATGCGATGAACACGCCAAGCACACCGCCGATGACCCCGATCGCCGCACTTTCGGTCAGCATCTGCCGAGCCAGGCGACCCGCGCCAGCTCCCAGCGCGGCGCGCACGGCCAGTTCGCGGCTGCGTGCCGTTCCTCGCGCCAGCAACAGGTTCGCCACGTTCGCACACGCCACGAGCAACACCAGCCCGACGGCTGCCATCAGCACCAGCAGCGCGGGCCGCACATGGCGACTCACGCTGTCGGCGATCCTGTTGACGTGCACTTCGACTGGGCCACCTTTGCCGAACAGCAACTCCGCCGCCATCGGCCGCTTCACCGTGCGCGCTGCGGCTGTGCCTTCGGCCGCGGCTTGTTCGAGGCTGCTCCCCGCTGTCAGCCGTGCCAGAGCCGGCATGATTCGCATCGATCCGTCCGTCGTCGGCGGCAGGACGTACGGCGTCCATAACAGCGCGTCGCGATCGGGGAAATAGAACGCAGCCGGTGCGACACCAATCACCTCGTGCACACGCCCGTTAATCTGAAAGGTGCGGCCGGCGACCGTCGGATCGCCGCCCAGCTTGGATCGCCAGAATCGATCGCTGACGACGACAACATTGTTGTTGCCCTCGACCGCTTCCTCTGGACGGAAGAACCGTCCTCGCGCCGGCGTGACGCCGAGCGTGGCGAACGCCGCCGGTGACAGCGATCCGCCCTGGACGCGCTCGGTCTCACTCCCGTTCGTGATCGTGAACGTCTGTTGCGAGTAGGCGGACAGTCCTTCAATCGTTTTTGCGCGGTCACGCCACGCGACAAACGTGAGATTGCTCAATCGTGGGTCGCGAATGATCGCCTGTCCGCCCGGATGCTCTTCAGAAAGGATGACGATGCGGTCCTGATCTGCGTAGGGCATCGGCCGCAACAGCACGCCGTAGACGACCGAGAAGACGGCAGTGTTGACGCCGATCGCGAGCGCGAGCGTCACGAGCGCCGCGCATGTGAAGCCGGGCGCGCGCACCATCAGCCGGAGGGCGTGACGGAGATCCTGGACGAGGGTGGTCATGGACGGACTCTAAACGTGGTGAATTGGTGAATTCACCGACTTCCCAACGACCATCGCTTCAGTCGCGACAACCGATTCAGACGTCGCTCGACGACAGATGGTCTGGTCAGCGCGAGCGATGCCGATCCTGACGGTGGCGTCGATGGGAACGGTCCGTCAGGGCGTTCCTAGCGCCAGTCGGGGGGCAGTTGCTTCCCGTCTTCTCCGTCGTCTCCGGAAAACTGGCGACTGGAAACTGGAAACTGGCAACTGGAAACTGGCACTGGCAACTGGCAACTTCTATCTCAAATCCACCACCGCATACGTCCCGATCTTCGGCAGCGAAAACTCGATCGCGCCGTCGGCGACGACCTGATCCTGCAGCGCCGCTTTGCCGGTTCCGGCGATGTAAGCATCCCCATTCGCATAACTGCCGCGCACGCGGACCCGCAGCCCTTCGATGTCGCGGCCACCATAATTAATAAGGTGTACGCGTGCCCGCTTGCCGTCGCTGGTCAAGCGCGCAATCACGACCTCGCTGCCGTAGATGCGCAGGCTGCGCTGTTCGTCGGTCAGCTGCGCCCGGACCTTTTGCGCGAACGAGCTCGGGTCCGCCGCCTCTTCACGCGGATACGCCGCCGAGCCAATGACGACGTTGAGCCGGTATTGCGCGGCGGGTCCTTTCTCGACATGAAACAGCAGATTGCGTCGCGCCAGCAGGTTCAACACCTCGCCGGTGATCGCCGATCCGTCGTCCACCACGCCGAAGTCGGCGACGGCTGGCAGATCCTCGGCCGGCAGCGTATCGAAGAACGCCATCATCGCGCCGACACTGGACAGGTCTGCCGGATCAACCTTGATCATCGCGTCGGCGCCATAGGCGAAGGCTTCAGCGGCGGCAAGAGCGCCCTTCCCGGGGAGAGCCGAATAGGAGTACTTCGTTAACGGCGCGCGCATGAACCGCCACCCGCTGGCGACGATCCACGGCGCGCGGGTAGGCGAGGCGACGCCGGGCCGCGGGCTGACGCCGGGAGCTGACAGCGCTTCGCGCGCGCCGAAGTCGTTTTCGCTGATGGTGGTGACGGTCAGCCCGGCCTTGCGCCAGGCGTCTGCTTGATCCGCCGGCGCGCACAGCCGCTTGATCCCGGCAGCCTCGAGCGCCGGGCGAGTGTCGATACCGTGGGTCCAGTACAGACAGGGAACAGCGGCGAGCAGGAGCAGGATGGCGGCTGCCATGTCAGACGGTGAGCTCCTGGATCTTGATCTTCGAGAGATCGGCCACGCCCAAACCGAGGGACGCCGCGTACTCGACGTGTCCCGGTTCCCGGATGATGATGTTGACGTTCGGATCGGCATCGCGTGCGCGCCCGTCGTCGATCTTCAACGATGCCGGATTGCGATCCCAGATCGAGATCGCGCCGTGCGATTTTCGTTCGTTGTCGATGATGTCGAGCAGCAGGCGATCGATCGCCACCGGATCGGTGCCGAACAGGATCTGCTTGGGATAGAACACGTACTTCGTCGTCCGCGCGAACGGGCCACCATGCCAGACGCCGCGGATGCCATCCATGATCTGCAGGACGGTTCGCGATCGAACCGGCTCCATCGAGGCCAGCGTTCCGACGACCGAATAGGTGTGCGATTTGCCTCTTTGGTGCGTGCGCGCGACGTTGGAGAAGCTGCCGTAGGCGATGTTCTTCAGGCATCCCGTCGCGCCGGTGGCGCCATGATCCTTCATGTTCGGGATGTTGACGATCTTGGTGAGCCGCTTCGACACCAGCCGCATCATGTTCGAGCGAGTGTCTTCTTCGCCGAAGAGATTGGCCTCGAGGTATGTCTCCGGATCGTAGCCGCTGTTGTCGGTGTTCCGGTTGGCCCGTTCGGCGGCGACGGACTGCACCCCTTGCGGCAAATGCGCCCCGTAGTTGCACTCGTCCATCTGGTTCTGGAAACGCTCGTAGACGTAGATCTGCGAGACCGGGATGCCGAGGGTCGTCAGCTGGCGGACCGTTTCGCCCACGATCTCGTACGCGGAGATGCAGTTCGGATAGCCGCCGCAGTTCACCTTGATGCCGACGATGTCGGCGGGGGCGAAGAAGCGGCGCCAGGCGTCTTCGGTCGAGGCGGCCCCGGTCAGGGTCCGCATGCCCTGGGCCATCATTTCGCGGATCACCTCATCGTTTGCCGTATTGGTGGTCGTATCCACGCACCTGTCTGACTTCACCTTGATCACACGGCCTGGATAGGGGCCGGGCATGCCGGGGACCGCTGCCGGGGAGTATTTGGAGACGATCTTCAATGGCGGCAAATCCGACCGGATTTGTAATTCCGGAGTGCCCGGGGCCAGAGCCTTTCCTTTGGCCACGAGGTCCAAACCTGCCGCTTTGACCCAGGCGGCGGCCGTCAGCAGCCGGACAAATGCGCGTCGATGCATGGAAATGCCTTCCTGATTAGTCGATCGGGCGGGATTATAGTCAGTTTCCGCCTTCCAGCTTCCATCTTGCAGATC
>JBKPNQ010000250.1:0-7107 GCA_046732715.1 Acidobacteriota bacterium | reverse complement strand
GCGACGCCGGATATGCCCCTGGCGAGCCGTCGGCCCGCCCACTGGTTCCCCCGCTCCGCGCCCACCTGGCAGCGGATTCGGCTGTATCGAGCATACGCCCGTGGGCGAGAGGCGTCAAAATGCGCCGCATGGCGCCGTCGGCCCGCGATCGACCCGTCCGGGCCAGAGATCGGGCCGTCAGAACGCAGGGAGGAGTGATGAGTGCACGTACGCTCGCGTCAGTCGTTCTCTTCGGGATCCTCATCCTGGCCGCTGTGGCCAACATGGCGCAGACGCTTCGGCCGGGGGACACGATGCAATTGTGGGAATACCGAACCGAGGCCATACGCGCCGAAACGCGACGGGACACGACTCCAGCGGATGCGATGTTGAACGCGCGTGGCCAGCAGGGCTGGGAACTCGTCGCCATGACCCGCCGCGAAGTCCGCGTCGACGATACGCTCCACACCGAAACGATATACACGTTCAAGCGACTGGCGCGCACCGTCAACCGGTAGGGATCCGGTTCTGCGGGGTTCTACAAGGTTCTGCAGGGTTCTTCCGGTTCGTTCTGGGTTCTACCGGCTTTGCGCGGTTCGTTCTGCGAACCCAAGAACGAACCCGGTAGAACCTTGCCGAACCCTGCTCTATTCGTGTCGCAGTGCGACCATTGGTTCGATGCGAACCGCTCGACGCGCGGGGACCAGGCACGCAACCATGCCGACGCAGACGATGGCAGCTATCACCGCTGCGAACGTCAGCGGATCGTGCGGCGAGATGTTCCAGAGCTGACTCTCGAGCAATCGGTTCGTCGCGAGGCTGACGGCGACGCCGATGAGCAACCCGACTCCGACGAGCTGCAGTCCGAGGCGCAGCACCATCCGGACGACGTGGCCGCGTTCGCCGCCAAGTGCCATTCGAATTGCAATCTCGCGCGTCTGCTGGGAGATGGTGTAGGCGAGCACACCATAGACACCAAACGCGACGAGCACCATCCCGGTGCACGCGAATATCCCGAGCACGAGGAGGCTGAATCGCGGGCGCGCAAAAAACACGCGTTGCATCCACTCGTCCATGCTCGTCGGCTGGACGAGCGCGACCTGACGATCGACGGCCAGGATTGCTTCGCGAATCGAACGGATCACTTGCGAGGGATCGGCCGAAGTGCGGACGACCAGACCGACTCCTGACGGGCCACGCAACGAAAACGGCAGCCAGGCTTGAGGGGCCGGCGGATCGGTCGGCCCGGCATTGGCAAAATCGCGGAGCACGCCGACGATCTCGAACGTCGGATCGGCAACGGGCGCCGAGCCGCCGGCGAGATTCGGCATTCGAATCGCGGCTCCAAGCGGCTCGGTCGACCGGAAATACTTCTTCGCGAGTGCCTCGTTTATGACGGCGACATGATGGGACTTGTCGATGTCGATCGCCGTGAGGAGTCGCCCTTTCATCAGCGTCAGGCCGACCGTGTCGAACTCCTGCTCACTGCAGAACGTCATCCCGACGATGTCTTCGGGCCCGGTGGCGGTGCCCAGGATTTCAAGCCTACCGCCAAATCCCGCAAACGGCGCCGGGCCATTCGCAATCGCAACGGAGCGTACGTCGGGGAGTGCGGCGATGCGATCCCGAGCCTCACGATAGAACCGGTTTACATCGTCAGGCGAGCGATTCTGACGCGGTGGAAATGCGATGCCCGCAATCAAGAGATTTCTGGTATCGAATCCCCACTCGACGTTCGCCAGCTTCACGAACGTCCGCATCAGCAGACCGGCACCCAGCAGCAGGACGATCGACAGCGCGACCTGCGCCACAACCAGGCTGCCGCGCATGCGCGTCTGGCGGCGATTCGCACTGCCCCGTTCCCCTGAACCTACGCCAGCAACAAGATCGCGACGCGCGCTCTGCAGCGCTGGAAACAGACCGAAGCCGAGTGTCGCGACCGTAGCGGCGACGAGCGCGAAGACCAGCACGGGGCGATCGAGTCTGATTTGCGTTTCCCACGGCACCCCCCCGCGAGGCATGAACCCGGACAGTGCCTCGATGCCGACGTAAGCGAGCAGACAGCCGGCGGCGAGGCCGCCTCCTGCGAGCAGCGCGCTTTCGACCAGGAGCTGCCGGACGATGCGCCCGCGGGTGGCGCCAATCGCGGCCCGAACGCACATCTCGCGCTCGCGCGTCGTCGCGCGCGCCAGCAGCATGTTGGCGACGTTGCAGCAGGCGATCACCAGCAGCAAACTGACCGCTCCGAAGAGGGTGTACAACACCCCGCGGAAATCCCGGACGACCCAGTTGATGACCGTGATCAAGACCATCCGGGAATGCGCGGGGTAATCGCCCGGATGTTCCGCCGCACGGCGTGCCGCGATGACATTGAGTTGTGCCTCCGCCTCAGCGATCGACACGCCTGGCCGCAGATGCGCCTGAAACGCGCGGCGGCCGCGAACCGACGTCGGATCATCAGATCGGCTCAGCGCTGACGGAATCCAGAGGTCGGCGATGTTCCATTCGAAGCGCGGCGGCATGATGCCGATCACGGTGTAGGGCTGTTCGTTCAGAACGAGGGTGCGACCGATCACGTTCGGATCCGCATTGAACAACCTGACCCAGGCTCGATGGTTCAGCACGGCGACCGGCGGCGCGCCGGGCGCCGCGTCTGCATCGGCGAACACCCGGCCGAGCTGCGGCGGGACGCCGAGGAAGGCAAATCCATTCGGCGTCATCCAGCCGACCTGCAGGCGTTCGGCGCCCGTATCGTGGACCCACTGCATGCCTTCGACGCTCGTCCCGACCACATCCTCGAAAACCGTCGCCTGGTCCTGGTAGTCGAGGAATTCCTCTGACGCATATCGCGGACTATCTCTGAGGTTACGTCCGGAGGCGTCCTGAAGGACGAGATTCACCATACGGTCCGAACGCGTGTACGGAAACGGATCGAGCACGACATTGCGGAGCACGCTATAGATGACGGTGACGGCGCCGATGCCAAGCGCCAGCGTCAACATCGCGACAGCGGTAAAGCTCGGGGTTCTCGCCAGCGTACGCACGCCGTAGCCAAGGTCGCGTCGCAAATCCTCCAGCCAGGCGAACGAGCGCGCGTCGCGCTGAACTTCCTTCACCTGTTCGACGCCGCCGAACGTCCGCCTCGCGGCCAGCCGCGCTTCTGCGCGACTCAGACCGCGTCGTTCGAACTGGTACTGGAGTTGATCGAGGTGCGCATCGATTTCGCGCGACAGATCCGCGTCGCGGTCGCCATGGCGAAGCAGATTCAGGATGCGAAGCACAAGCCGCCTGATCGCGGACATGACCTACGTCTCGTCGAGCAGGAGCTTGTTGACGAACCCGGCGAGGCGGCGCCAGCGCTCGGTCTGCTTCTCGAGCGCGCGGGTGCCGGCCTTGGTGATGGCGTAGTACTTCGCGTCGCGCCCGGCTTCAGTTTTTTGCCACGTGCCCTGGATCCAGCCTTTTTGATCAAGCCGGACCAGGGCGGCGTAGAGGGTGCCCTGATTCAGGGGAAACGGGTGATCGGCAATCTGCTCGAATCGCGCCGCCAGGCTGTACGCGTGCTGCGGCCCCATCGTCGCCAGGGCGCGAAGGACGATGAGGTCGAGCGTCCCCTGGAGGACCTCGATGCGTTCGGGCTCTTCACTGGCCATCTCAGTGGAGTAAACCGCGTCTCCACTGGGTTGTCAAGTACAGAGGAATGAACGACTCAGACAGGAGCGAAGGATGCGCTCGAATTCAGGCTTCCTTACTGCTAAGTATGGCTACACATGGCGGAAGCGACGCTCACGACCAAAGGTCAGGTCACCATTCCCAAGAAGGTCCGTGACCATCTGAAGCTCGAGATCGCCGACGCCCTCGAGCGGATTCTCGATACCGCGTAGTTCGAAGTCGAGCGAGCGCAGGAAGCCCGGCAGGCGCCTTTGGCGATTTCCGATTCACGAAAGCGGGGTTTGCCGACGCGTTGATCGGTCGTGTCAACCGCGGCCTGGGGGCGACCCGCACCGGGACGTTCGACCGGAACCTGAAGCCGCTCGATGCTTTTGCTGTTTTGTAGGAATCGCTCGCAGGAAGGATACGGAGAGGGAGGGATTCGAACCCCCGGTACCCTTCCGGGTACAGTGGTTTTCAAGACCACCGCCATCGACCACTCGGCCACCTCTCCGTGCTGAAACTCTGGGCTGAATTCGCGCGTTTGACCGACTACCAGACGCACCCGTGCGCTTGTGTAACCAAAGTGTCACCATCGGGGTGAGCCACTCTGTGGCACCAGCTTCATTGTAACCATCATTTTCATGGACCCGAACTTGGGCTCGAAGGGCGCTAGACGGATTCAAGTAGGTAGCCCTTTTTTGATACCGCCCTCGACCTTACGGGACTCGGCGCTCAAAGTCGCGGATGCTGGGGCTGAATTGACTACAAAGACGCGGAGCGCGCTTGACCACTAGTCGCCCGCAGGAAGATCGCTCGCCTTCTCGATATCTTTCCGGCCGGTTTTGTCCAAGTAACTGTAAAACCCGAGATCTTTTCGAGTGAAGCGCTTGGTCAGGAGAATGATCTGATAGGTGTGCCCGGAAAAATGCTCGACGACGTGGAAGATGGCCGAGAGCACGGTGGTGTCGTCGCCTTGAATGGAGACCTCTTCGGCGAGCCGCCGGTGGGGAAGCGAGCGTATCAACGCCACGGCCTCCCCCACGGTGCCACGCAGCTTTGCAAATAACACAGAAGCGTTTGCGCCACTGCGTGCCGAAAATTCGCTGGAGCGGTCACGTTCATCGGGTACATTGCCAATGCCGGAAAGAATCCACTGTCGGACATTCCCGTCCAGATGGAGCAGCAAGTTGCCGACGGCATTCTCGTTTTCCGAATCGCGTGCCCAGAGGGAGTGCGGCGGCAGCTCGGTCAGACACGTCTCGATACGGTCCAAGTTTTCAGCCAGCTTGTCGGCTGCGCTGGTCAAAAAGTCGGCCTCTAGCGTCATCCACGTCTCCGTCGAAGTAAAACGATCTTACGACAGGTCTCGCCTACCGCCACTCGCCCCGCAGGAACGCCAGCGCGGTCTCGGCAAACCGCGGCGCTCGGTCGCCGAACACCGGACCATGGCCACCGTTCGGGACTACCCATAAGTGCGCCTTCGGAATCGCCGAGTACAACTCGAACGCCAGCGACACGGGATATAGCGGATCGCGATCGCCAAACACAATCAATGTGTCGGCGGTAATTGTTCCCAGATACGGCGGCGTGAAATTGACGTCGTCGTACGAGTCGGCGAGTCCGCGGGCGTGCGCCAGGAGCTGTTGGAGCTGCTGAGGGCCGCCGGCGTGACGCTTCAGCATCAGATCCAGTTCGACCGCGCCAAACATGGCTTCCGACGCCTGTCGTTGAATCGCGCGCGCCTGCGGCGGGAAGTACGGCGGCGCACTGACGATGACCATCGCGTCAACGAGCGCCGGCCGGAGCGTGGCGAGGTGAAGCAGCGTGAGGCCGCCGCCGCTGACACCGATCGCACGAAGTCGATCGATGTGCAATTCGTCGAGCAGGCCAAGCACGTCGTGTGCGGCCTGCCGGAAAGAAAACTCGCCAGACGGGTTGGTCGAGGCGCCGTGCCCGCGCAGGTCTGGCGCGATCAGTCGAAAGCCGGCCGGCGGCTCGCGGAAGATGTTCTGGTAATCAACTCCAGCACCCATGAACCCGTGCAGCCACAGGAGCGGCTCGCCCTGACCGACGATCTCGTAGTGAAGATCGACACCGTTGACCGCGACATGCACTGACGTCCTCCACACCTGCATTGATTTTTTAGGAGATCACGGGAGAGGACGAGCCAACGGTGAGACTCACCACAGAGATAACGGAGTTGGCAGAGTGAAGACTCTGCTTCCTCTGGTGACTCTGCGGTGAGAAACTCAGCTGCCTCGAACAGCTTCGCTACTCTCCCGATTACACAACGCAGTGCGCGGATTATGCAGGGCCGTCGCGGACAAAACCAGTCTGTCGCTCACGGTTGATATAATAGATATGTCGTCGTAATGATCACTTGCAGGAAGTAGACATGACGCGTACGGAGCTGACTTTGAGCTCGCGGTCGGTCTGCACTCCGGTGACCGCGACCCGCTGACCGACCTGCTGCCGCAGTACCGCCACATCCCGCGCGCCGACGAGATCCACGCTAGCCGAGTGCTTCTTGAGAAAACCCGTTCGCCAGCTGCGGGACTTCGGCGCGGACGTGCCTTCGGTATCGGTCAGACGGAATCGATCTCCGCTGCCGGCGTTCTCGAGGCAACCCGTGATCGTGACGTGATCGACAGCGGCCTCGGGCATCGGGGGCGCTGGCACTGCAACGGTCGCCGCCGAGCCGATGTCGGTCAGAGCGGTTTCCGTGTTACGCAGCTGAACCACGGGTGCGGCGATCGACGGCCGGATGGGTCTGACCGCACTCTTCTGCCCGGGCTGCATCGGCGATTTCTTCCTCGGTTCGGCGACGACGGGGGATGCGACCTCTGGCTGCGCAACCGAAACCGACGGAGGCTCGACCTCGGGTGCGGCCGGCACCGGCGCGGTCGGCTGCGCGGTCGAATCGTGCGTGTCGGCTTTCGAGTCTGCCGCCGGAGTCAGTACTGCCGAACGGCGAGGGAGCGCAAGTGCAGCGACGACAAGAACGGCGACCGCGGCGAGCACCGCCGCATGCGAACGTGTCATCCGGTGCGCGACTGCCGCCTGATGTGTGTCCGTCGCATTTGTCGTTTCGGGGGGAGTGGCGGAAGGGGGTGTCGGCACTTTTAACTCCTGATGCGGACGGGCCGCGTTCGATCTTCGCCGCTTCAGTTGCGACTGTGTCGCCTTCTTCAGCGCGATCGTCTTGCGCACAGATTTCTTTCCAGCGACGCGCGCTGAGATCGGACGCACCCGTCGGCTCGTCTTGCGCAGAATTTTGACAGCGCGTTTTGACATGGTGTGTGTTCCGGATTATCCGGCGGCAATTCGTGTGCCCGCAGGTTTCCACGGCAGACGGCACGGATCGCGATGCGGATGCTTACAGGACGGTGAGTTGGCTTGCAAAGCCGTGTGACGGCCTTCTCACTTTGGCACAGCGTTGCACTGCCGAATTCCGCCGCATTTGCGACTCGTTGG
>JBKPNQ010000249.1:0-18636 GCA_046732715.1 Acidobacteriota bacterium | reverse complement strand
CCACTCGTCAATAAAAGGCTACACTAGGCCACCCAAATTGGTGAATTGGTGAATTGGTGAATTTGCGAGGAGCGTGAGATGTCCCCGAAAGTGAACCGCCGTGAATTCGTCAAGACCGGGACGGCCGCGGGACTCGTGGCTGCAGCCGCGCCGCGCGCCTTCGGACAGGCCCCCAACGTGAGCACGCCGGCTGGGTTCCGTCCGATCGTGATCGCGTCGGCGAATGGCAACAAGTTCAAGAACGGCGGCGACAAGACCGGCGTGGAGATCGCGTTCGCGAAGATCGTCAAGGGCGAGGACGTCCTCGATGCGCTCATCGCGGCTGTCAATATTGTCGAGCTCGATCCCGAAGAAACAAGCGTTGGTTACGGCGGACTCCCCAATGCGGATGGCGTCGTCCAGCTCGATTCGTGCTGCATGCACGGACCGAAAAAGCGGGCAGGCGGCGTCGCCGCGCTTGAAGGCGTCCGGACGCCGTCTCGTGTCGCCCGCGAGGTGATGGAGCAGACGGACCATCACCTGATTGTCGGGAAAGGCGCCCAGGAGTTCGCGCGCGGGCTCGGAATCAAGATTGAGGACGATCTCAACACCGAGAAGTCGCGAGCCGCATGGCTGCGGTGGAAGCGCGAGACGGATCCGCTGCATTACCTCGATCCAGTCAAGCGCCAGGAGGCCCAGCGGCGAATCGAGCTCCAGATGATCGCGGAAGGCCTGATCGACGCGAACCATTTTTACGGGACGATCAATTGCGATGGCGTGAACGCCAAGGGAGACGTCTGTGGCGTTACCACTACCAGCGGTCTGGCGTTCAAGATTCCAGGTCGGGTTGGCGACTCGCCGATCCTCGGGGCGGGACTGTATGTGGACAATGAGGTGGGCGCGGCTGGATCGACCGGGCGGGGAGAGGCCAATCTCTATAATCTCTGTTCCTTCATGGTCGTGGAAGAGATGCGCCGCGGCGCGCATCCGAAGGACGCCGGCATGGCCGCGCTCCGCCGCATCAAGAGCAATACGTTCGAGAAACGCCTGCTGAACAAACGCGGGGAGCCCAACTTCAACATCAGCTTCTACGTCCTCAGCAAGAAAGGCGAGCACGCCGGCGTGGCGATGTACGGCGGATCGTCGATGACCTATTCGTATTGCGACGAGCACGGGGCCAAGACGGTGCCGATGGAGCCGCTGCTTCAGGGGACGGCGGAATAAGAGTTTCCAGTTACCAGCTCCCAGCTCCCCGCTCAGAAGACGACGGTGATCTGAGCTGGACGCTGGCAGCTGGAAGCCTACGATTCATTTTGTCGGCGTCGTCACCGGCAGCGTGATGTTGTATTTCGTCAGCGCGGTGCTGAGCGTCTGCGCCGTCGCGATCAGCGCATTCGCTTCGGCGATCGCCTTAGGCATCTTCGCCTTCGAGTCGTTGTAGGCCTTGATCGTCTGTTCACCCGGCCACATCCCGCCCATCAATCCAGTCTTCGCCTGGGCAACCTGTGCCATCACGTTGTCGTTCGCCGCTCCACCACGTCCGCCGCCAGGCGCAGCGCCGCCACCGCCGGCCCCCCCGCGCCCGCCGCCTTGCTGCACGAACTTCGGCATCATCTCCGTCAGGTCTTTGCGCAGCTGATCGAATGACGCTTTCACGTCAGCTGGAATGTCCGTACTTTCGCTCACCTGGTTCGCCAGTTCAGTGACCTTGGTGTTCAATGGGGTCAGCGCGTTGACGACGTCAGTGCCGTGCTTCTGCAACTCCTGCATTTCCATCGCCATGTCGAACAGCTTCTTTCGCTCGACGCTAGTGAGCGCCATTTCGGGATCGTCGAGCACGCGCAGTGGCTTCGTATCGACGGCCTTGCCGTCCACGACGAGCGAGACGTGGTAGACACCTGGAAGCACGAACGGCCCGGGGCTGGTACCGCCTCCGCCAAAACCTCCGAGCCCGCCGAAACCGCCGCCTCCGGTGTTACAACCGGCACCGAACGGGCTCACGGTCTGCTGACCGCCACGTCCGCCCCCGCCGCCAGCACCGCCCGCGCCGCCACCGGCTTGACGTCCACCGAAGCCGCCACCGGGTCCCGCTGGAACCGCCACCGGCTGCATGCGCAGATCCCAGCACGCTGACTGCAGTCCCGCTTTGCCGCTGTTGGCGAGGGGCGGTCCCGAAATCTCGCGCACCTCGCGACCTGCAGCGTCGCTGATCCTGAGCTTCACCTCGCTGGCCTGGCGCTTCATGAACCAGGAAATCACCGCCGCCTGCGGTGGGTTTTCGCCGAAGAACGTCTGGTCTCCCCAGAACTCGTAGTTGCGATCGCGCGCCGGGCGCCGGTACATCGCCGTCGGCTGCGGTGTGAACAGCTTCGCATCGGCCGTAGTCGTTTGCGCCGCCGCGTACTCCTGTATGGGCTCCAGGTGATCGAGGATCCAGAGGGCACGGCCGTGCGTCGCGAGGATCATCGCGTTGTCGCGCGGATGCAGAACGATTTCATCGATGCGAACCGTCGGCAGGTTGCTGCGGACCCTGGTCCAGCTCTTTGCCCGATCGGTTGAGACGAAAAGTCCGGTTTCCGCGCCAACGTAGAGGACGTCCGGGTTCTTGAGATCCTCGGTCAGCGTCTTGATCACCTCGCCGCTCAGATCCCCGTTGACCGAGCGCCACGTCTGGCCGAAATCATTGCTCGCGTAGATATAGGTGTCGAAATTGTTCTGGCGATGATCGTCGATCGTGACGTAGACCGTTCCGTCGTCGAATCGGGACGGAACGACTTCCGACACGAACGCGCCTTTCGGTGCGTTTGGCAGCTTCGCGTACAGGCTGGCCCAGGACTTCCCGGCGTCGCGCGACACCTGCAGGTTGCCATCGTCAGTTCCGGCATACAGAAGCCCGGCCCGCTTCGGCGACTCGGCGAGCGACACGATCGTCGGCCACGCCACGATGCCATCGTCTTTGGCGAGACGAATCTCGCTGCCTTTGACCCCCATCGTGACGATGTCGTCGCGCTTGGCGTCGCTGGTCAGGTCACCGCTGACCGCGGTCCAGGAGAGTCCGCGGTCCGCCGATCGGAACACCTTCTGCGCCGCCGTGTACACGACTTTCGGATCGTGAGGCGACAGGATGATTGGCGTGTCCCAGTGCCATCGCAGCGCGGGCTCGCCGGTGGCAGCCTGCGGCCGAATCGACATCGTTTCACCAGTCACGCGATCGACCCGGACCATGTTGCCGTCCTGAGACTCGCTGTAGATCACGCGGGGAGACTCCGGATCCTGAAGCACGACGAAACCATCGCCGCCCTGAATCGTCGTCCAGTGATGATTCGCGATCCCTTGCGATCCGCGGACGGCGCTCGGACCGCACCAGTCGTAGTTGTCCTGCATGCCGCCGCAGACGTTGAACGGCGTCGCCATGTCGTAGCTGACGTGATAGAAGAGGCCGACCGGGAGGTTGGGCACGAACATCCACGTCTTTCCCTGGTCGTACGAATAAGCCAGCCCGCCGTCGTTGCCGATGATCAGGTGATCTGAGTTTGACGGGTCGATCCAGATCGCATGCACATCGTCATGGATCGGCTGCGCGATGTCGGTCGCAATCGTCTTGCCGGCATCGAGGGTCTGATGCAGTCCCACACCACCCAGATAGACCGTGTCAGCGTCATTCGGGTCGACGCGCACCTGGCTGAAATACATCGGCCGGGGATTCGCGTTGTTCACTTTCTTCCAGGTCGTGCCGCCGTCGTCGGAACGATAGAGACCGGTCGGATCGTTGGGATTGAGTGGACCGCCGCCGCGTCCTCCAAAACCGCCGCCGCCTGCCTGTGCACCGCCGCCTGCGGCACCGGGGGCTTCTTCGCCGCCAGCCTGCGCCCCACCACGCCCTCGACCCGCGGCGACGGGACCTTCAACGGACGCGTAGAGAATGCTCGAACGCTTCCGCGAGATGTCGAGGCCAATTCGCCCGAGCGCGCCTTCCGGGAGCCCGTTCGTCAGTCGTTTCCAGGTCTCTCCGCCGTCGGTTGACTTCCAGATGCCACTGCCAGGCCCGCCGCCGTTCATGCAGCACGCGGTGCGACGCCGCTGATATGTCGACGCGTAAAGAACCTGGTTGTTGGCAGGGTCTATCACCAGATCGTTCGCGCCGGTGTCGTCGTCAACCTTCAGCACCGGCTTCCAGTTCTTGCCGCCATCCGTCGTCTTATAAACTCCCCGGTCACCGCCGGGGCCCCACAGGCTGCCTGTCGATGCGACGAACACGGTCTCGTTGTTCCGCGGATCGATCAAGATCCGGTTGATGTAGCGCGACGTCCGAAGTCCCATGAACGCGTACGTCTTCCCGCCGTCGACGGACTTGTAAACGCCGTCGCCCCACGAGGTGCTCTGCCGGTTGTTGGACTCGCCGGTGCCGACCCAGACCAGGTCAGGGTTGTTTTGAGAAATGGCGACGTCGCCGATCGACATCAATCCGCGGTCCTGCATCTGCGCTTCGAAGGTCGTGCCGTTGTTCACCGTTTTCCAGACGCCACCATGCGCGGTTCCGACGTAGTAGATCGCGGGGTTTGCTTCGTACACCGCCAAGTCGGATATGCGGCCGGACATTGACGCCGGACCCAGGGGCCGGAAATGCAGGGAGTCGAAGGGCCCGATCGGGGGTTTGTCCATCGCAGGTTGAGACTGGCCGATGAGGGCAGGACCGGCCACACTCAGGGCAAGGACAACGGTCGGGATGAAGCGGTCGTAAGACATCTGTGCGATTCCTCAGCGTTTGTTTTTCTGAGCCTTGTCGACGACGCACCTTATTGAACACGTCTGCCTCGGGTCCGGCGGCAGTTTCTCCCGAGCCGACACAATTCTACGGCGACGGCGGATCAACGGCCGTACTTCGCGAACAGATCTCTCAGACGTTCGAGAGGCAGCGCGCCGACCGTCTGTCCGTTCCCCGTCGTGTCGGTGGCTTTCAGGAGCGAGTTGTAGACCGCCTCTTCGGTCGCGTCGAGCGCGGCTTCGAAGAGGCCCGAGATGTTGTCGGTGGGAAGGACCGTCCGTGGCTGCGGACCGCTCGCGGCGGTGACGCGCAGCGAAGGATGTGTGGAAAACGCCACCGCGAAGTCACCGCTGCCGTTCGCGTAGGTCGAGCCGGTACGGGCGAGCGCAAAAATCGCCCGCGCGGCGAGCCGTTTCAAGTCGCGCGCGTCAAGCGGAGCATCCGTGGCGACAACCACCATGCAACTGCCATCGGCTCCGGCAGGCAATCCGGCAGGTCGCCGCGGTGGGGTGAGCGTCTTCCACACCGGAACCCCGTCGATGACGAGGCGCCCGCCGTAGTTTGTCTGCACCAGCACGCCAACCGTCCACGTATCGTCCTGCTGGCGTACTCGGCGCGACGAAGTGCCAATGCCGCCTTTCCAGCCAAAGGCGACCGTTCCCGTGCCAGCGCCGACTGCGCCTTCGTCGACGACGCCGGTCTTTGCGCCGGTGATGGCCGCTGTCACGTGTTCGCGCGTTACATGCAGGCCACGGATGTCATTCAGCGATCCGTCATTGGTTTCGCCGACGAGCGCGTTCACCGATCGAACGGCGTCGTTCCCCGGTTGGCCAATTGTCCAGCGCACGACCGCGTCGATCGCGACCCCGACCGACAGCGTATTGGTCAGCACGATTGGCGACTCGATCGTGCCCAGCTCCTCGACCTGCGTCGATCCGGCCAGCTTGCCGAAGGCATTGCCGACGAACACCGCGCCGGCGACCTTCTCGCGAAACAGATTGCCACCATGAGGCCGGACTGCGGTGACGCCGGTCCGGACGTCGTCTCCCTGAACGATTGTCGTCTGCCCGACGAGGACGCCGCCGACATCGGTGATGGCGTTGAGGGGGCCAGGTTCCATCACCCCGGGCACGATTCCAAGATCGCGCGCACGTGGACGCGATGGCTGCGGCGTCTGAGTCTGCATTGTGAGGATCGCGATGAGCACGAGTCCCGCGGCGCGCATCGCCCATATAATACGCGCGGTAAATCAACAATCAGCAATCGTCAATTGATATGACCATCGTACGCATCAAGAGACTGTCGTCCTCGATTCCATTACCTCGTTACGAGAGCGAGGGCGCCGCGGCGTTCGATCTCGCGGCGGCGAGCGACACGACGATTCCGCCGGGGCAAGTCGTCCTCGTGCCCACGGGTCTTGTGATTGAAGTGCCTCGCGGCATGTTTCTCGGAATTTTCGCGCGCAGCAGCACGCCGCTGAAGCGAGGCCTGATGGTAGCGAATGGCGTCGGGATCGTCGATCCGGATTACTGCGGGCCGGCAGACGAGGTGAAGATTGCGGTGCTGAACTTCACGGAGAATCCGGTTCAGATCAGGCCGGGGGACAGGATTGCCCAAGGTGTGTTTCTGCCGGCGACGCGCGTGAGCTGGGAAGAGGTCGATGCCGTGCGCACCGAATCGCGCGGTGGGTTCGGATCGACTGGATAGTGGAATCCCTCATCGCTCATCCCTGATCCCGAATCGCTCATCCTTGAATCGCTCATCCTTGAATCGCTCATCCTTGACTCCTCAATCGTCGAATCTTTGAATCGCGGATCACCGCCTGTCTCGTCGTGGAGCGAAGCCGCGGCGGCGGACGAACCCGCGAACCCGCGAACCGCGAATTGCGAATTGCGAATTGCGAACCGCGAAGTGCGACTCAGCGCAGGCGATAGAGTCGCAGTCCTCGCGCACCGGTGCCGAGCAGCTCGAAATCCTGTCTCCCGTCCAGCTGACGGATGACATCCGCCGCTTCGCGTCCGAAGCGATCGGGGTGGACCATCACGTGCGTGACCCCGGCGCGCTTCATCGCGTCGATCGCGTAGTCGCGCGGGAAATACCAGAAGACGTTGGCGTAGTCCACGTAGCTGGCCGGCGTGTACCCGCTGTAGCCATTCATCAACGGCTGCCAGTGTGCCGTCGAATTGAGCACATACTCGGCGTTTTCGAAGACCGCCTGCCGCGGGTAGAACGGCACTTCGGCCAGGACCACGTGCGGCTGGTCGGCGAGAAGCGCGTACAAGCGTGGAATGCCGGTGAACGGCCGGTACGGGAATGGCGCACGCAGGGCCTCTGCGTTCGCCAGCACGATCGCCGCGACGCCAACCGCCGCAGCGGTGGAAGAGGGCAGCCGTCGCCGCAGCTGCGCTAGGCCGAGGGCGCCGAGCGCCGACATGGCCAGCAAGAACAGGTTGCCGAAGCGTGCCGCCGCGCGCAGGCCATGCATCGGCGGAAAGATGCGATAGACCCAGCCGTACACCGGCGTCGCGGTGCCAAAGGAGAGGACGACACCGGCTGCGCCGATCACCGCCAGCATCAGGACGCGGCTCCGGATCAGCGCCTGTTCGGCGTTCCTGTCACCGCGAAACGCCAGCACGATGGCGGCGACCGTCATCACGATCAGCACGATGCCCGGAAAGAAGCTGTCGACCGGATCTTTGAAGAACCCACCGCTCCACGTGGCCATATGGATGCGACCGGCGGCCGCGAGGTATCCCTTCGGCGTGGCGGAGTACTCGGCGACGGCCTCGAGCGATCGCACCATTCCTTGTTCAATGGCGGCGCGATGATACGGGATCCAGAGCGGCAGGATCACCAGCGCGGCGACTCCGGTTGCGACGGCGAGAGCTGCCAGCACCGCGCGCCAGCGCGGCAGCCATTCGCCCACCCGCACGAGCAACGCGATGGCTATGGCAATCGACGCGAACACCAGCAAGTAGCCGGATGTGTACGCCAGGACAATCATCCAGGCGGCGAGCCAGATGCCGTGACGAGTGCGACCCTCCGTGATGATGCGATCGGTGGCCAGCAGCGCCATCGGCAGGCCGTAGAGATGAAGACCTTGCACGTGGGCGAGACGTGTCAACGTGTGGGTGTTGAACGCAAATGTCGCTCCCGCGAGCACCGCGGCGATCCGATCGTGCGTCCAGCGGAGCATGAGCGCATATGCGGCAAACGCCGACAAGGCGAATCCGGCGATCACCATCAGGTTGTAGACGAGCACAGGCGATCCGCCGAGCCACGCCAAGGGAGCGCCAAGGATGGCCGGGACGATGAGCGGTTCGGAAAACGCGAGGACGTCCTTGGCGGGATAGAAGATGTTGGCCTGGAACAGGTGCATCGGATCTCGCGGCAGCCGGTGTTCGATCCACGCGAGGATCCATGCGTTCAGCTGTGCGTCACCATTGTCGTTTCGCGAATGCGTGCCGGGTGCGAGCGCGAGCGGCCAGGTATGAATCACGGCGAGCGCGACCATGAGCAGCAGCGGACCCATCCAGTCCGGGAGCTTCGACTCGTGGCTGCGGCGCTCGGTCGTGGTCATGCTTGAAGGGCAGCATTATGACAACGTCTTGACCGATTACGGCCCGGTGAAATCACGTCGACGGCGATGAGCGCGGGAACGCGCCTAGCGCGCGGCGAGGCTGCGGATTAGGGTCAGCAGCATGTCGATCGCGACCGTGTTGTGGCCGCCCAGCGGAATGATGATGTCGGCGTAGCGCTTGCTCGGCTCGACGAAATCGAGGTGCATCGGCTTGACGGTCCCGAGATACTGTTCGATGACCGAGGCGACAGTGCGTCCGCGTTCGGCGATGTCGCGCTGGAGCCGGCGGATAAAGCGGGTGTCATCGTCGGCATCGACGAAGACCTTGACGTCCATCAGCGCGCGCAGCCCCGCATCGGCGAAGATGAGAATGCCCTCGACGATGATCGCCTTGCGAGGAAATGCCGGCACGGTCACCGCCTGCCGGGCGTGGCGGGCGAAGTCGTAGGTCGGGATCTCGACCGCACGCCAGGCACGAAGCTCGTGCAAATGACGGACGAGCAGGTCGGTTTCGAGCGAATCAGGATGATCGTAATTGAGTGACGCCCGCTCTTCGAGGCGCAGGTCGTTGCGATCGCGGTAGTAATGATCGTGCTCGAGTACCGTCACCTGATCGTCGCCGATGCTCTCGATGATCCGCCGCACGACCGTGGTCTTTCCGGAGCCTGACCCGCCGGCGACGCCGACCACGAGCGGTGGAGCGGGTGGTGCCGCTGGCGATTCAGGGTCGGTAGCCGTCACGTTGCATCTCATTTCACCACGCTTTACGTCCAGGCCGGTTTCCACTTCGTCCTATTTCTGCTCACCGTTGCGCGGATGAGGCGTCGGGGTTGCCGGTGAGTAGGACGGCTGATCCGTTCAAGCCGGAGGCTGGTAAGATGTGGGCGGCCCCCACAACCTGTCACGCCCCGCGGAGGTCGCAGACGTGCTCGTTTTCGGGCTGTTGCTGGCGTCGATTCCTTTCGTCCTCCCAATCGCGTCCTGGGTTGCCTCGCGCCGGACCCGCGCGCGTGTCGAGGAACTGTCCGGCACGATACGCGATCAGCAGGTCACGATCGACAGGCTGTCGACGCTCGTGGGCGAGCTCAGGCGAGAGCCTCGCACCTCACACGGCGCGGCACGCCCAGCCGATCTAGCCGCCGCTGATCCGGTGGCGACTGGCGCGGTCAGCCAACCGCCCACGTCGCCGGTGGCACCGCCCTCGCCGGTCACCCGCGTTCCGGTTGTGCCGCCGGCGCCGTCCTCGGTCGCGCCGACGGCGCCGCGCGAGAATCCGTGGCCTGAACTGGCGCAGGTCCGACCCGCGCCCGCCCCACCGCCGGCTTCACCCGCAGCGCCGCCAGTCACGCCGAAAGAAGACCCCTGGCCGGAGCGTGCGCGCGAGCGGGAACGCGCGCAGCAACCTCCAGCCCCGACGCGCCCCGTCGCGTCACCGCCGGTCAGCGAGCCACGTCCGCCAACTGCCGCGAAACCGGTGACGCCACCGTTGGTGCCGCCGTCACTGCCGCCACCGCCGCGACGCCCGACTTCGGCCCCTCCGCCGCCATCCGCCTTCGACCTCGAAAGCCTCGTCGGCGTGAAGCTCTTCTCGGCCATTGCCGGGATTGCGCTCGTCCTGGCGGCGGTGTTTTTCCTGAAGTACTCGGTCGAGCACGGTTGGTTGCAGCCGCCCATCCGCGTCCTGATTGGCACCGCGGTGGGCGTTTCACTGCTTGTCGTCTGCGAGCTGAAGGCTGCTCGACGCTATCCGGTGACCGCGAACGCGCTCGACGCTGCCGCAATCGCCGTCCTCTTCTCGACGTTCTTTGCGGCTCATGCGCTCTGGAATCTGATCCCTTCGCTTGCGGCGTTCGTCCTGCTCGCGATGGTCACGGCCGTCGCGGTGCTCCTCTCCATCCGTCGGGAGTCGCTCTTCATCGCGGTGCTCGGACTCCTAGGAGGGTTTGCAACGCCAGCGCTGCTCTCGACCGGGGAAAATCGTCCGATCCCGCTCTTCGCATACTTGATGCTCTTGAATATCGGGCTGGCGTGGGTCGCGTATCGCCAGGTCTGGCCGTTGCTGACGGCGCTCACGGTCCTGTTCACGGCCATCTATCAATGGATCTGGGTGCTCAAATTCCTCGACGCCGCATCCCTGCCTCTCGGAATGGGCATCTTCGCCGTGTTTCCGCTTGCCGCACTCGCGGGCCTGGCGATCGCGCGCGGCCGGGTGCTTTCGAAAGAATCCGGCGCTGGCGCTGACTCCGCCTTCGAGTACACCGCGCTTGGCGCTGCCATCATGCCGCTCTTGTTTGTGGTGTATTTGAGCGGCGTCCCCGCGTACGGCAGCCGTCCGTGGCTGCTGCTAGGATTTCTTCTGCTCGTGGACGCCGGCCTCTTTGTGGTTGCAGTCGCGCGACGCCGTTCCCTTCTTCATCTGGCCGGTGCGTGGGCGACGCTCGTCGTGATGGCGAGCTGGCTCGGCTTCTCATACACGAATGGAGCCTACTTGCCCCCGCTCGTGTTCTGCTCGTTGTTCGTCGCGTTCTATGCGGGGGCACCCGTCGCCTCGCGGTTTCTCGGATTCGATTCGATCGGCGGCCCGGCGGACTTCGCCGCGCCATTGCTGCTGTTTGTGCCGGCGGTGCTGGCACGCATGGAGCCCGCTTTCGCCGATCCGCGGTTGCTGTTTGCCCTGGTCTTCGTCCTCGTGCTCATCATTGCCTGGCGAGCCATCAGCGATCGCAGAGGGGAGCTTTATTTCATCGCCGCGTTCTTTACCGTCGCCACGCAGGCCGTCTGGTCGTCGACGTACCTCGACGTCGATCGGCTGGGCACCGCGGTCGCGATTTACGGTGCCTTCGGACTCCTGGCAACGGTGATTCCGCTGGCGGCTCGCAGGATCGGCCGCCCGCTCGAACCGAGAGCCGGCGGCGGTCTGGTGCTGATCGCAAGCCTTGGGCTGCTGCTGTTCCTGTCGCTCGGAACGGTCAGTCCTGCTGCACTGTGGGCACTCGCGCTGCTGCTCGCAATTCTAAACGCCGGCCTGTTCATCGAAAGCGGATCCGGCGGGCTGCCGTTCGTGTCGGTTGTCGGAAGCCTCCTCTCCTGGATCGTGCTCGCCAGCTGGTGGATGCGCGCCGGAGCCGCCGTGGGCGTCGTGCCCTCATTGGCGGTTCTCACAGGTCTGACCCTCGTGACATTCGCTGGTCACGCCTGGGTGAATCGATGGACAGAGAAAACAACCGCGAGCGCGGTCGGTGTCGGGGAAGGGTTGTATCTGGGCCTCGTCGGACATCTATTTGTCCTCGCGATCTCAACCAACCCAGCGTGGTCGATTCCGCCAGGGCCTCTCTTCGGCACGCTGGCGGTGCTGACGCTGACTTCGAGCACCGTCTCGCTTGTGACGCGTCGTTCGGTGCTGCACGTGGTCGGTGCAGCCGCGGCGGGTACCGTCGTGGCTGCCTGGACATACGCGGCAGGACCGTCCTGGGCGCTGGTTGGACTGGTCGCGTCCGCGGCGGCAAGCCTCTTTGCGCTGCTCTGGATGCCCATCGACAAGGACGGTCTTGTCCGGCAAGGCGCAGCGGCTCTCCTGTTTCTCGGCGAAGTGACGGCGATTATCGCCGCACGCAGCGGTGCGGGTGTCATTTGGTTCGGCTTTGTCATCGCGGCACATGTCTCGAACCTTGCCCTCCTGCTGTCGCTCACATCGATCGAGCGCTGGCGCCGTGTGACCATCGGGGCCGTCTTCGCGGGCTGCTACGCGGTTGCGGTCCAATGGGCGACCGACGCTCTTACTGTCGGCTGGTTGCAGCTCTTACTCCTGTCGTTCGCGATCTACGCCGTGTTCATCGCCTACCCGCTGGTCCTGGGGCGTCGCGCGCAAGGCGATCGGGAACCGTCGATCGCGGCGGTGCTGGCGAGTTTCATGTTCCTCTTTGCCGCACGTGCAGCGCTCATGGCCGGTGGATACGGATGGATTGTCGGCGCACTCCCGGTCGCCGAAGGTGCGGTGATGGCGCTGCTGCTGCGGCAGTTGCTGCGAATGGAGCGGCCAGGCGCCCGCGACATCGGACGTCTCGCGCTGGTCGCAGGAACCGCTCTGGCATTTGTCACCGTCGCCATCCCGCTGCAGCTTCATCGACAATGGATCACCATTGGCTGGGCGCTCGAAGGCGCAGCGCTTGCGTGGTTGTTCAAGAGGATCCGGCACCGAGGTCTGCACTATTGGTCGCTTGGTCTCTTCGGCGCCGTGTTCGTTCGCCTGGCCATGAACCCCGAGATCCTGCTCTACGAGCCCAGAGGCCAGATGCGCATCCTCAATTGGTATCTCTACGCGTATCTGGTCTGTGCGGCGGCGTTTCTGCTGGCGGCGTGGTGGCTGTATCCATCCGGGCGAGACGACTCGTCGGCGGAGCGCAACTCATCGTCACTCCTGTCGGCGGGCGCGGTGATCTTGCTGTTTCTGCTGCTGAATATTGAAATCGCCGACTTCTACGCAACGGGCCCGACGATCATGTTCCGGTTCGGCGCTACCGTTTCGCAGGATCTGACCTACACAATCGGATGGCTGGGGTTCGGCATGGCGCTGCTGGCCGCATGTATTTATCTCCACAGCCGCGTTGGCCGCGTCGCGTCCCTGGCGCTCATCGCGTTCACGACCTTCAAGTGTTTCTTGTACGATTTGTCGTCTCTGGAAGGGCTCTACCGAGTTGGGTCCTTCGTCGGGCTCGCCATGTCACTGGCGCTCGTGTCGGTGGCGCTGCAGAAGTTCGTGCTGGCCAAGCCCGAGGAACAGACGTGATGCGATCGGTTCTGACGGCCGCATGGCTCGCCGCCGCAGCGGTCTCACTCGCCTCGTTCCAGCAGCCGGAGCTCGGCGCACCGCTGGATCCAGCGCTCTTTGCCTTCCATCGAACGATTCCTGACGGGCGGCCCGGCGCTGTCGCGCTCGTGGTCGATCCTCTGGCGCTTGCGCACAGCCGCGGGCCAAATGAACACTTCGCCGACGTTCGAATCCTGGACGCTGCCAATCGGCAGGTTCCGTATATCGTCGAGCACCGTGACGATCCTCTGGTGGTGCCGCTGACGCCTGAACGCGCGGATCCGCCAGTGAGTGTGCGCGGTGGCGTCAAGCGACCCAACTCGTCGAATTATCGTCTCCAGCTGCCATGCCCAAACCTGCCGGGGTCTCAGATTGCGATCGAGACGTCCGCACGTGTGTTTCAACGCAGCGTGCAACTCGCTGTCGTCCGGTCGCCCGATCGACGTTCGCGCAACGCGCGACTCGAGACTATCGCGGCGACCACGTGGGGGCACGTTGACTCAGAGGAGGCTGCAGGCGCGCTCACGTTATCGGTTGCACCTGGCGATGCGTCCGAACTGTGGCTGTCGATAGATGAAGGGGACAACAGCGCGCTGCCCATAACCGCCGTTCGCTTGTTGCTGCCTTCGTACCGGCTGCGCTTCTACCGGCCGGCTCGATCGGCGCTGTTGCTTGTGTATGGCCGGACCGATCTGCTTGCCGCTCGGTACGATCTTGCGCTCGTGTCCGCCGACCTCTTAAACGCGGAGGCGGCAGAGGTGACGCCTCTCGCCGAGCGCTCTTCCCGCAGCGCGCGCCCCGCGTTGGTGACTTCGTTTCAGTTCTGGATCTTTCTCGCGATCGCGGTTGCGATTCTGCTCGGGCTCATCGTGCGGTTGATGAGACGGTCGGCCTAGGGTGCCTGTCCGATCGTGGCCAGACCTGCGGCCTTCAACTGCGCGTTCAATGCGGTGAGCTCGGTAGTTTTCAGCGCGTTCCAGCGAGCCATCGCGGCGCGAGCGTTCGTCAGCGCCGTCTCGATTGCGTTCACTTGCAGCGCCGTGGGCTGAACGTCCGCCGATTGCAGCGAGTTCATCACCGCCATCAGTGCGGCAGCGGGCGCATTCGACGCTCCGCCGAATCCACCTGCTTCAGCACCGCCGCGGCCGCCACGTCCACCGCGCCCGCCCGGAGCGCCTGCCGCCGGTTGAGGCACGCCAGCTCCACGACCCGATGCGACCGCACCGCTGGTGCCGGCCGGGCTGAATGCCGCCTCCACTTTCTTATCGAACGCGTCGAGCGCCCCCGCGATCGCGCCGGTCGCCTGAGGCTTCAGTGTGGCAATCTGATCGCGAAGCGTCTGTGCCGCCTGCGCAGCGTGTTGGGCGTCGGCAGCGCCGGTGTACGCTGCTTTCGTCAGTGAATAGACGCGTTGCATGACGAGCGGCGGCGTTTTCACTCTTGGATCCTGCTTCACCGCGATTGGCTGAGAATAGGATTTCCCGTTCACGGTCAATTTGACGGTGTACTTTCCCGGGTTCACCCACGGTGTCGTCGGCGCCGGCACGGTGTTGTATCCGACCGCGGCGATCGGAAGGCCGCCACGGCCGCCGCCCCCGCCGGCGAGCGGCTGATAGTGAACGTCCCATGTGAAGCGGTGCATGCCCGACGATGTCGAGAGCACCATGGGAGGCCTGAACCAGTAAATCGGAAGATTGCCGTTGATCGGATCCGGACGCACGACTGGATCGGAACTCGAGTAGTGACGCACCAGCCGCCCGTCGGTGTCGCTCACATCAAGCGTCACCGGACTCGTCGATGACTCCTTGAGGTAATAGTCGATGACTGCCCCCTCTGGCGGATTGAGCGCTCCGGCTTCGTCGGGCGGTAATGGCGTATCCGTATTCGTGTTCCATCTGACGCGATACGCGGTCTGCGGCTTGAACAGGACAGCATCCTGGCCGGCGATTGCCGCATCGATCTGCCGCAGCGGCGTGACGTCATCCAGGATCCAGAATCCGCGTCCGTGCGTAGCGGCCACCAAGTCATCGTCTTTGACGATGATGTCGCGGACGGATGACGGCGCCATGTTCAACTGCAGTGACTGCCAGTGATCGCCGTCATCGAACGAGACGTACACGCGACGTTCCGATGCGGCATATAACAGGCCCTTTCGCTTGGGGTCTTCGCGAATCGAGCTCGTCGGACCGCCGTCTTCCATCCCGGAGTTGATCTCGGTCCACGTCGCGCCACCGTCATGGGTGCGCCAGAGATGCGGACGCATGTCGTCGAGGCGCAGCGTGTTTACCGCCGCATAGGCGGTGCGAGCATCGAAGCGCCCGGCGTCCATGTTGAAGACTTTCATCCAGGGCTGCAGTGCTGGAGGCGTGACGTCCTTCCACGTGAGTCCGCCATCCGCGGTTGTCTTGATCACGCCGTCATCTGTTCCAATCCAGATGCGGTTGACGTCGACGTACGACGGCGCGATCGAATAGATCACACCACGCTGAATCGCCAGCGAAGGGTCTGAGTATTTGCCGATCGTCGCGGGAAGGTCGTAGGCCTTGCGGGTCGGGTCGTCGCCGAGGCGCTTCCAGGTGACCCCGCCGTCGATCGTCCTCCAGAGATAGTTGTTCCCGAAAAACAGCGTCCGTTCGTCGACCGGCGAGAAATTTACCGGCAGCGTTCGTACCGTGCGATAGGCAGGCGTACCCGGTGGTGGCGCAGGACCGCCGCGTCCGCCGGCAACCGGGCTGATGTTCTGGTTCTGCGTCGTCCGTCGGTCGTAACGCGTAATCTTGCCGCCATAGACGATGTCGGGATTTTTGGGATCGGGAACCGCGTATCCGCACTCTTCGACGCCGACCGGGTGCCATTCGCGGAAGGTGATTTGCCCGTCGTTCCCTCGGCTCGATACGCAGGCCGAACCGCTTTCCTGCTGACCACCGCACACGCGATACGGAAAATCATTGTCGGTATTGACATGGTAGAGCTGTGCGGTGGACTGGTTGTACCAGGAGCTCCACGTGTCGCCGCCGTTCAACGTGACGACTGCGCCCTGATCGGCGACGAGCAGGATGATGTTCGGATCGTTGGGGTTGATCCAGCCATTCTGATAGTCGTCACCGCCCGGCGCGCCCTTGAATGGAACCCAGGACTTGCCGCCGTCAGTTGACTTGTAGGCGACTGTGCTCGCGCTGATCAGCGTGTCAGCGTCCTTGGGATTCACGATGGGTACGGGCAGGTCGCCGCCGCCGATCCGGCCGACCGGCCGGTTATCCTGGGTGATCGGCATCCAGGTTTCGCCGGAATCATCCGAGCGGTAAAACGACGTCGCCGCGTTGACCGCAATCGCGGCGTAGACGCGTTTGGGATCGCTGGGCGCGATGGCGAGGTTGGCCTGTGTGATCGCGCCGTTGCCCGGCAGTCCGTTCGTCAGCTGTTTCCATCTGGTGCCGCCATCGGTGGACTTGTAGATACCGCCGCCGGTTCCTCGCCACTGCGCGTTCTCCCAGGGGCCCTGTCGCTCTTCCCACAGAGTGGCAAACACGACGGACGGGTTGGACGGATCGATATCCACGTCGTTGCCGCCGGTATTGACGTCCTTGAACAGGACTTTCTCGAATGACTGGCCTCCGTCGGTCGAGCGAAAGATCCCGCGCTCCTCGTTCGGGCCGTACGGATGTCCGGCGACAGCGACAAACAGCCGATTCGCGTTTGCCGGGTCAACGGCGATATTCGGAATCTGCTGCCCGTCGCGAAGGCCGAGGTGAGTCCAGGTTTTCCCAGCGTCCGTCGACTTGTAGACACCATCCCCGACGGAGAGATCGGGTCGTCCAAGACCCTCGCCGCTGCCGACATACAGCACGTTGGGGTCCGATGGTGCGACGACCAGCGAACCGATCGAGCCGGTCGGCTGGCTGTCAAAGATCGGCGTCCAGGTCCGGCCCGCGTCGGTAGTCTTCCAGACGCCTCCGTTGCAGACGCCAATATAGAAGGTGTACGGCTGGCTGGGATGTCCGGCAGCGGACTTGGTCCGTCCGGCGCGCAGCGGACCGATGCTGCGCCAGCGCATGTCGGCGAACAATTTCTGGTCGAGTGGTCCGGTGATTCGCGCTTGCGCGACCGGCCTGGAATAGGAAACGGCAACGGCGGCGAGCGCTGCCGCCGTGATGACGAGCGTGCGAATAGCGGCCAAGCAGTTCCTCCGCGCAGAGTCTACTTCATCCGATCCTTCGCCCCGCGCTACCAGGAACTCGTCCCACCAACGTTGACAAGCTCAACTCGCGTCGGAAGAATCGGCACCATGAAACAGATTTCGGTTGCCGCTCCGGTGGTTCTTTGCGCCATCGCGTTTGTTCAGGCCCAATCCCCGTCACCGGTATCACTGGACGCCATGGTGAACGCCGAACGCGCGTTTGCTAAAACCGCAACGCAGAAGGGAATCCGAGACTCGTTTCTGGAGTTCTTCGCCGACGATGCGATTGCGTTTACGCCGAAGCCGGTTTCGGCAACCGAGCGGCTGCGTAACCGTCCGAGCCGCCCGTTCAGCGAGCTCGAGCTGACATGGGAACCACGAACCGGAGACATCGCGTCGAGCGGTGAACTCGGATGGCTGACCGGCCCGTCGACGTTCGTCGATCACACGACTGCGGGTTCGCCCCCTTCGCCCGGCAACTATCTCTCCGTCTGGCGCCGGCGCGCCAACGGGCCGTGGCGGGTTTTCATCGATATCGGGTCGCAGCCGCCGCAAGCGGTTTCGTTTGCCCCCGGCTTCACGCGCTTTCAACTGTCGTCGCGTTACTCCGGCAGCGAATCCGGCGCCGCCGCAACGGCGTCGTTGCTCGAGATCGACAAGCGGTTGAATGCACAAATTGCCGAGCGTGGAGCGGGCCCGGCGTACGAAGCAGTCGTGACGAGTGGCTCACGACTTCACCGCAGCGGTTTCATGCCCGCGATCGGCCCTCAATCGATCCGATCCTGGCTCGACGGAAATGCCTCTTCGATGACTGCGTCAACCGGAATGGCAGAGAGCGCACAGTCTGGCGATCTTGGATACAGCTACGGAACGTATGAAGTCACAGGATCGAGCCCGCAAAGCGGCGCATACGTTCGTATCTGGCAGCGGGAATCATCGGGCCGGTGGTTGCTGGTTGCCGATGTTGTGCAGAAGACGTGATCTTTCGAACGCACGTTGATTGCTCGAATGAAGACGAGACATCCCCTGCCGGGCACGTCCCCGGTCGTCCCACTCCGGTGCCGCCTCCGGTTACAATGACTTCACGTTAAAAACTGTCCGTCCTGACATCCCGGAATCGTTTTCGGGCTGATCGTGCAGCGTTACGCCGCTGCTTTTGCAGGCCTGCGCTAGGGGACTTCGCCGCTTGTGCCACCGCGCGAGCGGCGCAAGGAGCATATGTTTGTGAAGGTGTCTCTCTCGCGGTTTGTCGCCGCAATCGGTCTCGTCGCGGTGTCAGTCGGTCTGCAGGCCACCGTCTCGGCCCAGGATCGGCTCAAGTCGATGCC
>JBKPNQ010000248.1:0-21207 GCA_046732715.1 Acidobacteriota bacterium | reverse complement strand
CATCGGCTGGCGACTCGACTACCTGCTCGCAAGTCAGCGGTTGTTCGAACGCGTGCGGGGCTGCACGATTGAGCGAGAGACCGGCACGAGCGACCACGCGCCGGTCACAGGGGACTTCGACATCTGAATCGCTAATCGCTAATCGCTAATCACTGATCCTGAATCCTTGATCCTCGAATCCCGAATCCCGAATCCCGAATCCCTGGATCGATGAATCCTCGGATCTACGAGTCGGTGTCGCGTGTCAGATCTGAGCCAGCTTCGCACCAGGAAAAGCTGTCCCGCCGAAGCGGCGGAGTCGCGAACGTGGACGCGAACCGCGAACTGCGAATAGCGAACTGCGAATCTCACTATTTCCCGTCCGGATAAAAATTGATCGTCACCGTCATCATCAGCGGCACTGGTGCACCATTCATCAACGTCGGCTCGAATTGCCACTGCTTGACGGCGTCGAGCGCCGCCTCATCGAGTAGCGGGATCGACTTCAACACCCGGCCCTCCTCGACGCGGCCGTCGGTGCCGATCCGCACTTCGATGATGACGACGCCGGCGACGCCCGCTTCGCGCGCAATTGGCGGATAGATCGGCTTGACGTCCTTGATCTTCCTGGGCGGCTTTATTTCGCCGCCGACGCGTAGCGCGTCGCCCTCCTGCCTGGGCTTGAATTCCATCACTTCCGGTCCCTTGGCAAACCGCACCGCGACGGTAAACGTGAGCGGCGCTTCGAACGGAGGGTCGTACCGCCACTGACGGACCGACGTCAGAGCCGAATCGATCACTGCTTCGATTGTTTGTCGAGCCTGCGCCACGTTCACATTGTCCGCATTCGCGACACCTTCAAGCGAGCGAGTCCCTCGCGCGCCTAGGTCGACTGCGGACGCGTCGAAACTGAGCCCAGGCCGATGAAACTCCAGTGAGACGGCTCGGGCTTCCGCAACCCGACCGACGTCGTCCAACGTCACCCTCACGCCGATGTTGGCTCGAAGGGAGTCAATCGAATCGGGAACGACTGCCGGCTCGTAGTGCACGCGCCGCGGAACTGGATTCTCCGGCGTAACGGCGTGGGCTCTGAGCTCGAGCGGACCGGCTTCGAGTGAAGCGGCCGTCCTGGTCTGATCGCTGCTGCGCAGCGGAAACGCCGACACCGCGTACCAGCTGCCGAGGCCGACGATGAGCGCCATGGCGGCGCAGGTAACAACGATCCGTCGTGACGACATGACATCCTCCTTGGAAACGAGCGCGATGCGGCGAACGAGATGGCGGCGCCGGGCGAACGCGGCCGTCGGGACGACCGACGTGGTATCAGCGAACGCGAGCAGGGCTTCGACGTAGGTCTTGCGTCGTCCGGTGAGCAGGATGGCCAGCTCGTCGACCACTTCCTCGCGGGCGCACTGAATTCGGGATGCGAGCCACCAGCTCGCCGGATGAAACCAGAAGAGGCACACCGCGATCTCCTCGACGATCAGCCAGGCCCAGTCGCGGCGCTTCACGTGGAGCAACTCATGACCGAGGACCGCTCGTTGAATCTCGGAAGGCTGGCCGCGCATCACCTCAGGGAGGAGAACGAGCGGCCTGCGGAGGCCGAAGGTGACCGGTTGCTGGAGGTCGTGGGCGTAACGGATCTCAGCGTGCGTGCCGAGCGCAGGCTGTAAGTCGGCATCGACGAGCACCGGCCGATCCATGAGTGCGGCTCGCCGCAATCGTCGCAGCCTGGTAAGGCCGACACCCAGCCACAGAAGGCGAAACAGGATACCGGCTGCGAGCACGACGAGCACTACCACGCCCAAATCCAGACGACCGGTTGCGACGGCGGCAGATTGAGCTTGTGATGTGGCTGCGGCGGCGTCGGTGCTAACCGTGGCCGCCACAGTCTGTCCATGCTTGTACGGCTGAACCCACGGCAGCGCGAGGCACAGTACCGCGACCGCGCGCCAGTACGCGTACCGCACGCCTGCCACGTCGAGCCTGAACAGCCAGGGCAGCAGAGCCGCGGCCGCGACGATGCCGGCTGCCTGAAGGCTCCAGGGCAGAAGGTTGGCGACGAGGGTCGCGATCATTCGTCCATCTCCTCGACTATTCGCTGGACGGCCTTGCGCTGACGTTCGGTGAGGCGCGCGTCCTTGGCGAGATGCAGCAGCAGCGATCCGGATGCGCCATCGAACACGCGATCGACGAAGTCGCGGACCATTGCGCCGAGCACCTGAGTTCTCGGTTTCGTCGGCGTATAGACGTGCGCCTTGCCGACGATCTTCTTCTCCAGGTACCCCTTGCTCTCCAGGACGTTCATCATCGTCATCACCGTGGTGTAGGCGATGGGTCGCGTCTTGCGCAAGGTCTCGTAGACGGTGCGGACGGTTGGGGTGTCCTGCCGCCAGACGACCTTCATGATTGAGAGTTCCTGGGGTGTAAGGGTGCTGCTTGGCTTCCGCATACCTACTAACTATTTAGTATTTAGTAGACAATGTCAAGTCGATTGTGAGCAGGCGTATCATCACGAGAGCCGCTTCCAACACGGTTGAGTCAGGAGGACTGTTGCAGTGCTGATGGTTGAGTGCTGAGTGTCGATTTGCCCGGCTTTCAATCAGCATTCACCAAATCAGCATTCAGCAATTCTGATACGGAGGTTCATGATGTTTGCCGCGTTGATCCTCTCGATCGCCTTACCTCTTGCGTCGCAATCTCAGCCACCGCGCGATCGCACCGCGGCCTCCGCACCGTCGGACGTGCCTGCTTCCCGCGAAGCGGAGCTGTCCAAACGGATTGCCCAAACCCCCGACGGCGTTGCGGCCTACATCGAGCTGTCGAAGCTGCAAGAGGATCGCGGCGCCTACCCCGAAGCGGAAGCGACGCTGATGCGCGGCCGGCAAGCGAATCCAAAGAACAAGCCGATCGTCATGGCGCTTTCGGGCTTCTACAACCGGCAAGGAGAATTCGACAAGACCATGGCGGCGCTGGAGGCCGCCGAGCAGCTCGATCCGACGGACCCCACCGCGCCGCAAATCGTCGCCACCTTCTACTGGGAGAAGGCCTTCAAGGATCACCGTGTCCTTCCGGCCGATCAGTTGCGTTATGTGATGAGCGGCATTGCCGCGACCGACAGAGCGTTGGCGCTCAAGCCGGATTACATGGACGCGCTCACCTACAAGAACCTGCTGCTCAGGATGCAGGCGAACCTGGAAACCGATCCTGTCCGCAAGCAGCAGCTGATTGCCGAAGCGGATGCCCTGCGGAATCGGGCCATCGCACTGAGCAATCGGCGCAATGGCATCGGCAGCGACGGGGGGACTGTCGCACTCGGACCGATGCCGCCGCCACCGCCACCCCCGCCGCCACCCTCGACCGATGCGTCGGCCGCGAAATCCGGCATGGCGCCCGTCCGTGTCGGTGGAAACATTCGAACGCCGACGAAGACACGTGACGTCCGGCCGCTTTACCCGCCGGAGGCCCAGGCCGCCGGGATCACGGGCGTCGTCATCCTCGAGGCGACCATTGACGTTGACGGTCGCGTCTCCGACGCAAAGGTGCTGCGCTCGATTCCTCAATTGGACGATGCCGCACTCACGGCGGTACGCCAGTGGGAATTCACGCCAACCGAGGTGAACGGCGTTCGCGTCCCGGTGATCATGACGGTGACGGTGAATTTCTCGATGCAGTGAGGTTGCTGATTGCTGATTGTTGATTGGCGCGAAGCGCTTCAATCAGCATTCAGCAATCAACAATCAGCAGTTACCGTTCTGCCGATCCCCAGACCTCACAGAGGCGCACGATCACCTCAACCGCCTTGTCCATGTCTTCGGCCGAGACCCATTCGAGCCGCGAGTGGAAATTGTGCTCGCCGGCGAACAGATTCGGCGTCGGCAGGCCCATGAACGACAGGCGTGATCCATCAGTGCCGCCGCGGATTGGTTTTTCGATCGGTTCCATGCCCGACAACCTGATCGCCTGACGCGCGTATTCGACGATCTGCGGGTGGCGTTCGAGCACCTCTCGCATGTTTCGGTACGACTCGTCGATCACGAACTCGACCGATGAACCAGGATAACCGCGGACGACATCCTGCGCGAGTTGCTGGACGTACGTCTCTTTGTCTTTGAGCCTGGACGTCACGAAATCCCGCACGAGAACCTTGACCGTCGTGTAATCGACCGACGTCTGCATCTGATAGGGATGCAGGTAGCCTTCGTATCCGTCGGTCGCTTCAGGGCTCATCGTGTCGCGGGGCAATCGGGCCACGAAATCCGACGCCACCCGGATGGCGTTGACCATCCGGCCCTTGGCGTACCCGGGATGCGTGTTGAAGCCCTTGAACTTCACGGTGATGGCGTCGGCCGAGAAGCTCTCGAATTCGAGCTCTCCCCGGCTGCCACCATCGAGCGTGTAGGCGCAGGTGGCGCCAAATCGCTCGACGTCGAAATGATTGGCGCCGCGGCCGATCTCCTCGTCCGGCGTGAACGCGATCCGGATGGGGCCATGACCAATGCCGCGATGGGCCAGCAGATACTCGACGGCGGCCACGATCTCTGCGACGCCAGCCTTGTCGTCGGATCCGAGCAGCGTGAGGCCTGCAGCGGTGACGATCGTGTTGCCGATCTGTGCTGACAGCGCGGGATTGTCAGACGCGCGCAGCACCGCCGACGCGTCGTCTGGAAGAACCAAATCGCGCCCGTCGTAGTGGCGATGAACAATCGGCCGAACGTTGTGCCCCGGCATCTCGGGCGAAGTGTCCACGTGCGCGATGAAGCCGATGACCGGCGCGTGTTCCAGGCCGGCCGTCGGTGGCACCGTGGCCATTACGTAGCCGTATTGATCCATCGCAGCGTCCTCGAGTCCGAGGGCCTTGAGTTCAACCACCAGTTCGTTGAGCAACACAAGCTGGCCGGGCGTGCTCGGAAATGTCGAGGATTGTTCGTCCGATCGGGTGTCGTAGGTAACGTACTTCAGGAACCGGTTCAACGCGGATGTTTCCATCGTTCTTAACCCAGGGGCTTCGCCCCCCGGACTCCCTGCCCGCGCCCTCGCTCGCCGCTTCGCCGGCTCGCGCCGGTCGCGTGGCTCGCTCGCGCGCTCGCGGCGCTGGTATCAGCGCCGACAGACTGATGCGATAGGTTTCAGTTTCAAGACTCCTCGATGGCGGCGGCCTGTCGCGCGAACGATGCGCTGTCGAGCACATGAAGGAGCAGAAGGTCGGCGCTTCGAACGGCCTCGATGAATGTCGCGACAACGGGTGGTGATGTTGATCCGTTCGTCTGTCGCAGCAGCTCGTGGCCCACGAGGGCGGCACATGTCCGCAGCCATTCAACGATCGTCCGCAGCCCCCGTCCCTGGTACGCGATCCAGTTTGCAAACAGCCGTGCGCCGAGATACTTCTTCATGCCGGCATCGAACCACGCGAGGCGCCTGCCCGGGTAGTCATTCCATGTGTCGTCGAATGACTCGATTGGCAGCAGAGCGTCTCCAACCTGTCCCATCGTGAGCGACCGCAGCCGCGCGATAGCTCGTGACGACGACCAGTCGTGTGTCCGATGTGAACTTCGGGCTGTGTGAAAATCGATCGCGACCCGATCCGCCAGCGACGCGGTGTCCGGATGCCAGGTGCGAATGGATTCGGTGGCCGCAGCGACGATATCGAGACAGGTTGCGAAGTCATGATCCGCGTCCGCGAAGACTGTCAGCGCTGACCGTTCCCAGGCATCGTAGCCCTGAATGTCACAGAGAAGGCCAGGCCGCACCAGCGGCGGCAACGCGTCCCTGGCATCCAGTCCCTCGGTTGGTGGATCGAGTTTCAGCGGAGGGAACGCCTCGACGATGGCCAGCTCACCGCGCGTCAACAGCGTGGCCGCGGCGGTCGGGCAGAAGTGTGTCAGTGAGATCAAGACACCTCGTGGATCGATCACGACCTTGCGGGGGAAATGCCTGCACGCGGACGGCAACGCGTCAGGTCCGAGGTCACGATGTATGACACACAGTCGCCCAGCGTCGCGATCGAAGAATACGCAATCCCCGCGACCGTCGCGCGCGACCATCCATTCTTGTGGCTCGCCGCTCTCGAGAGACGACACGAACATGTCTCCCTCGATGCCGGACCTCCGTACCTTGCGTGTTCGCACGAGTTCCACGACGCGTGGTTCGGCGGGAACGCTCCAACTCTCGCAGCACGCCCCCGCGTGGCGACACTGATACCGGGCGTGGATATCCAGGCAAAACGTGGTCACGTCCCGCATCATCTCAAGCCAGACCGGCCAACGCAAAACCTAGCGAGGCTGCGCCTGAGACCGTCGAGGCTTCGCCTCGCTAGGTCATAAGCTTGATCACGCCGCGCTGACGCGCGGACGGACTTGACCGAGCCGATGAAGACTTGACTCAAAATCTCAATTTCGGTTCGGTCAGGTCCTCGAGAGACGGCGCCATCACTGCTCCAAACTTGATCCGCGATTACAAAACTGAAGCCGCACGGCTGGTGCTGGGGCAGGATCGTTAATGATCTGACGGCGATCCCCCGGCGTGATCTTTGCTGCGAGCAAAGATCCTCATGTCGGAGAAAGATACCTTCGGTCCCCGGCTGCGCAGCGAACGTGAACGGCGCGGTATCAGCATCGAAACCATCGTTACCGTCACGAAAGACGGAGCGGATCTCTGGCTCGGACTCGAGCGCAACGACTTCTCGAAGTGGCCCTCGGGAATCTTCGCGCGCGCGTTCGTGCGCGACTACGCCAAAGCCGTCGGCCTCGACGCCGATGACATCGTCGACGAGTTCTGCCGTCTGTTTCCTCAAGGCGATCGCCGTGCGGCGCGGATCATCAAGGCGCAGGCCGAGATGATTGGACACAGCCCCGGCGCCGTCGAAGATCCCTCGCTCGTGCCGCGGGGGGGAGATCGCCGTGCGGCAACCCACGAACGGAAGTCGCAGGCGCGCGCGCGACGGCTCAGAATGGCTCCGCGAACGGTGGCGGCTGCCATCGACATAGCGTGCACGGCGTCGCTCGCCGCGCTCGGACCGACGTTCGCCGGAGCCGGCTTCTGGGCCTCGGCCGGCGTCGCGGCGATTGTCTACTACAGCCTCTCGACGATCCTCAGCGGCGCCTCACTGGGCAGCCACGCGGTGGATTTCCTGCGCCAGCGGATGCCGGCACTCTTCGCCGTCCACGATCGTCGCGCACACGCGTAATTCGCCAAGCGGCAATCGCCGTCGCCAATCGGCAATCGACAAAACAGAACAATCGGCCGTCAGTCGTCAGCCGTCGGCCGCGCCACCGCGCACCGTGGCCCTGCCCACGACGTGTGGCTGAGTCGGGGTTGCGATTCCCCCAGCTCTGGAGTATAGGGATGGAAACTCCTTTGCATTGTCCCGCACAGGAAGAAGGGGAGGGACGCTGATGTTGGCTATTCTCTCGTCGATTGTTTCCGGTTTGGTGATCGGGGTCATCGCGAAGTTGCTGATGCCCGGCAAGGATCCGGGGGGTTTTATCGTCACGATCCTGCTGGGAATTGCCGGGGCCCTGATCGGCGGCTTCATCGGGCGGGCGATGGGAATGTACACCGCCGGTGAGGCTGCCGGATGGTTCATGTCCATCCTCGGCGCGATCATTCTGCTGGCGTTGTATCGGATGATGGTTCGACGCCGAGTGTGACCGGCGGCCGGTCCGGAAAGACGCACGGCGGCGCGGCCGCTCGTGCGTCTTCGTTTGTACGGAACTTCATGTCACAATCAGGAGGCCCGCCTGCCGCAGCAAGGAGCGATCTCGCATGTGTCGTCCGATTCACCTGGCCGGAGCGGCCACGGTCTTGTTGCTGGCCTCCAGCGTCGCATACGCCCAATCGGTGGACGACATCATCGCAACCAACCTCAAGTCCAAGGGGGGCACAGCAAAAATCAAGGCGACAACCACGGTGCGCATGACCGGATCGGTGGTCGCGCGTGACATGAACGGCCGCGATCTCTCCGGGACCATGACGATGGTGGCCAAGCGGCCCAACCTGATGCGACGCGACGCGACGGTCAATGGCCAGAAGATGACGAACGCGTTCGATGGGACGTCGTTATGGATGGCGCTGGGCACCATGCCGGCTCAGGAGCTTCCCGGCACCCAAGCCGCCTACGCGCGTCAGGACGCCGAGTTCGACAGCGTGTTTCTCGACTATAAGGAGAAGGGCTACGTCATCGAGCTCGTCGGGAAAGAGAAGGTCGACGGAGCGGATACCTATCATCTGAAGGTCGCGAGGAAGGGTGGCCCGCCCCGGGACTACTACCTGGATTCAGTCACCGGGCTGGAAAAGAAGATCGTGGTCTCGGTGCAGAGTCCCGACGGTGCCCAGGTGACGAGCGTGACGGAGTTTTCCGACTATCGAACCGTCGAAGGCTGCCTGGTACCTTTCGTGCTCAAGCAACGGCAGAACGACAAGCTGATTTCGACGACCACCCTGGACAACATCGAATTCAACGTGCCGATCGACGATTCGTATTTCAGGATGCCGGCGAAGCAGTAGCTGGCGCCGGGTTCAGTTCGATCAGCAGCTCGTCGCGCGTGAACGGACGAACCAGCACGCCGTCGAGCCGAGGGCTGCTCGCCTGAGCCATGAACAGGCTGCGCAGTTGCGGATGATAGCGCCGCAGCGTGGCGGCCAGCCGGTGGCCGGGCATGTCGTCCAGCTGCAGCTCGGTGATGAGTACGTCGAGACGGGCGCGCGTGAGCGCGGCGAGAATGGCGTGCCCGGGATGAGGCGCCGTCACGACGTCGTATCCTTCCTCCCGCAACACGCGCGCCGCCACCCCGCTGAAGTCCTCGTCCGACGTCACGATCAGTACGGTGCCGCGTTGACTCCCAGCCAGTTCGACCACTGATCGGACGGGCGCGTCGGATCGGCGTGCTTCACTGCAGTTCATCGTCAAGCCACCTGCAAAGAAAGAGAAAAGGATTGCTGCAGGGCTGGCAAAGGGGGTGCCGGGCGGGTTTGTGCCGAATTGCACGCGATCGGGCCATTCGACCCGATCGCGGCGTTACGATGTTGGTTTGAACTTACGATTTCGTCGTTAGCTCAGCCGTATCACTCAGGCCCTGAGACGGTCCTGTAATTTCTCGCGGTAACCGCGGCTCAGCGTCAGCCGCGTTCCCGTGCGCAGGAGCACGGCATATTCACCGTTCAGCCAGGGCTGCAGTTCCTGGATCCGCTCCATGTTGACGATTCGGGACCGGTGAATCCTGAAGAATTTCTCGGGATCGAGTCTGCCCTCGATCGCGTTCATGGTTTCACGAAGCAGGTGTGAGGTCGATCCGACGTGGAGGCGGACGTAGTTTCCGGCCGCTTCGACCCAGTCGATCTCGTCCGCCCGCAGGAAGAACAGGCGGCCGCCGGACTTGACGACGAGCCTGTCGGTGCGCGGCTGATCGCGCCGGAGATCCTTCACCAGGGCGAGCAGGCGCCGGCCGAGATCGCCGCTCTCGTCGCGCTCGATTTGGTGCCGGGCGCGCTGGAGCGCCTCGTTGAACCGCTCGCGATCGAACGGCTTGAGCAGATAGTCGAGGGCGCGCACTTGAAAAGCCCGCAGCGCGTGCTGATCGTAGGCGGTCACGAAAATCACGAGAGGCATCCGCTCGCCGCCAACCGCCTCGATGACTTCAAAGCCGTTCATCTGAGGCATCTGCACATCGAGAAACACCAGATCCGGCTCGTGGTCCACAATCGCCGTCACCGCTTCTTCCCCGTCGCGACATTGTGCGACGAGTTCGATGTCCGGCTCGTTCGACAACAATCCCGCCAGGCGCTCTCGAGCGAGGGGTTCATCGTCCACGATCAGGGTTCTGATTTTCTTCATATGCTGTGTCCCAGGTAGGGCCGGCGCAGCGCCGGCGATTGACGCCTGTTGATGCTCGTCGTGCCGGTGATCGGATCGTCGCCGTAGCCGCTGTGCGGACGGGCGGAGAGGCCGCGCTCGGCCTCGCGCTCCCGAGCCTCGACTCGCCATGGGACGGCAACTACCACCGCGACACCTTCCTCGAGCCGATGAAACTCGAACCGGAAGTCGGCGCCGAACTGGTGCTGCAGGCGTGCCCGTGTCGTCGATACGCCGATCCCTTTCTGGAGGGCCGTCAGCGCCGTCTCGGACAGGCCGCGGCCGTCGTCGCGCACCTCGATCCAGAGCTTGTCGTGCTCCTGGCGGGCGCTGATGTTGATGTGGCCCGGTCCGACCTTCTTTGACACACCGTGCTTGATCGCGTTTTCCACGAGCGGCTGCAGGAGCAGCGTCGGGAGCAGCGCATCGAGCGCTTCGGGCTCGACATCGAATCGGACGACCAGGCGATCGGCGAAACGTGTCTGCTCGATTTCGAGGTACTTCGACAGGAAATCGAGTTCCGCCTTCAACGTGTTTTCGTGCCGCCCCAGGTTCTCGAGCGTCATGCGCAGCAGATCGCTGAGGCGCATCAACGTGCGATCGGCCGCATCGACGTCGCGGTGCATGAGCGCGGAAATCGCGTGGAGCGTGTTGAACAGGAAATGGGGCTGCAGTTGATGACGCAGCGCGGCCATCTGCGCCTCGATCAGCTTCGTTTCGAGCTGGGACGTTCGCAGCGCTCGCTCTCGCGATTCGCGATAGTAGAGCACCGCATGGCTGAGACCCGCGATGGCCCAGTAGGTCATCATCTCCCAGTCGAAATTCATCAGCGCGGCGCGCTTGACCTCGGTCCCCCAGGCGTAGGACGCTCCCGTGGCCAGCCACCACTGGACGCCAGTCATCGCCGCGATGTGCGCCAGCGAAAACAGCGCCACTGACGGCACGTGAATCAGAAACGCTCGCACGAGCCCCTGACGCTCGAACCGGAAATGCTGGGAGAGCCACACGATCGATGGCGTGAACAACGCCCAGACGTACCAGTAGGTGGCGTTGAGGACGACGAGCGAAGTCCAATTCGTCGTCGGTCTTCCGAGCGCGCGGGTGAAACTAATCGCCAGCGCCGACGAGAGGATCGCGAGTAGGGTTGCGACGCCCAGGACACAAGGCCAACGCAATCCGTATCGCGGACGAGCGGGTGCCGGCAGGTCGATTCCTGCACCAGTCGCATCGAGCAATTGATCGCTGGGTGGTTTCATGCGCGAGCCGACGCAAAGGCCCCGAAGATCAGATTTGTGGGTTAGACGTAGCCAGAAGCGATTTCGTCTTGTAAAAACTGGCATTTTCGGGGATGCACGGCAGTGGCCAACCCCGCGATAAACGGGTCAGAAACCTCGAAAGGCCCTCTCGGCCGACTGATTGCAACCGTTCATCCCCGATATCCGCGTTTCGTCCCATCGCGTCGTGGCCGTGACCAACATGGTCGAGCTGCCCGCGATCGACCAGTCCTCGACCGGTTTCGGACACTCTCCGGCTCCTGAGAGCAGACGGTTACGAACCGGCAGGTGTTGGTCGGGTGGGAGGAGGACGGGCCGCGGGGAAGAGAGGCCAGTGAGCTGGAAGCGGCGGGGATCCAGGAAACGGAGGGGATCGAAGGAACGGAGATGCTTCACCACAGAGACAGCGAAGTCAACGGAGAGAAATCGATTGCCTTTGCCTCTGCTCGGTGTGATCTTCCGCTTGTTCCATCCCCCTTATCCACTCCGTCGGAAGACTGTGCGAACGAGACCGCTCGCTCGCGAGAGGCAGCAGAGGGAACGGATCGACACAGAGAAAGCGGAGTGAGCGGAGATGTGTTTTGTTCTCTGCTCACTCTGTTCACTCCGTGGTGAGACCCTCCGCTTGCTCCCTCGCCGTGTGCCCTCCGTTCCCTCGCCCGCTCCGTCACACTCAATTCACGGCAGCGAATTTGAAAAACGTGTGTATCATGTTCGCGTGAGCAGCTCGATCACGCGCGGCCAGCGCACCTGGAAGGCGGGAGAAGCCTTTACGACCGCTGACGCGACGGATCTTTACGAGCTGGACCGCTGGGGGAAGGGATACTTCTCCATCTCGCCGTCGGGTCATATGCTGGTCCACCCGACGAAGGATCCAGCCAGGTCCATCGACCTGAAACAGCTCACCGATCACCTGATGCTCCGGGGCATCGGGCTGCCCGTGCTCATCAGGTTTCGCGACATCCTCCAGCACCGCGTCGCCGACATTCACAACGCCTTTCACGCCGCCATCACCCAGCACCAGTACAAAGGGCGGTATGTCTGCGTCTATCCGATCAAGGTCAATCAGCAGCGGCAGGTTGTGGAAGAAGTCCTGGATTTTGGCCGGGAATACGGGTTCGGTCTCGAGGCCGGTTCCAAGCCCGAGCTCCTTGCGGTTGCCGCTCAGGCCTACAACGACACGCCGATCATCTGCAACGGGTTCAAGGACGCCGAGTTCATCGAGATGGCAATGCTCGCTCAGAAGATCGGGCGGCAGGTCATCCCGGTCGTCGAAAAGTACACCGAGCTTGGGCTGATCCTGAAGTATGCCGAACGGGTTGGCGTCCGGCCGCAGATCGGGATGCGGGTGAAGCTGGCGGCCCGAGGCGGCGGACGATGGCAGGGGTCGGGCGGATATCGCTCGAAGTTTGGCCTGACGGTCGCCGAGGTGCTTCGTGGGCTCGACGAGCTGAAGTCGCGCGGGATGCAGGACTGCTTCAAGCTGCTGCATTTCCACCTTGGCAGCCAGATCCCGAACATTCGCATCGTCAAGGTTGCCCTGAACGAGGCTGCCCGGGTTTACACCGAGTTGTCACGCGCGGGCGCCGGCCTCGAGTACCTGGATGTCGGGGGTGGTCTCGGCGTCGACTACGACGGGTCTCAGACCAACTTCGAATCCAGCGTCAACTACACGCTCGAGGAATACGCGAACGACGTCGTCTACCACATTCAGACGGTCTGCGACGATGCCGGTGTCAAGCATCCGACGATCGTGTCCGAGAGTGGCCGGGCGATCGTCGCCTACCATAGCGTCCTGATTTTCAACGTGCTGGGCGTGTCAGCCTTCGGTGAAGAGAAGATTCCCGAGGTCATCAAGCCGGAGGAGGCGGAACAGCCGGTCATCGATCTGCTCGAGACCTACACAAATCTCAACGTTCGAAACGCGCTCGAGAGCTATCACGACGCGCAGCAAGCGCTCGACATGGCGCTGAACCTGTTCACCGGCGGTTACCTGCCGCTCGAACAGCGCTGCCAGGCCGAAAATCTTTACTGGGCGATCCTCGTCAAGCTCCGCAAGCTCGTGGCGCAGATGGACGACGTGCCGGAGGATCTGCAAGGCCTCGACGACACGATGGCCGACACGTATTTCTGCAATTTCTCGCTGTTTCAGTCGTGCCCCGACAGCTGGGCGATCAAGCAGCTCTTCCCGGTCATGCCGATTCACATGCTGAATACGGCGCCGACCCATCACGCAGTCCTCGGCGACATCACGTGCGATTCGGACGGGAAGATCGATCAGTTCATCGATCGGCGCGACGTGAAGCGGACGCTGCCGCTGCACACGGTCAATGGCGATCCCTACTATTTGGGAGTGTTTCTCGTCGGCGCATACCAGGAGATCCTCGGAGACCTCCACAATCTCTTCGGCGACACACATGCCGTCCACGTCAGCCTCGACGAACGCGGCAGCGTCGTCCTCGACGCGGTGATCAAAGGGGACACGGTCAAAGAGGTGCTCGACTACGTCGAGTTCGACGCCGAGACGCTCGTGCGCAAGCTCCGGCAGGATGTCGAGCTCGCGGTCCGAGAAGGCAAGATCAGCTACGAGGAATCCGGGCGCCTCCTCGAGTTCTACGAGGACGGGCTGCAGGGCTATACCTACCTAGAGGACCCTAAAGAGCGATGACTCTGACGCGACGCTAAAGCGCCGCGCTACGGGTGTCTGAACAGTATCGGTCGAACGCCTTCGTCAGCTCTTCTGCAATCATCTCAGCGTTGCGCACTTCGATCTGGCTGCGCTCCATCATGTAGATCAGCTTTCCGCCGCGCAGCAGGCCGAGCGAGGGTGAGGAGGGAGCGTAACCGGCGAAGTACTGGCGGGCGCGGTCGGTGGCCTCGATGTCGGCACCGGCAAACACCGTGGCCACCACGTCGGGGCGATTCTTGTTCTGAAGCGCCTTCGCGATCCCCGGTCGTGCCTTGCCGGCGGCACAGCCGCAGACGGAATTCACGACCAGCATCACGACGCCATCGCTGTTCGTGACCACCTCTTCAACCGCCTGCGCGGTGCGAAGCTCGCGGGCGCCCATGTCAGTCATCTCTCCACGCATCGGGGCAATCAAGTATTCGGGATAGGGCATTTAGTCTCCTCGATTCAGTATCCTGAAGTTTCCAGCTTTCAGTTTCCAGCTTCCAGCTCCCAGCTTCGAGCTATTTCTTTAGAGCCTCGGCTTCCAGCTGGTTCTTCTTGACAATAGCTGGTAGCTGGAGCTCGCAACTGGGAGCTATTTTTTCAGCGATTCTTCGCGCTTCGCTTTGAACTCGTTGCCGCTTTTCCACTCCGGCATCTTGTCCGCGTTGGCGACCCTGTAGCCAACCGCGAGCAACAGCTGGGCGTCTTCCACGGCGCCGCTGAGATCCCAGTCGGGTTTCACCTGGTCTGACGGCGAGTGGTAATCCTTCTCGGTGTACTCGTCCCGCTTGGCTTTGCCGTACGCCGGATCCTTGCCGATGAAATCGATGCCCGCATCCGGGTCAAGGGCCGGGACGCCCTGCTTGGCGAAATTGAAGTGGTCCGAGCGATAGTAGAACCCCTTTTCCGGCTCGGGATCCGGGCGCAGCACGCGGCCCTGCTCAGCGGCTGCCGCTTTCAAATAATCGTCCAGGTCTGACGCTCCCATGCCGATGACGGTGAAGTCCTTTGTGCGGCCCCACTGGTTGATGCCGTCGATATTGATGTTGGCGAGCGTCTTGTTGAGGGGGTAGAGCGAGTTGGTCGCATAGTACTGCGAGCCGAGCAGGCCCTGCTCCTCGGCCGTCACCATCAGGAACAGGACTGAGCGCTTCGGCTGGGGCTGAATCTGTGTGAAGGCCCGCGCGATCTCCAGCACTGTCGCCACTCCTGACGCGTTATCCAGCGCCCCGTTGCAGATCGAGTCGCCATTGACGGGTGCACAAATCCCGAGGTGATCCCAGTGCGCGCTGTAGACGACGTACTGGTCTTTCAGCGTGGGATCACTGCCTTCAAGCTTGGCGACGACGTTCTGCGAATCAATTGTCCGCAGCTTGTTCTTGACCGCAATCGACGCTTTCAGGCCGAGCGCGACGGGTTTGAACTCCCGGGTGCGGGCCTGTTGCTTGAGTGCATCGAAGTCCTGTCCGGCGAGCGCCAAAATCTTCTTGGCCGCGTCAAGTGTGATCCAGGCTTCGATGTTGACTCGCGACATGTTCTTGTCGGGCGTCACGAGATCGAATTTCTCGTCCAGATTGCCCTGCACGACCTTGAACGGATATCCGGCGGGCTTTTCTTCGTGGACGATCAGGACGGCGGCGGCGCCCTTACGTGCGCCTTCCTCAAACTTGTACGTCCAGCGACCGTAGTAGGTCATCGCGTCGCCCTTGAACGTGTTGGGGTCGAGCTTCGTCGGATTGGACGGATCCGGGACGGCCGGATCGTTGACGAGCACCACGATCGTCTTGCCCTTGACGTCGACGTCCTTGAAGTCATTCCAGTTGAACTCCGGAGCTTCGACGCCATAGCCGGCGAAGACAACGTCGGAGTTCTCGATCGACGCGCCGTCGTCAACGTGCTTGGTCCACGCGACGACATCGTCGGCCCATTTGAAGGTCTTCTTGCTGCTTCCCTTGGTTATCGTCAGCGGCTTGGCCTGGGTGCCGGTGATGCCGACGAGCGGCACTTTCTGGATGAATGTCCCATCCGGGTTGCCCGGTTTCAGGCTGAGCTGCTTGAACTGACCCTCGATGTAGGTCACGCTCAATTCTTCACCCTTCGTTCCCGGTCTACGACCCTGGTATTCATCCGAGGACAGCACCTTGATGTGGTCCAGGATCTTGTGCTGGTCAATCTTCGGCATCGACCCAACTGGCAGCTGCGCGAGACCAGGAGCTTCAGCTGTCGGCGGAGTGTTTTTGCACCCGTGTGCCGCGGGAAGCAGCAGGAGAAGGATCGCGAGAGCGCGGAGTCGCTTCATGAAAAGCATTGTACTCGGATTCACATGTATACTAATGTCTTCGTACTTGCCAACCAGTGAGTGCTCGACGCCGTCAAAGCTACTCACGAACGGGGTTTCGCATGAATGAAATCTGGCGCGACATCAAACATACGGGCCGCAGCCTTCGGAAGGCTCCCGGCTTTCTGATCGTCGTGGTCCTGACGCTGGGTCTGGGCATCGGCGCGAACGCGGCGATCTTTTCGTTGATGGACCAGGTGCTGCTACGCCCGCTGCCGGTACACGATCCCGCATCGCTCGTGCTGCTCGACGGTCCGGGAGCGTTCCGGGGCCGTACGCTCAACGCGATGACCTTCTCGTACCCGATATACAAGGACTTCCGCGATCGCAACGAGGTGTTCACCGGCGTACTGGCGCGCGTTCCGCTGGCGATGACCGCGGTCTGGCGCGGCACCTCCGAGCGCGCGAACGGCGAGCTGGTGAGCGGGAACTTTTTTGAAGTGCTCGGCGTCCAGCCCGCGCTCGGCCGCCTGTTCTCCGGCGCCGACGATCAGACCCCCGGCGGTCACCCGGTGGCTGTGATCAGCTACGGCTACTGGCAGCGACGATTTGGTGGCGATCCGGCGATCCTCAATCAGGTCCTCACGGTGAACGGTCACCCTCTCACGATTGTCGGGGTCGGCGCGCGGGGATTCAGCGGCGTGCAGGTCGGGCAGGGGGCCGACATCATGGTGCCGATCATGATGAAGGCGCAGATGACGCCGACGTGGAACGACCTCGACAATCGACGCAGTCGGTGGCTGACGGTCATGGCTCGACTGAAGCCGGGCATCTCGCGCACGCAGGCGGAAGCCGCGATGAACGTCGTCTACCGGCAGATCAACGAACAGGAGATCACGGAGATTCCCGGCGTCTCCGAATCGTTCCGCCAGCGCTTCGTCTCGAAGCATCTTGACGTGCTGCCGGGGCACAAGGGGCTTTCCGACCTGCGGCGACAATTCTCCAAGCCGCTCATCGTGTTGATGTCGATGGTCGGTCTCGTGCTGCTCATCGCGTGCGCGAACGTCGCGAACCTCCTGATGGCGCGCACGACCTCTCGATCCAAGGAGATTTCGCTGCGGCTGGCGCTCGGCGCGAGCCGTATGCGAATCGTTCGTCAGCAACTCGTCGAGAGCGCACTGCTTGCAGGTGCAGGTACTGTGGTCGGCGTCGTGCTCGCGTGGTGGACCGGAACTCTTCTGCTCGCCTCTCTGCCCGGCGACCCGGCGGCGCGCAATCTGTCGTCCGATCCCGACCTGCGCGTCACCTTGTTTGCACTCGGAGTCGGTGTCCTGACCGCGCTGGCTTTCGGCATCGTTCCCGCGCTTCAGGCAACCAGGACCGCGGTCACTTCCGCGTTGAAGGAGGACTCGGGAAGCGTTGCGGGCGGCGGTCGTCAGGCGCGGTTGCGCCGGCTGCTGGTGGTTGCGCAGGTTGCATTGTCGATGCTCCTGCTCGCTGGCGCCGGTCTCTTCGCGCGGAGCCTTTACAACTTGAAAACCCTCGATCCCGGCTTCCGCGTGGACAACGTCTTTGCCTTTTCGATCGACCCGTCCCTCAGCGGCTACGAAGGCGATCGACTGACGGCTCTTTACCGACGAATGCAGGAAGAGTTGCTCGCTGTTCCCGGCGTGCGCGACGTCTCGATGTCGGAGATCGGCGCGCTGAGCGGCAGCCAGTGGAGCATGTCGGTTCGCGTTGACGGCTATCAAGCCAAGGAAGGGGAAGACATGAATCCGAGCGTGGACGGCGTTGGTCCACGCTATTTCGCGACGATGGGGATCCCGCTGGTCAGCGGCCGCGAGTTTACCGAACGCGACGTGAAGGGTGCGCCTCGGGTTGCCGTGATCAACGAGACCATGGCGAAGTACTTCTTCAACGGAACCAATCCGGTGGGTCGCCGCCTCGGATTCGGCGGCGGCAAGCCAACCGACGTCGAAATCGTTGGCGTCGCACGCGACGTACGTTCGCTCCAACTGCGCGATATTCCGCCCCGCTTCGTCTATCTCCCCTATGCGCAAGACGACTCGGTGACGCAGCTGACCTACTACGTGCGTGCGGCGCAGGATGGCGGATCGACGGCCACCGCGATCAGGCAGGCGGTCACCCGACTCGACCCGAACCTTCCGATCTTCGACATGAAGACGATGGCGGTGCAGGTGGACGAATCGCTCTTCGTCGAGCGCATGGTCGCTGCCCTGTCCATCACCTTTGGCGGCCTGGCGACGCTTCTCGCTGCCATTGGCCTCTACGGGGTGATGTCGTACGCGGTGACGCGCCGCACCCGCGAGATTGGCATTCGCATGGCGCTCGGTGCCGAGCGGGGGCGGGTGATGTGGCTCGTGCTCAAGGAAGTCGCAGTCATGACGGCTGCGGGAATTACCGGAGGGCTCGCCGTCGCTCTCTGGCTGACACGCCAGCTGCAGTCCCAATTGTTCGGCCTTGCGCCACACGATCCGCTGACGCTCGCCGCGGCGACGGTGCTCCTCGGATTCATCGCCATCGCCGCGGGCTACATCCCGGCGCAGAAGGCAACGAGGATCGACCCGATCGTCAGTTTGAGAAGTGAGTAGGTCGGGTCTGGAGGTTGCGAAGAGAATGGAGTTCACAACGAAGGAACAAAGCTAACGGAGACGAACGAAGAAGAATGGGTCTTTAGGACCTATTAGGTTCGAGTACTTGTCTTCTTCGTTCGTCTTCGTTCACTCCGTTTCTTCGTTGTGAACTCCGTTTCCTTCGCCAGCTCCTCGACTGTCACCTCCCTCCACTCTCCCGGTTGCAGCTTACCCAACTCCACACCTCCAAACGCGATCCGCATCAACTTCGTAACCTCGTGTCCGAGCGCCTCCAGCATGCGCCGAATTTCCCGATTCTTTCCCTCGACGAGTTCGACGACGAGATGTGTTTCGCGCGCTGACCGTTTCCGCACAACGGCGGAACGTGCACGAAGCCCGTCAATGCCGGACATCATCTTCTGCACGCCCGCCTCGTCGACGGCTCCGCGAACGGTCACGATATACCGCCGGACGATGGCGTTTGCGGGATCGGTCAGGTAGTTGGCGAGCTGAGTGTCTGTTGTCAGCAGTAGGAGTCCCGTGCTGGCCATGTCCAGGCGCCCTATGGCGATGAGCGATCGGCCGTCGCCGCCGAGCACGTCGAACACGGTCTGTCTGCCCTCCGGGTCGCGACGGGTCGTCACGACGCCTCTCGGCTTGTAGAACGCGATCGTCCGCCATGGAGGGCTCTTCGCAACCCGGCCGTCCACGGCGATACCGGCATGCTCAGGCGTCACTAATAAGGAGGCATCGCGAACCACGCGCCCGTCTATCCTGACCCGACCGTCAGCGATCAGGCGCTTCGCCTCAGCGCGTGACGCGAGGCCACGCTTCGATAGCGCGCGATCCAAACGGACGACCCCTTTTTGCACGCGGCTCATCATTTCATGCCAACCAACCGTGCCGAACGCCGTCGAACCATGAGAACGAGAACGAACCCTGTAGAACCCGGCAGAACCCCGTAGAACCCAGTAGACCCACATAGAGGCGAGCGTGATTCAGGACGCAATTTATGCAATCCGCGGATTGCGGAAGACGCCTGGCTTTGTCGCCGTCGCGCTGGTGACGCTGACACTCGGAATCGGCGCGAACACCGCCATTTTCAGCGCCGTCTACACGACGTTGATGCATCCGCTCGCCTATCGTGACGCTGCGCGCCTCGTCTTCGTGTGGTCAACACGAACCGCCGTGCCGCGCGAGCCGCTATCACCGGCTCGGCTGGTCGATTTCCGCCAACAGCTGACGTCGTTCGACGGCGTGGCTGGCATCAGTCAGATTCCCCTCAACCTGACCGGCAGCGGCGACCCCGAACGACTCGACGCATCCAGCGTGTCCTCGAACTTCTTCGATGTGCTTGGTGTGACGCCGCTGTTGGGAGACACGTTCCACGCCGGCGTCGCGGACGATCGCGCCGTCGTCCTCAGTCACGGCCTCTGGGTACGGCGTTTCGGCGCCGATCGCGCGATCGTCGGCAGGAACATTACGTTGAACGGGTCGACGCGGGTGGTCGTCGCGGTCATGCCGAGAGACTTCGATTGGCCGGCGATCACCGGGATGCCGAACAACGCCAATGGCCCACAGCTCTGGATTCCGGGATCGATTGGCGACGTGCCGCGGACGCCGAGCGATCGTCCCGATGTCGATCTCTCCGCCAATCGAGACGCGGAATACGTTCGGGCGGTCGGGCGCCTGAAAGCAGGCGTCACGCTCGCGCAGGCGCAGGGTGAGGCGGACGTGGTCGCCGCACGCATCGGCCAGCTGCATCCGGACACCGACGGGACGCGCGGAGCGGTGCTGGTTCCGCTGCGTACGCAGTTCTACGGCCACCTGCGTCAGCCGCTCTTGATCCTCGCGGCGGCCGTGATCCTGGTACTGGCGATCGCGTGCGCCAACGTGGCCAGCCTGCTTCTCGGGAGAGCGTCGTCGCGGCGGAAGGAGATTGCAGTACGGCTGGCACTGGGCGCGAGCCGCGGACGGATTGTTCGACAGTTGCTGCTTGAATCGATCGTCCTCGCGACCGCCGGCGGTGGCTGCGGACTGCTGCTCGCATCGTGGGCGCAATCGGTGCTGTCCGGTCTCAACCCGGCCGGGATTGCGCGGCTCGAATCGATACGAATCGACCCGGCCGTCCTGCTCTTCACCGCGGTGCTCACGATGGCAACAGGCGTGCTGGCCGGATTGGTGCCAGCCGTGCAGGCATCCGGCGACACCCTTACGGTCGATCTTCATGACGGCGGTACGCGATCGTCGGCCGGCGTCCGCTCGAGCCGAAGTCGCGAAGTGCTCGTCATCCTCCAGCTTGCCGTGGCGCTGACGCTCCTCGTCGGCGCGATTCTCCTGCTGCGCAGCTTTTCCGCACTGCGCCAAATCGACACGGGCATCGACACGCAGAACCTTCTGACATTCAACATGTTTCTTGGCGGGTCACGGGCGCAGTCGCAGGCGGCACAGGCAGCGTTCTATGACGAGGCGCTGGCCGCCATCAGAACCCTTCCCGATGTTCGCGAGACAGGCGCGGTCGTGACGCTGCCGATCGGCGGTGACGACTTCTCCGCAGC
>JBKPNQ010000247.1:0-13062 GCA_046732715.1 Acidobacteriota bacterium | reverse complement strand
GTGCTAACCCCACTGGTACCGCTCGTTACATCGCGATTCGGGCCGGTCGAGGAGTACCAGGCTCTGCGCATCGTCGTGAAGATCAGCTGCGGAGTGCCCTCGTCGGTGGTCACCCGCAGCGATCCTCTTATCTCAACATTGAGAGGCCCCGCTGAGGTGTCGATCGTGAAGGGGGAAAAAGCAAAGGCAGCGATGTCAATCTTCTCGAATATCAGACCCTGCAAGTTGAAGTCAGGTCTTTCCGGATGGCCCTTGTCGGTCCTCACCAGGAACAGTTCCGCGGTGTAGGTGCGGGCGGGTGCGCCGTTCTGGCTGTCGGATTTCGGCGCATGCACTGCGCGCCCCCCGCCACTGCCAACCCCCGCTCCTGCCCCACTACCAGATCCCGAACCAGTACTGAATCCACCACCCGAAGCGGCGTTGCGCATGATCGTGACGGCAGGTGACTGGTTGAGCGGTCCATTCGGCCCAACCATGAAACCCGGTCGAGGACCAAATCGCGCTTCGAATCCAATCGTCCTCGCGCCGCAGCTGGCTGTGACATCGGGATTCGCCGAGTCGAGTGGCACTCGATCTCCTGGATGCAGCGTCAGCTGGACCGAGCCGCCAGGCGAAGTTGCCGCTGCTTTCGCCGCCCGTATCCGTTGCCAATCAATCCTGACCACGGCTTCTTCGGCGGTGAGCGTATCCACTCTTCCTGACACACGCCAAGCGTCGGTCGCCCGATCCGGAACCGGCCGGTTGCCGCCGCCGATTTCACATCCCGCGATATATTGAAATGAATCGGTATCGAGCGTGGTTGCATACGCTGCCGCCTGCTCTTTGCCATCCGGCGCGTACGAGAAGACCCCCACCTGCAACACCGGAGCGGATGTCGGCGCCGCGCTCGTGATCTGGCCCATGAGAAGGACCGCAAGCGAAGAGACCACAAACATGTTCACTGCTCTCCTTCTTTTTCCGTCCAGTTGACACCGGGACGGAGGGTGACGACTCGCGTCGGCTTTGGCGCGGCCGCCGCGGGTCCCATCGTGACAAACGTTTCCACCGTCGGAGCCGGGGCCGCCTCCACGGTCCACTGACCGGCAAAATACCCGGCGGTCAGGCTGACAACGATGGCGGCGGCGGCAGCCACCCAGCCGATGCGTGACAGGAAGGATTGACGCTCTCGCCACTGTACCGGCGTCAGTTCGGACATGCTCCCGACCGACTGCCTCAAGGCGATCAGGTCGACGAGATAGTTGCGCACTGCCGCATCGTCGAGCGCAATTCTCAGCGCTCCCGGTTCAACCGCTTCGCCATCCGCAAGTGCCGCGACCACCAGGCACGATTGCTCGTTCAATTCAGCGCTCTCGCGCAGTTCATCGTCTGTCATCGCTCATCTCCACGACGGATCTACGCGCGCATCGGGGCTACCCTGCAGCACGCTGCGCAGCTGCAGCCGCGCGCGGTGGAGCCGGGATCGCACAGCGTCAGGCGTTAGTTGGCAGGCAAACGAGATCTCTTCGTAGCTGAGACCGCCGGCTTCCCGCATCAGGAAGACGTCGCGGTCGACCGGGTTCAATTGCTGCAGCGCTTCGCGCAGCGCCGCTCCCAGCGCCTGGGTGGCAGGCGCGGGGGCATCAGCGGTCAGTTCGACTGCCACGCCGCGTCGCCGATCGTCGCGGACGTGGTTCAGCGCGAGATTTCGGGCAATCCGGAACAGCCAGGCCCGCCGGCCGCCATCGTCAGTCTCCGGCACCTCGGCCCGCGTGACGCGGAGGAACACCTCCTGCGTCAGTTCGCGCGCATCTTCCTGCCCGACGATGCGGCACAGGTAGCGGAATATGCCGTCGCGGTGCGCGGTGAAGAGGACGTCGGCGTCGGCCACTCGGTGAGTCATTCCTCACTTTGCGCTGGGGCCCCACCCCCAGCGCCTGCCAGCCCTCGCTCTTCGCTCGGGCCGCTGTTAGCGGCAACGTGCCACTCACCAACAAAGACACCGGCGAGAGAGGATCCTCTCAGATCAGGTTCTTAGAACCCCGAACGAACCTTGTAGAACCCAGTAGAACCTACGGAGTCTATTCGTGCCGCAATGCGGTCGCTGGATCGATGCGCGACGCGCGCACGGCCGGGATCAGCGATGCGCACAGCGCGATGACGGTAAGGAGTGCCCCCACGATCAGGTAGGTTGCCGGATCGATGGCCAGAGCGGGCGATACCTCGTGCGCCCATGGAGTGACGGCAAGAACCGTGAGGATGCCGGCGACGAGACCTCCCGCTGCCAGAACGACACCACGCGACAGGACCAGCTGAATCAGGCTGCGCGTGCCCGCCCCCAGTGCCAGACGGACGGCGAATTCACGCAGCCGCGCCGCGGCCCCGAACGAGACGACACCGTAGAGGCCGACCGCGGCGAGAACCAGCGTCAGGCTGGCGAACACTCCAATTAACCATCGATACAGGTTCAACTGCCACATGGAATCGTTGACGACGTCTTCCATTGTCTTCACGTTGAAAACGGCCAGCCCCGGATTGACGTCGCGTATGGCCGATCGGATCGCTGCGGTGGCGCGCTCAGGTCGCTGTTCCGTACGCACGACGAGCGACATCCCGATATCAGAAGCCATCGTGACATTCTGGGCGGCCGGATAGTACAGCTCGGGCGCGGCCTCGCGATCCAGCGAGACCTGGCGCACGTCGCCAACCACTCCGACAATCGTCCCTCGATTGAGTTCCTGCCCGACCGCACCGCCGCCCGGGAAGAATCGTTGAGCGAAGGCCTCGTTGACGAGAATCACCGGTGGAATGTCTTCGGTGTCGTGGTTCGTCAGCGGCCGGCCGCGAACGATCGGAATTCCAAGAGCCTGGAAATAGCCGGGGGTGACGTAGCGAAGGCCGGCCGTGAGCGGGTTCTGGGAAGGACGATTCCGGATCGAAAACGTCGCCTCCCAGCCCCAGTTCTGCAGCGGTGTGAGTTGTATGAAACCGGCACCACGCACCCCAGGGATTTGACGGACGCGTTCTTCGATTGCGTAGTAATTGGCGGCGCTGGCACGCGGTGTGATGTGGACGCTGAGCACGTTGCGGATGTCCATGCCCGTGGGGACGTGTTCGAGTCGATTGATCTCACGCATGATCAACGCGGCCCCTGTCGCCAGCACAAAAGCCAGTGCCACTTCGAGAATGACCAACCCGTCACGCAGCCGGCCAAATGCACCGCCGCGCGTCGCGCGGCCGCCTTCTTTCGTGACCGACTGAATGTCGACGCGCGTCGCGGCCAGCGCTGGCGCCAGACCGAACAGCAGGGCGGTCGCCACGCACAACAGGACGAGGAACGCAAAGGTGGTCCAGTCGAGGGCAATCTCATGAGCGCGTGGGATACGACCCGATGCGCTCGCGAGCAGCACCGGCAGGCTCCAGCGCGCGAATGCGGCGCCAAACACTCCACCCGCGATCGACAGCAACAGGCTTTCGGCAAGAAACTGGCGAACGAGGCGAAGGGCGCCTGCGCCCAGGGCTGCCCGGGTCGCGACTTCCGGGGCTCTGACCGTCATGCGGGCCAGCAGGAGGTTCGCCACGTTTGCGCACGCTGCCGCCAGCACGAGGCCGACCGCCGCAAGCAGCATCCACAACGACCGCCGCACCGGACCCACGATCACATCGGCGAGCGGGGCGAGACGAACGCCGATGCGGCGCTGGAAACCCGGATTCTCACGTTCGACCCGGCCCGCGATCACGGCGAGCTCCGATGTCGCCGCGGTGAGCGAGGCGTTCTTCTTCATTCTCGCGACGACGCTGACGCGGCCGCGCCGCAGCGTTCCATCGCCGGCGCGCAGTGAAGGCATCGGAACCCACACGTCTGTCCGCGCCTCAGGGAGCGCTCCCGCCATGAGCGACGCCGCGCGATACGGAAACTGAAAACCCGCCGGCATGACGCCAAGCAGTGTGTGGGGGCGGCCGTCGAGCGCGATCGTCGTGTTCGGGTCGAGCCGCTTTCTGCCAAACCGGCGTTCCCACAGGCTCTCGCTGATGACCACGACATCGAGCGGATCGCTGACATCGAACGCCCGGCCTTCAATCGCACGCGCACGCAGTACCGAGAAGAGCGTTCGATCGGACATGACCGCGGTCAGCCGCTCCGGTCCCGAAGGCCCCGAAAGATGTCGCGTGGTGACTTCGTAACCCGCAAATCCATCGAACGTGGTGGATTGCGTTTCGAACTGTTCGAGTTCTGGTGGACCCACCGCTCCGGTAAGGGGATCCGGAATGCCGTCGTGATCTTCCGCCCAGATCCGGCCGAAGACCTGCACCAGGCGATCGGGATCGTCAAATGGCAGCGGCCGAAGCACCACGCCCTGCACGATGCTGAAGATTGCCGTGGTGGCGCCGGTCGCGAGCGCGAGCGTGAGAATTGTGGCGGCGGTGAAGCCAGGACTCTTCCGAAGCGTCCTGACGCCGAACTGAACGTCCTGCACGAGCTGCTCGAGCCACTTCCAGCCCGGAGGGTGGCGCCTCGCCCGATCGAGGTCGCGGTCGGGCGGAGAGCGCCGCATCAACGTTCCAAGGCGACGAATGATTTCAGCGATAAAAGACACCGACAGTCCCACGTCGCTTGAAGGACGCGCGCGGTGGCCGGATCGTTAACGGGTGCCTTGATTGCGACCTGCCGAGGCACAGCTCAGCGTGTCGCCTTGTCGCTCGCGCGAATCGCCTCGCGAATGCCCTCGACGAGCGCGTCGGGATTGCGGCGCATGTCGCCGTTCATCTCGACCACCGGGACATACTCCGGCGCCTCGAGCCGGATACGTGACGCGGCCTCGGGCTCGGCAACGACGACGTCGGGGCGGATCCCCGCCATCACGCGCAACGCGTCCTCCACGGTTCCGCTCGTCGTCACGGCGAACTTGAGGCGCGCGAGGACGGCTTCAGATTGCGCCACAGCCGTTTCGCCCTTTCCCACAACCATCACCAGCGGCGCGAAGCCCGCGACATCGTGCGCACGACGGCCGCCGCGAGGCAACTTTCTCCGATCGGGTCCACGACGATCCTCGAATGGCACAATCATTCCTCTTCCTTTAGGTTCGGCAAGGTTTACACGGTTACCGGCTCGCGTTGACGAGCTGAGCGGCATGCGGCACGCGGCGTGCTGATTCTACTCTTGTGACATTTGTCGAGCGCAGAAAGGGTGACGGCCACCGTACATTGGATCGTCGTCGCACCTACATCGACGTTGTCGAACGGGTGTTGGGTAATTCCCTTCCCTCGGAAGCAGTCAGGCCGGGAACGATCTTCACGCGCGTCGACATCGGCCAAAGCACGATCGGCTCGACCATATCTGAAGTCCAGGTTTACCTCCTCGGCGACGACGGCGACTGACGAGCCGCGTCGCTGCAATGCTTCCCCCTCACCTCGACCTTACTTTCTTGACGGCTGACGCTCGTTCATGACGAACGCCCACAATGAATCGCCGGCGCCGACGATCAGATACTGACTGCCATCGAGCTCGTAGGTAATCGGGCCATTGCTCACCGACGCGTTCAGCTGCGCGTGCCACAGCGCCTCGCCCGTCGTCGCGTTGAGCGCCACAAGATCGCTCGATGCGCCGCCGCTGAAAATCAGATTGCCAGCGGTGCTCAGAAGACCCGCGCGCGCGCCATCCTCCCAGGGATGGCTCCACTTGACCTTGCCGGTCTTGTAATCGATCGCCTGAAGCATCGACTCGCCCCAGCCGCCGCGATCAGTGCCGCCCCAGCCCTGTGGATTGTCTCCGGGGTCGTAGATGTAATACACGCTGAACGCGCGCGTCGCGTTGACGTAAAACAGGCCGGTCTGCGGGCTGAACGTCGGCGGGGGCCAGTTGGCAGCGCCACCCTGGTTCGGCGTCACGAGCGCGCCATCGATCTGAGGATGCTTCTTCGGATTCGGCACCGGTTGCCCCTTCTCGTCATAGCCCGAGGACCAGTTCGTCTTCACGTATTCCGACGAGATGATCGCCGTACCGTTCGTGCGATCGAGCACGAAGAAGTGACCGTTGCGGGCCGCCTGGGCCACGAGCTTTCTCGTCTGACCGTTGATCTGTCCATCGAACAGCACCGCTGTCTGCGTCGAATCCCAGTCGTGAGTGTCGTGCGGCGATGACTGGAAGTACCAGTTCATCTTTCCGGTATCCGGGTTGAGCGAAACGATCGACGCGGTGAAGAGATTCGCACCCGCTCGATTGACGTGCGCGATGACCGGCTGCGGATTTCCGGTGGTGACGTACATCTGGTTCAACTCGGGATCGTAGGTGAAGGGCTGCCAGGTCATCCCGCCGCCATGTTTCATCGCGTCTTCATTCGGCCACGACTCCGATCCAGGTTCTCCCTTCTTCTGCGGGACGACGTACCAGCGCCACTGCATCTCGCCGGTTTCGGGATCGTGGGCCTGCGCGTAGCCCGGCACGTCGAGATCGTCGCCGCTCACGCCAACCATCACATGGTTCTTGACGATGATCGGCGCTACCGAGCCGTAATAGAACTGATCGAGATCGCAGATCTGCTTGTGCCACCGTTCGCTGCCATCCTTGATGTTCAGCGACACGAGATTGCAGTCTGGCGTTTCGTAGTACAGCCAATCCCGGTAGATCGCCGCACCTCGATTACCGATGTGGATCCCGCCTTTGGACTGCCAGATGTGATGCCAAATCTCGCGTCTGGTTCGCGCGTCGATCGCCCAGACGTGATCGGGCGCGGTGAGATAGATGACGCCATTCACTTGCAGCGGCGTCCCCTTGATCGAGCCGGGGTTGCCACCGGCGCCCTGGTTCATTCGGTAGACCCAGGCGAGGCTCAGCGACCCGATGTTGCCGTCGTTGATCTTCGTCAACGTGCTGAACCGCCGGCCGCTGTAATCGCCGTTATAGCTAGGCCAGGAATCCGTACCGGGGTTCAAAAGCTTCGCGGGATCGAGACCGGTCTGTGCCGTCGCGACCACAACGGCGGCACACGCAAAACCGGCAGCGGCGAATATCGCGCGTTTCATTTCAAAGTCTCCAGGTAGGCAACCACGTCGTGCATGTCCTTGTCGGTAATCGTTTCGAGCAGCGCGTGATGCGCAGCCAATGGATCATCCTTGACGACCTTGACCCCGGGACCGCGCTTGAACGTGCGGTACACACCCGAACTGTCGCGCAGCGATACGTTGAAATCGTCCAGCTGCAGCAACACTCCCGTGACCGATTCGCCGGTGGCCGGCGTTACGGTCACCTTGACCGCGCTGGTTGGCGGAGGACCGCCGCGTCCGCGGCCGCCGCGTCCGCCGCCGGGGAACAGAAAGCGCTGCTGCAGGTCGATGGGTTCGTATCGGCCGCCGATCCCCGCCAGGTTCTGGCTCGTCGCAGTGTGGCAGGTCGCGCACTTGCCCGCGCCGTTGAAGTAGGCGGCTCCGGCCTTCGCGTCCCCGGTCAGCACGTTCTGTGGCTGAAAGAGCGGCGATCCACGAAATGAGTCGTTGACTCGCTGCCGGAGAAAATGCGCAACGTTGACGATCTGATCGTCGGTAAGCGTCGAGGCCGCCGCGCCGCTCTGCATCTTGTGCCCGCGCTTGAGGAAGGGTCCCAGCTCGCTGCCGTAGCGATCCTTCAGCACCACGAGCGACCGCGTGAGATTCGGACCGTTGTCGGTGCCTCGCGCCTGCGTGCCATGACAGTTGATGCACTCGGCCGCCCAGACCGTCCGTCCGCGATCGGCGAGCGCCGCGTCCACGTACGGAGCGTCGGCGGGTCCGGCGCCCATGACACCACCGCGCGCGCGTCCTCCGCCGGCCGGCGCAGCCGGTTGCTGACCGCCGCGCCCTCCGGCGGGCGGTTGCGGCGCCTGCGCGCTGATAACGGTGACGGCTGCCAGGCCGAGCGTGGCCGCGGCGATCCAGACTCGAGGGATACAGACGCTGCGCATGAGTATTGTCTCCGGTCGCGTCATCATACCCTTTCTCTCAAGTTCGACAGGGTTCTACAAGGTTCTACTGGGTTCTGCAGGGTTCGTTCAGGCGAACCTAGAACGAACCTTGTAGAACCCGGCAGAACCCTGTAGAACCTTGTAGAACCATGAATTCGACTGTCGTTTATCTAGTGGACGTCGACAACACCCTTCTCGACAACGACCGCGTGGTGGCGGATCTGATGCGCCACCTCGATCGGACGGTCGGCCACGAGTATCAGCAGCACTATTGGTCAATTTTCGAGCGATTGCGGGCTCAACTGGGCTACGCGGACTACCTGGGCGCGCTCCAGTTGTACCGCGCCGAGCGTCCCCACGACCTGAGCATCCTGAAGGCGTCGTCGTTTCTCATTGACTATCCGTTCGCCAACCGCTTGTTTCCAAACTCCCTGGACGTGATCGAACGCTTGAATGCCTGGGGACCGACCGTGATTCTCAGCGACGGCGACATCGTGTTTCAGCCGCGCAAGATCGAACGATCGGGATTGCAGGAAGCCGTCGAGGGGCGTGTGCTCGTCTACGTGCACAAGGAAAACGAGCTCGCGGAAGTGGAACGCCGGTTTCCCGCCGACCACTACGTCATGGTCGACGACAAGCTCCGGTTGCTGGCGGCGTTCAAATCAATCTGGGGCACGCGTGTAACGACGGTCTTTCCGCGACAGGGACACTACGCGCGCGATCCCGAGATCCTGCAGCAGTATCCGCCCGCGGACATCACCGTCGAGCGCATCGGCGATTTGCTCAATATCGAGCTCGGCCCCAATGCGCTCCCGCCGTCGCGGTGAAATGTTGGATACGGGGTGCTGAGGACTGAGTGCTGAATGAAGAACGCTGAGTGCCGGCGGCAGCATCATTCAGCATTCCGAATTCAGCATTCGGCATTTTACTCGTGCAAATACGCTTCCTCGCCGTGCAGGCTGATGTCGAGACCCTGCCTCTCGTCGTCGGCCGACGCACGGAGCGGGGTGACGAGGCTGATCACCTTGAGGATCACGAAGCTCACGACGCCGCTGTAGACGATGACGGCGGCAACCGCGGTCGCCTGAATCAGCAACTGCTTGGGGTTTCCGGCCAACACACCATCCTGAACGCCGTTCCAACTCTTCGCGGCAAAGATCCCCGTGAGCAGGGCACCGACGGTTCCGCCGACGCCGTGTGCCGCGACGACGTCCAATGAGTCGTCGAGCGACGTCTTCGCGCGAATCGTCAGGCCGAGATAACTGGGAACCGCAGCGATCGCACCAAGCGCAATGGCGGCCATCGGGCTGATGAAGCCGGCCGCCGGCGTGATGGCCACCAGGCCTACGACGATCGCCGTCGCCGCCCCGACGGCCGTCGGTTTGCGCGATCGAATCGCATCGAGGAAGGTCCAGACGAGAAGCGTCGCGGCAGGCGCGAGCATCGTGGTGACGAACGCCAGTCCAGCGATCGGACTTGCCGCGAGCGCACTTCCCGCATTGAATCCGAACCACCCGAACCAGAGGAGCCCAGCTCCCAGCAGCGTCAGTGGAACGCTGTGCGGAAGCAGCGATGACGATGGATACTCCTGACGCTTGCCGACGACAATCGCGGCGACCAGCGCGGCGATGGCAGCGTTGACGTGCACGACGGTGCCGCCCGCGAAGTCGAGCGCTCCCCACGTCGCCAGCCATCCACCGCCCCAGACCCAATGCGCGATCGGGCTGTAGACGAGAATCGCCCAGAGGGTAATGAACAACACGTACACCGAGAACCGCATGCGTTCGACGATCGCGCCGGAAATCAAGGCGGCGGTGATGATGCAGAACGTGCCCTGGTAGGCCATGAAGAGGACGTGTGGAATCGTCCCCTTCGGTTCGAGTCCAACGCCTCGGAGAAACGCGTTCGACATGTCGCCAATCCATGCCCCGCCGGTCGAGAACGCGAGCGAATAGCCGATGAGCGCCCAGAACACGCCGACGAATCCGAGCGACACGAAGCTCATCATCATCGTGTTCAGCGCATTCTTGGATCGAACGAGGCCGCCGTAAAAAAATGCGAGCGCCGGCGTCATCAGCAGCACGAGGGCGGTCGCCACGAGCATCCAGGCGGTATCGGCCTGGTTGATCGCCGGCGGCGCCGCCGCCTGCGCCGACGCGACCACCGGCGCGGTCAGCACCACCGCGGCAGCCATGGCCACGTTCTTCGGGGTCACGAACGTCAAGCGTGCTCGATCCATGTGCCTCCTGAATGGCGTGTCCATGGTATGGGACGCCGGTTAGCTGGTCTCTCGTGCACCGGTGCGGATGTTGTAGCTTTGCTCGACGGGAAGGACGAATACGCGACCGTCACCGATCTCGCCGGTCCTGGCGGCGGCCATAATCGCTTCAATCACGTCGTCGACGACGTTGTCTGGAACGACGACTTCGATCTCGACCTTGGGCAGCAGGCTGACGCTGTATTCCTTGCCGCGATAGACGGCGGTGTGCCCTTTCTGGCGCCCATGACCACGCACGTCGGTGACGGTCATGCCGGCGATGCTGAGTTTCTCGAGCGCCTCGCGGACGTCGTCTACTTTGTGCGGGCGCACGATACTCTTGACTAGTTTCATACCGTTCCTCCATCTTGACCGGCTCGGTCGCTTGCGGGGGCCCTACGCCCCGCGCCGCTCCCTCGCAGGCGGCCATCCTGTCTCGTATGCGCGGCACAAGGTAACACGAGACCCTTCGACTCGCGTCGCTCGCTCAGGCGAGGCGCCGTCATTGCTCAGCCTCCAGCACGTGCTTCAACCCGCGCGCCAGCGACTCCTGTTCGGCCTCGGCGAGCTTGGCTCCCGCGCGCGTGACGTGCAGGACGTCAATGGCACGCTTGCCTTCAGTGGCAATCAGCGCAAGATGCAGATCGCACCCTTCCGCGGACAGCACCCGCGTGATTCGGTGCAGCAGTCCGGGCGCATCATCGGCCACGATTTCAAGAACGGTGAACTTGCGTGAGTGCTCGTTGTCGAAGTGCACCACCGGAGGCTGGCGGACCCGGTGTCGGTTCTTCAGGCTCCGTTCGCGCCCCTTCAACAGCGACGACACATCGAGCGAACCAGCCACGACCTGCTCGAGCATCCGGGAAATCTCGGTCGTCGCCGCCGCGTTCTGCTTCAAGAACTCCTCTTCGTCCGAGAACTCGAAGACATCCAGGACCAGACCGTCTGGTGTCGTCATCGCCTGGCCGCGGTGGATGTCCATGCCGAAGTACGACAGGACCCCCGACACGTTCGAAAACAGAAATGGCTTGTCGAGTGTGACGAGCGTCAGCTCCCAGACATCGTCGTGATTCTCGAGGAAGGTGTGGACCTGATTCGGCTTGATGTCGCGTGCGAGCCGCACGTGCCGGTAGACGGCGCCGAGCCCGAAGGTGGACAGGTATCGCCGCGGGAGTCCTTCGAGAAACGCGACCAGTTCCGGCTCGGTGATGTCTGCGGGGCGCCCGGCTATGAGCACCGAGACGCCGGCAGGATCGCCCTCGAGCAGATGATCGCCGTAGCCGAGCGTCAACCGGTTGTAGGTATCGACGTAGACGCGCCAGAGGAGATCTTCTTTCCACGGTGTGAGCGTATCTGGCGAGACGGCGCCGACATCGGCCAGGGTCAACAGGCAGAGCAATTTCAGCTGTTCCTCGGTGCCGACGAGCTCGGCGAAGCGCGACGCCACCTGCGGGTCCTCCGCGTCCCGGCGGAAGGCCACCTGAGACATCTGCAGGTGTTCACGGATCAGGAACTCGACGGTCTCGCGCTCCTCGTCCGGTAGTTCAAGCCGATCAAGCGCACTCTGAGCCAGCCGAACACTCTCCTGCGCGTGATCCGCCTCTCGCCACTTGCCGACGTCGTGAAACAGGAGCGCCAGCGTCAGGAGTTCAGGGGCGTGCAGTTCCTGAAGAATCGATCCGAACCGGCGGCGGGTCGCGGTTGACGGTGCGAGCAGCGACTCGACGTTGCGGATCGTCAGCAGCGTGTGCTCGTCGACGGTGTACTTGTGGTAGAAGTCGCGGACGACACGGCAGTGCACCTTCGCGAATTCGGGGAAAATCCGGTTCAACAGGCCGCAATCGTGCATCTCCGACAGGCGGTCGTACAGGCCGGTGCGAGGTGTGAACAGACGCCGAAGCAACAGCCGGTCACCTTCGGTGGCGACGAAATCATCGGCGCTGCAGCGATGGACGTTCTGCTCGATGCACGCGAGCGCCGATTCGGCAACCGGGCAGTGATGCTCGAGGGCAATCCGGAAGGCCTCGACCCAGACTGACGGCTGCTGCCTGGCGCGATCGGGCTGGGCGAACTGCACGCCGTCTTCGGTGATTTCGAACTGCCGTCCGATACGCGAGACCGGCGTGCCCTGGCGCGGCCGCACCGCGCGTCGCGCGGAGGCCAACGCCCGGGTGACGGCTCGCGCGCGGAGGAAGTATTCGCCCATCAGCGATTCGACGCGCTGATGCGGGTGTGTTCCGGCACAGCCGAGGACATCGGCCACTTTCTCCTGAAGATCGTGCGTGAGCTGATTGACGTCGCGACCGCCGATCAGATGAAGCACCGAACGAATCCGGAACAGAAAGTCCTCGGCCCCAGCAATCCGGCCGATGACGGCGTCGCCGAAGGCGGCAAACGCGTCGGGTGCCAGCAGCTGCAGATGCCGAATCACGGAGATGTCACGCACACCACCGGGCGCCTGTTTGATGTCGGGCTCGAGTTGATACAGCGTGTCGTTGAATTGCGCGTGGCGGTCCGCGACGAGGCTGAGGAGAGGCTCGAGCGATGCTCGCGCGTGAGAGCCAGCGGCGCTCAGGGCGATGCGGCCGTAGAGCGACAGGCTGCCGGCGAGATAGCGCAGATCCAGCAGGCTCAGGAGGTATTCGGGATTGGCGAGATCGGGCGCTGCGAAATCGGCGAACTCCCGCACATGCTGGCCGAGCTCCAACCGAAGATCCCACAGCGGCTGCAGCACCGCCTTGACGAACGATTCTTCGCGCTCTTCGATGGCGCCGTCGAAAACGATGAGAAGATCAACGTCCGAGTGCAGGCACAGTGCCCGCCGTCCATAGCCACCAACCGCGCACACTGCGACGGGAAGGGCGGTGCGATCGCGGGCGGCCTCGACAACCG
>JBKPNQ010000246.1:0-17699 GCA_046732715.1 Acidobacteriota bacterium | reverse complement strand
CCAAGCGGCAACAGGCCCGACGAGTGTCCGGCGTGGACTGAACTGGCGCTCATTGCTTGTAGCGGGCGTAAGCCTGACAATCGTCAGCGCGCTCACAAGTTGGGTGACCTGGCGGGTCACTGGACAATCGTCTGTTCCGTGGGCTCCTGTACAACGCTTCACAATTCCGCTGCCGACGGCCGCGCATTACGTTGGCGAAGCGGGTGGTGAACTGGCGATCTCGCCAGACGGGACACGCATAGTTTATCCAGCCACCGAAGGGCGACAGCGGCTGCTGTACCTCCACAGCCTCGATCAATTGAGTGCGACTGCCCTCCCAGAATCCGACAACGCTTACAATCCATTCTTCTCTCCGGACGGCGAATGGATAGCTTTTTCGTAGGCGCAATGTCGCCGACCAACACGTTGAAGAAAGTACCTGTTCGCGGCGGGCCATCCGTCACCATCTGCGTTCCGGCTCATGACACGCAACGCGCTGATCTTCGAGAGCTGCGACGTCACTTCTTCGGTCATGCCGACCGTGAAGTACGCCTGGTCCGCCTCGCCGATAATTTCGAACGGCAGCACCGCGATGCCGCGGGCCGGTGGGATGGCCACCAACGAAGCCGTATTCGACGAGCGCGATTTTCCGGCATACCAGATGCCGGTGGCGACAACGATTGCGGCGGTGGCAAGCGCCAGCGCCGCGAACAGGGCGCGACGCGGCGCAGACCACGGTCGAACGACCTGCGGAGCGACGTCCGTGCCGTGCCGCTCCTCAACGCTTTCGAGCGCGAATCGTAGATCGGCGGCTGATCGGAGACGGCGTAGTAGACGCCGTCGCGGTTGCCAAAATCGTGAATGGCGAGAATATTGGGATGGCTCAGCGCGGCGACGGCGCGCGCCTCGCGCTCGAAGCGCGCGATGCGAGCCGGATCCGCAGCGACCGCGGCGGGCAGAACCTTGATGGCGACGTCGCGCCGCAAGTTGGTATCGTGCGCGCGATACACCTCGCCCATTCCGCCCGCCCCGAGAGGCGCGATCACCTCATACGTGCCGAGCCGAACGCCTGGTAACAGGGGCATCGAGGTCGCGCCGATGGTAACATCAGCCGCCCGACTCTCGCGGTTGATTCAATTCCGTCGGCTCGATCCTGAGGTCGTTGGCCGAGTCGCTTCCGGCAGCAGCTGGCCCGGCGAGTTCGGCAAGATGCTCGCACCACCAGCTTTCCGCGCGTTCGAGAGTCCATGGTGTCGGCAGCGCCACGTCCCCAAGCTGGTGCCACAATTCCATCGCCGACGATGGACGCTTGTCCGGCGCTTTTTCAAGGCAGCTCATGACGATCTGCTCGAGCCGCTCCGGGATGGGAGGGCCGCCGACTTTTGAAGGCGGTTGAGGGGCAGTCCGGGAATGATGGATCATCACCGCCATCGGCTCCCCCAAGAACACAGGCCGGCCGGTCAGCATCCAGTAGGCGACGCAACCGAGCGAGTAGAGATCGGAGCGCTCGTCAGCGGCTTCGCCGACAACGCGTTCGGGGGGCATGTACGCCGGGGTTCCGGTCAGGACTCCTTCGGCCGTCATCTGAGCGGTCTCGTCACCGAGGGACTTGACCAGTCCGAAGTCCAGCACCTTGAGGACGTCGAAATCGAATCCGAGGCGGCACAGGTAAAGGTTGTGGGGCTTGATGTCGCGATGGAGAAGTCCAGTCGCATGCGCTTCAGCGAGAGATCGACACGCCTGACGAAGCACGTAGACCGCGCGCTCCGGTGCCATCGGCCCGAATTTGTGGACGAGCGACGCCAGGTCCATGCCGGTCAGCAGCTCCATCACGAAGTAGAAGCTGCCGGTTTCGCTGACGCCGAAGTCGTAAAGACGTACGGTGTTCGGAGAACTGAGTCGGGCAATGCTATGGGCTTCAAGGCGGAAACGCTCGGTCGCCGCTTCCCGGTTCTTTTCACCGAGTAGTTCAGGTCGAATCAGCTTGACGGCACATGGACGCGCCAGGAGTTGGTGCCGTGCGCGCCAGACTTCACCCATGCCTCCTTCGCCAAGCTTCTCCATCAGACGATAGAGACCGAGCGGCAGACCCTCATCGAGGAGAGCCTCGTCGATCTCCAGCACTGGCTTCCGTGCCGAAGTCACGGCGCGCTCGATCAGGCTCTGGAGCTCGCTGACATCTCCGGGCCAGCGGTACCTGCGCAGCCGCCTCATCGATCTCTCGGAGATCGATTCGACGACGGCACCAATGCGTCGGGCATGTTGCCGCAGGAAGAAGAGCGCAATCTCCGCAACATCTTCTTGCCGCTCGGCGAGCGACGGCACGCGAAGGAGTCGCCGTTCGAGCAGCGCCAGGAGCCGCGGATGGAATCCGCTCGCGACAGCGAGCGGAGCCGAGCTGAAGACAATGAATCGAACGTCGGACGCCGTCGTCGCGCCACGTTCCCGCAAACCTTCGAGCACATCCAGTATTTCGGCGAGACGTTCCTGCACCTCGGCGGAGAGCCGATGAACCTCTTCGAGGTAGAGCGTGCCTCCAGTGGCCAGTTGCAGGAGGGTCAAGCGTTGACCGGAGGTGGGTTCTGTCGCTGCCGCTTCAGCACTGACAATGCCGGGATCCTGTCCAACTGGCAGCAATGCGCAATTGACGTGAATGAAGGCCTGGCGGCTGCGCGGCGAGGCGTGATGGATCGCGCGAGCGACTGCCTCGTGTCCGCCGCCCTGGGGCCCGGTCAGCAACAGCAGCTGCTCGTCGGTGGCGTAGCGTGCAATCGATTCGCGCAGCGCCCGGATCGCGGGGCTGTCGCCGAGCAGCGGGCCTTCGACCCGCCGCCGCGCATCCGTGAGGAGTTCCTGCGCCACCGCCAGCTCGCGCGCGAGGTCCGCGTTTCTGGTCTCGAGTTGACGGCGCAAGCGCTGTAACGTGAGGTGCGTGTTGACACGCGCGACGACTTCGTCCTTTTGAAACGGCTTCGACACGAAATCGACCGCGCCGACTTCGAGTCCGCGCACCTTGTCCTTGGCCTCGTCAAGCGATGACAGGAAGATCACCGCGGCCGCGCGGGTTTGAGGATCTGCTTTCAGCCGCCGGCACGTCTCGTAGCCGTCAATGCCCGGCATCACCACGTCGAGCAACACCAGCGAGGGTTTTACCCGGCGCGCCACTTCAACCGCGCTCTCTCCGCTTCGCGTCACGAACAACCTGTAGCCGCGGCCATCCAGTGTGTGGCGCAGGACGTCAAGGTTCGTCGCGTCGTCGTCAACCAACAGGATGCGGTCGGCATCTTCGGCTGGCGGGGCCTGGCTGGTATTCATGCGCCCTCGAATCTCACATTTCCTCCTGCGCCGCTGCCTCGAGCTGACGGCGGATCTCGTCGCGACTCACGGTCATCGTCATGCCGGCGCGAATCAGGTCGGCGCGTACCTCTGCCGCAGGACGCTGCCGAGCGGCGGGCAGTGGACCTGGCGCTGCGAGGAGCGGCTGCAGTGCGGAGAAGAGGCGCGCCGGCAGTACGGTCTCGAGGTACTCGAGCGCAGTGCCCCTCATGTAGACGTCGTCAGTGCCGAACGCTCGCGCCGCGATCCGCACCGGCTCCCGTTCCAGCGCAAGAGCGAGCAGATTGAAGACGTGCTCACGGACCAGGTGTGGCGCGCCATTGCCTTCGAGCACGTCCTCGACCAGCGAGAAAGCTGTGGGGACGGGTTTCGCCAGTTCGGGGTGCTCGTCTGTGAGCGCCAGCACGGCTCGCCCGCAACGCAGCCGAACTTTGAGATCGAAATGCTCGAGGGCTGCCAGCAGGCCGTCTCGCGCGATCGGTGACGGACAGCTCTTGAGTGCCAGCGGTAGCCTGCGGCGAATCACATCAGGCGTGGCCGGATCGAGCAGCACCGAGACCATTTCGCCCGCTGCGCGCGATCCGAACGTGCCGAGGGCGGAAACCACGAGGCGAACCGCGTCATCGTTGGCCAGCAGTTGCACCAGCGCGCCAATGATGAGCGGATCGCGCGGTGGATTACGCAGCGCTGCGCGAATGCGCAGACGGTCGCCGGAACGGAACTCGACGATCGCGGCGACGACAGGGTCCACCGGCAGGGCGATCGCTCGAACCGTGCCGGGTGATCCGAGGGCTTTCAGCACCGCGGCCTGGTCGAGACCGGCGATGCTTCGTGCGACCGTGAAGTCCGCCATCGAGTACGCGACCGCCTGCTCCAGATCGCTGCCTTGACGTCGCAGCCCTCGCTCCAGCGCGCCGACATATTCTGCCTGCAGTCGGCGTGCGACGATGAACTCGCTACCGGCGATCAACGCTGCGGCCACATTCACCGCGACGAAAGGATGTGACGACGCGACGCTCACGAGCAAGAGGATCAGGATCGCGCCCACGCCTTTTCCTGCACAGTCACAGGCGACGTCTATCACCGACTTCGCCGAACGCTTCGCCGCGTCGGCTACCGGCGTGTACAGCAGTTCGTAACCGGTCCGGAAGGTTGAGCTGCGCACGACGACGTCAAGGCCGCGGGGAAGAATGCCGCGCCACGGCGGCGGCAGTACGAACCCGAGCACGCTTGCTACCCCAACGACTGCCGGGTGGCTCGCGACCGACCCTCCGAGCCCGAGACGGGTGAGCGCGAAACGTCCGAGAGAGGCCTGGACCACCACGGCTGTCAGCGCGGTGCCCGCGTAGAACAGTCCGAAGAAGCGAACCAGGTGCGGGCCCTTTCCGAAATAGCCGACGGCCTCAGCCTTGAGCAGATAGTCGACGAGCGCCGCCACCATCGCGGCGAGAGCGATGACGACAGCCAGGTTGCGCAATAACGGCTGCTGCCGAATTTGTGTCCATCCTCCGCCAAGGTCCGGCTCCTCGGCGACGCGACTGCGGCTGGCGGGCGCGCCCTTTCTCAAGGTGATAGCGCCGGCCACACAGATTCCACCGACGAGCGCGAGCAGCGGAAGCAGACTGCCCTGTGGGAAGAGGGCGGCCACGCGCTCGGCGCTCACCCCACCGATCAATCCACCGAAAGTAGCGGCGCCTGCCACGCGCGCCATCAAGGGCTTCGCGGAATGCGGGTCGAAACGTTCGTTGAGCAGAGACCAGAACGAGGAGATCGTGATGGCCCCCAGCACGGTGGAGTGCAGGTAGAGAAGCACGGCCGCTGCCGCCGGCAACCAGCCGAGCAGACCCCATTCCACCAGGAACAGGGTCGCGGTCGAGGCGAACAGCACCGGAACAACCCGCGCCGGTCCAAGTCGGGCAAGCAGGTATCCCGAAAACTGTGCGGCGAAGATCGCGAGGACGGCCGCGCCAGCCATGAAGTAGGGAAGGCTCTGAACGGAGAACAAGGACAGGAACAATCCATCGCGGATCGCATTCGATCCGACTTGTTGTGCGATGAGCGCGGCCGCGGTCAGCGGCGCGACGATTTCCGGCTTGGCGTCTGTCACGGCACCTGACTACCGATCTGCTCGAGCAACTTGCTCACGACGACTCTTGCCTCATCGTACTCGTAACTGTCGACATGATGACGGAGGCGAGACAACACGCTCGCGGCGCGCGGCATGTCGACGGTTTCGAGCTCGGCGAGTGCGCTGGTCGCCGCCGAGAGGTCGAAATCGCCAAGCGCGGTCTGCAGGCGCGTCAATGCGCTTCGCGCTTGGGCTGGCACGAAGAGGGATTCGGGTTCGGTACTGCCAGGCGTGGTCGCTCGACGCAACGTTTCGATTGAGTCGAACACGACGGCGGCCCGGCTTTCGAGGTCACGATGAAGAAGGGCGAGGTCTTTGTCGCCGTTGCGACCGGCGCGCTCCAGTGCTTTGGCCGCGGCACGAAGGGCATCGGCGCCGAGGTTGCCGGACGCGCCGGCGATGGCATGAGCATGTCTTGCGACGGCGTCGGAGTCGGCCACGGCCACCGCGGCCCGCAGCGGCTCAAGTGTCGCATCCTTGCTGTCCGCGAATCTGAGCAGCATCCGCCGGAAGGTCTCGAATTCGAGACCGAGGCGCGCCAGCGAGCCGGCGACGTCTATGCCGTCGAGCGCTGGAACATCGCTCCTTCCCTCGACCATCGGACTGGACGACGTATCTTCGGAAGACTTCGCCCGCGCCGGCAACCACCGGCGCAACGTCTGCAACAGCGCTTTTCGTTCAATCGGTTTCGTAACGTGATCATTCATGCCGGCAGCCAGGCATGCATCGAGGTCCGCCTTCATCGCATTCGCGGTCATCGCAATAATCGGCAGATTCGCTGCCGTGGGCAGACCACGCAGGGCGCGCGTCGCTGCAAGGCCATCCATCTCCGGCATCTGGACGTCCATCAGCACAGCCGCGTATCTGCCGGGCGCGGCGGTGATCATCTCCACCGCCTCCCGCCCGTTGGTCGCGATCTCGAGCTCAATCCCGAGCCGCGTCAGGAGCTCGTTCGCCACCATCTGGTTGGCGTCGTTGTCCTCGGCCAGCAGCACGCGCGCATCGAACTCCCGCTCGAGCGGCGCGTCGAGTTTGCGGCGCGCCGTATGGACGCGCGCCCCTTGCGCCTCGACGACGGCATCGAGCAAGGACGACGCCGTGATCGGCTTCGGAAGAAAAACGTTCACACCGAGGGCGGCGCAGCGCGCCTCTTCCTCCTTCCCTGCATAGGCGCTGATCAGCACGATCGGAAGCCTCCGCGTTTCATCGCGGGCGCGGATGCGTTCGGCCGCGTCGAGCCCGTTCATGCCTGGCAGCATCCAGTCGAGGACGACGAGGCCGAATGGATCGCGTCCTCCTGTGCGGTTGCGGAGGTCCAGCAGAGCGAGGCCTTCTTCGGCGGACGTCACCGACACGGTTGGGATCGACCAGCTTCGCAGCAGCGTCTCGAGCAACTCGCGGCTCGTCTCGGTGTCTTCGACGATCAGGACCGGTCGCTCGACGACGGCGGCGGGGACGGCGCGAAGCGGCGTCTCGGTCGCCTCGACGCCCAGGTGCGCCGTAAAGAAGAAGGTCGTGCCCTTGCCCGGGATGCTGTCAAAGGTGAGATCGCCGCCCATGAGACGGGCCAGCCGCCGGCTGATCACGAGACCGAGCCCGGTGCCGCCGTACTTGCGGGTGGTTGAACTATCCGCTTGAGTGAAGGATTCGAACAGTCGGACCTGCTGCTCGTCAGGGATACCGATGCCTGTGTCGCGTACGCTGATACGCAGGAATACCTCATCAGCGGTTCGATCGATCGGCTCGGCTTTGAGCAGGACTTCCCCTCGTTCGGTGAACTTGAACGCGTTGCTGACCAGGTTGGTGAGCACTTGTCGAAACCGCAGCGCATCGCCGCGGAGCCTGTCGGGGACCGTCGGGAGGGCGTGAGTGATCAGCTCGACGTGCTTCTGAATCACCGCGGAGCGGAACGTCTCGGTGACTTCTTCGAGGACTTCTCGCAGGCTGAACGGCGCGTTCTCCAGTTCGAGTTTGTCGGCTTCGATTTTTGAGAAGTCGAGGATGTCGTTGAGGATTCCGAGCAGGTTCCTGGCCGACGAGTGGGCCACGTTTATGAATTGGTGTGGCTTGGCGGGCAGGTCGGCCTCCAGCGCGAGACCCGTCATGTTGAGAATCGCATTCATCGGCGTGCGGATCTCGTGACTCATGTTGGCGAGGAACATGGACTTGGTTGCGGTCGCTTCCTCGGCCTTGGCCTTGGCGAGTTTCAGAATTCGTTCCTGGTCCTTGCGCTCGGTGACGTCGCGGATCGATACGGCGACCTGGGCGCCTTCGGAGCCGCGCGCGGGTAGAGGGCTCAACCCGATCTCCACCGGGAACTCCGAACCATCCTTGCGCACGCCGCGAAGCTCTTTGCCGCCTCCCATCTCACGAGCGCTCGGCGATCGATGAAATTGCGCCCGCAGCGTCGCATGTGTCGGACGCACATCTGCCGGGACGAGCCCTTCCACGGACTGCCCGATCAGCTCCTCACCGGTGTGACCGAACAGCTCTGCGCACCTGGCGTTGGCCAATCGAATCGTTCCGTTCGTGTCGACCACCATCAATCCGTCCGGTGCGAGTTCGAGAACACTCCGGAAGAATTGCTCGGTCTCACGCAGGCGCTCGTCGGCTTCCTTACGCCGCGTGATGTCAGTAAAGCTGACGACGGCTCCGAGAATGGCGCCGTCCTTGACGATTGGCGTGGTTGCGTATTCGACGGGGAAGCCCTTGCCGTCTTTTCGCCACAGGAATTCGTCGTCCACACGCCGCTCCTCTCCGAGCTGAGAGGCAGCCCGCATCGGACACGCTTCGATCGGATACACGCTGCCATCCGCGCGGTGGTGATGGATGAGCGGATGCGCCTGCTGGCCAATCATCTCTTCCGGTGTGAAGCCCAGGAGGCGACAGGTCGCCGCATTCACGAACGTGATCCGACCGTCCGGCGCCATGCCGTAAATCCCCTCGTCGGTCGAATCCAGAATCAGTCGTGTGCGTTCCTCGCTGATTTGAAGTTGCTCTCGCTGCGCTGTCAATTCGGTTTGCTGCGCAAGCAGCCGCAGGTTGCGCTGCAACACTTCGAGACTCATGGCCACCAACGGCATCAATTCGACCAGGAGCGCCTGCTCCCGGGCATCGAATGAATGAAAGGTCGCCGTTTCGACGACCCCCATGAGGGTGTCTTTTGAGAGCAGCGGTGACGCCAACACGTGCATCGGCCTGGCCGATCCGAGACCCGACCCGATGCGAAGGTAGTCGGGCGGGACATCGGTCACGGTGATTGGCGCGCGGTTTTGGGCACACTGTCCAACCAATCCCTCGCCGAGAGCAAACGACTCAGCGCCGCCGCTGCTACCGAGCCCGTAGGCGGCGGCCCTCCGGAGTCGCCCCGCTTCTTCCTCGAGCATGTAAACCGTCGCAACACCGCCACGCAACAGCGGCATGAGGCTCGAAAGAAATCGATCGCCGAACTCGGTCAGCGAACGAGCGCCCTGAAGGTCCGCGATGACTTTGGAGGCGCTCGATTTGACCCAGCGCTGCTCGTCGATCGCAGCCGCACCGTGCTTGAGGACTTCAATGGATCGAGCGAGGCTGCCGGTTTCGTCAGTGGCCGCGGTAAACGGAACCGATTGCGTGTAATCGCCGGCGGCGACGATTTGGACGGAGCGTTCGAGTGCCTGAATCGGATTGACGATCCGGCGAAATGTCAGAAATCCGAGCAGGCTCGTCAGCAGGAGCGCCGTCACGTCGGCGGTGAGCATTTCTCGTCGCGTTTGCTCTATCGCCGTGAGAGCCGATCGAGCCGCGCTGCTTCCGAGATCCCGGTTGTATTCGATCCACTCGGTCGAGACTCTGCTCAGGCTGACGCCGATCGCCGCAATGGTGTCCCTGAAATACGCGAGCGCGTCATCCTTCCGTCCGTCTTGAGCGAGCGCCATCACGCGCCTGGCTTCGAGCACGTATTGGCGGCTCAGCTCCCGGAAGTCGCCAAATAGCCTGCGATTGCGCTCGTCGTGAACATAGGCGTCGCTGTACTGATGAAGTAACTGGGTGAGAGTCCGATCGTCTTCCTCGAAAGCGGCGCGCGCCTCGCTCCGCTGGGTCTCGTCAATGGCCAGCAGGAAGCTGCGCAGATTGATCCGGATTTCGGCAAAGCTCCGGGAAATGTTTCCGAGCACCGCAACAGCCGCGAGCTGCGATTCGGAGACAAATCGGCTGCGCTCCTCGATCCGCGACAGTTGAATTCGGGCAAACACACCGAATCCGAGGAGCGCGATCAGGGGGACCGCCAGCAGCAGCAACAGCCGTTTGCCGATTGTCATGGTGACACCCGTACGGCTCCAGTCACTGGACGGACAGACTCCTTCACCGTCGATTACCACGCGGGCCGTATAGCCCATTGTGCACTGGAACCGCACAGGATGGCGGAACGCGGACAGGCCCAGGTGTAAGGCTCAGTCCGAGTGAAACGCTGATGGGTGGCGAGGCAGTGAAGTCGTGAGACGGCTCGACCGCCACATCGGCCGCGTGCAGTAGCTCGGTGCCTCGGGTGCCAGTCGTGGCTTGGTGCCAGGAGTGCTTGGCGTATTACTGGAGCGAGAGGCACTCCCGTCGAAACACGGAATATGATATAGAACTTCTATAAAGGAGTTCTACTCGTGGCCGATCCGGTCGCCGCCCTGGTCAAGGGCACCCTCGATCTCCTCGTTCTCCGGACTCTCGAACTGCAGCCACTCCACGGTGCGGCCATCGCGGAGCGCATCTTCCAAACCACGCGCGGGGCATTCCAGATCAAGGCCGGATCGTTGTTTCCCGCTCTTCATCGCTTGGAACAGGACGGATGGATCGAGGGAGAATGGGAATCGCTGCCGAAGGGCCGCCGTATCAAGTCCTACCGCCTGACGCGTGAGGGCCGCCGCCATCTGTCGGCAGAGAAGGCGGCGTGGCAACGCGTCGTCACCGCGATGAGCCTGGTGCTCGATTCGTCGTCCTAGCCATGTCGATCCTGCGGACGCTTCTCGCGAGGGCCCGGGCGCTGCGGCGATCAGCGGACGCCGAGCGTGATCTGGACGACGAACTGCGCGCCTTTGTCGAGGCGCGCGCCGACGCTCACCAGCGGCGGGGCCTCGCGCCCGCAGAGGCGAAGCGGGCTGCCCTCATCGACGTCGGCGGTGTCGATCAGGTCAAGGAGCGGGTGCGGGACGTGCGCATCGGGTCCGCGCTCGGGGCCGCTGCGCGGGATGTGCGATACGGGGTCCGAGTGCTCTGGCGATCTCCTGGCTATGCACTCGTCGTCATCATGACCATCGCCCTTGGCATCGGCGTGAACGCCGCGATTTTCAGCGTCGTGCATGCGGTGCTCTGGCGATCGCTCCCTTACCCCGACGCTGGCCGCATCGCTGCCATCGAGGCCGACACTGCGGCCCTGCCCACCGCTTACTCGTCATCCGGGCCGGTGTTCGACCCGCGCACGCAGAGCCGTCTGATCACGAGCATCGCCCAGGTGGAAGGGCGAGACGCGAGCCTCATGGTCGACGGCGTCATGGAGAGTGTCGCCGCGGCCAGGGTGACAGACGATGTGCTTCCTCTCCTGGGGGCGACACCATTGCGCCTCGGACGCCCGATCATCACCGCCGAGGATTCGCACGACTACGTCCTCAAGGGCGTCGTGATCAGCCACGAGCTCTGGCAACGTCGCTTCAGCGGCGATCGACAGGTCATCGGCCGTCGACTGGCCGTCAACAACTTCGACGTGCAGGTCGTCGGCGTCATGCCGCCAGGTTTTCGCCTCGTCCTTCCCGCCGGGAACCACACTGAGGAATCGATCGATCTGTGGCTGCCGAGAGACTTTGCGCCCAGCCTGTTGTATCGGGGATTGCCGCTGATTGGACGTATTGCGCCCGGCGCAACCGTGACCGAGGCGCAGGCGGAGCTCACGGCGCTGGCGTCGAGTTTCGTCGCCAGTCATGCATCGGCCTATCCCGGCGGCCTGCGCCTGACGGTGCGGCCTCTCGGCGAAGTCGTCACGCGCGAGGTCAAGCCGGCGCTGATGGCGCTCGGCACGGCGGTCGGGTTCGTGCTCCTCATTGCGTGCGTGAATGTTGCCAACCTGGTGCTGGCGCGGGCCAAGACGCGTGCGCGTGAGCTCGCGGTCCGCCGCGCTTTGGGCGCGACCCGACTGCGCCTGATACGGCAGCTGCTCGCCGAGAATCTAGTGGTTGCCATCCTCGGCGGCGCCTGCGGCATCGTGCTCGCGCGGCTGGGGGTCGGTCTGCTGGAGTGGCTTCGGCCGGTGCATCTCCCGCGGCAGGCCGAGATCGCGGTCGACGGGGCTGTCGTGTTATGGACCGTGGGGTTGACGCTGGTGTCAGGCGTCCTCTTCGGCCTGGTGCCCGCCGTCGCCTTCACGCGCGACATGCAGAGTCTGACACTTCACGCCGGCCGCGCCGGTTCGCTGATGGTCCGCAGCCGGCACCTGCATCGTGGTCTCGTGCTGTCCGAGATCGCGCTTTCAATCATCCCGCTCATCGCCGCCGGGTTGATGCTGCGGACGTTTGCCAATCTGCTCGACGCGCCGATCGGCTTCGAGCCCGCGCATGTCGTCACCGCGCGCCTTTCACTGAATCTCCAGGAGTTTTCGACGGTCGATCGCCGGTCGGCATTCTATCGAGACGCGATCGCGCGCGTGCGCGAGCTACCCGGTGTCGAGGCAGCCAGCGTCGGCGGCCCACCACCGTTGGCGCCGGTTCGGAGCACCGTGCGCTTCTGGCGAAGCGACGATCGAGAGGGAACATCGTCGCTCGGCTTGCAGCAGAGCATCATGCCAGGCTACTTCCGGGTGATGGGAATTCCGCTGCGCTCGGGCCGAGACCTTTCAGATGACGACATCGTTCACCGCCGACGCGTCGTCGTCGTCGACGAGCGGCTCGCGACGCAGCTGTGGCAGGGCGATGCCATCGGCCAATCACTCTCGGTCGAGTATTCGAAGCTGCCGCTCGAAGTCGTGGGGGTCGCCGGCCACATCCGTGCGGGGGACATCCGGGATGCCGGCACGGCGCTCATTTATTTGCCGTCTCACCTCTACGAGATCGAACAGACGCTTGTCGTCAAGGCGCAGGCGCCGATCTCGACGGTCGCGCCTGCGATCAAACAGGCGGTCGAGGCGCTGGGCCCCGGCAGACCTGTCTTCGCCATCCGGCCGATGGAAGAGATCGTCCGGGCGTCCATCGACAACACGCGATTCACCATGCTGGTGCTGTCAGGGTTCGCGGTGGCCTCGCTGGTGCTTGCGGGCGTCGGGCTCTATGGCACGCTTGCCTATCTCACCTCGCAACGGACGCAGGAGTTCGGCGTGCGTCTCGCGCTGGGTGCGACCGCCGGCACCATTCTGCGTCTCGTGATCCGCGAGGGGTGCCTGCTCAGCGGACTCGGTGCCGCGTTCGGCCTTGCCGGCGCGATGGTCGTCGCGCGCGTGTTGCGAGGACTGCTGTACGGTGTCACGCCGCTCGATGGCGTCACCGTCGCGGGCGTCGCAGCGCTGGTCGCCGTCGTGGCGCTCATTGCGGTCGGTTTACCGGCCTGGCGCGCAGCCCGCGTCGATCCGGTGACGGCACTGCGAGCGGAGTAGGCGCTTCAATCAAATGCCGCGGCATCCGGCGAGACGATACGAAGCGCTGCCCAGAGGTCTTCCGCCTCCCGCTCGAACGGAGGGTCGGCGCGAACGCGCACAAGGATTGCCTGCACGCCAAGCGAGGCCACGGAAAGACAATCGGCCACGAGATTGTCCCCGATCATAAAGACCGGCTTGCCGGGAATTGTGTGTGTGCTGGCGACCTCGAACATCCGCCGATGCGGCTTCTCGTAGCCGACGATCCCCGATGTGACGATCGCGGCGAAGTGTCGCGCGAGCCCGAGACCTTCGACGAGCTCGGACAACTCAGGGACGTGGTTCGAGACCATGACGTGTCGCCAGCCGAGCTCGCCCAGCCTGCTCAGGACGGCATCGACGTCGGTATAAACGGAGTAGCGTTGCGGTGTCAGGATGTCCTGCCGGATCGCCTCGAGCGCCTTTGGCGTCGTTGCCTCCTGCAGCCCGAGCTCGCGGAAGACCTCGACGTAGCGGCGGAAAACGCACTGCCACCATTGCTCGGGCGTCGTCAGCTCCGGGTGCGCGTGGTCCCGACGGTGCCACGGCATGCCCTCGTCCAGCGCGCGAGCCAACGAAGCGTCGGGGCATTCCCGTTCCGGAGCCATGATCCGAACCAAGCGCAAAGCCGCCTCCGTCCACATCGACGGACGGCTGATCAACGTGCCGTCGAAGTCCCACCAGATCGTGCCGCGTGTCATGCGAATTTGATTCAGAACCGGACGGTCCGCAAATCCAGCCGGCGTGCGTCCCGTTCCTCTTCTGGCCGCGCGGCGAAGCGGGCGGTGGCGTCGCGTTCCACAATCTCACAGAGCGCGTGGCTCACGGCTTCGAGCACGTGATTGCCAGACGCAAGCCCGGTACTCGACGCGGCAAAGCCCACGAGGTCCCACCGCATGCGGGTGGTGTAGGCCGTGTGCACGAGCTGAAACGGTACCCACACACGTTCGTGGCGGAGCCAGTCGTCGCCGGCGATCCAAAGCAGCGGCAGAGTGGTCTGGAAAGGACGTATGGTCGACAGTGGCAACCGCAGGGGATCGACCACGGTGTCGGTCTGACGAAGCTCGTCGTAACTCGCGAGTTGGAGCGGGCCGGTGACGCGTTCGGCGTGATAGCCCTCGATGGACTCCATCGCCGCTGACACCTTGGCCGAATCCAGGTCGAGCCCCTTGCCCTGTGAGACCGATAGCGACCGGGAGCACGGACGCACTGACATAACAACCGGGAGCCCGATGATGTCGAGCCCGGTGACATTGGCGAGCCTCGTGATGCCCATCTTCGGTATCAACGGTTTCAGACTGGCCAACGTCTCATCAGGCGGGATCATCCGGTGCGTGCCTCGAACGTATGTCTTCAGCGTGCGACCGCGCAAGGCCGGTTGACCGACGATGTTCAGCTCGAGGGGCAGCATGAGGTGAAGCAGTGTAGCGGGGTTCGACTCGCGTCGCACCCCCGCCGCCTCGTAGACCGGTTGACTGCCAACATCTGTGAGGTGTAGGCTCCCAACATATGAGCTTTTGGGTTCTACCAGGTTCGGCTGGGTTCGGCTGGGTTCGGTCGGGTTCGAGCTGTGAGCAAATCCGTAGAACGAACCTTGTAGAACCCTGCAGAACCTCGTAGAACCTTGTAGAACCTTGATCAACGATACGCCCGGCTTGATCGTCATTCAGACCGTATGACGCGCCTGCGGATCTTTCTGTTTCGCCTCTCGGCCCTCGTTCGCTCCCGCCAGATGGATCGCGAGATCGACGACGAGATCAGCAGTCACCTGGCCGAGGCGACAGACGAGTACGTTCAGCAGGGGCTGTCCCTGGTGGACGCGCGCCGCGCCGCCCGCCGTCGTTTCGGTGGTGTGACGCAGACCAAAGAAATGCATCGGCAGGTTCGGTCGTTCATGTGGCTGGAGGAATTATCGCGAGACCTGCGGTACGCGCTCCGCACGCTTCGCAAGAATCCGACGTTTTCGCTGACCGCGACCGCCACGCTGGCGCTGGCGATTGGCGCCAACACCGCCATGTTCAGCGTCCTGAACGCGGTGCTGCTCCGGCCGCTTCCGTATCACGCGCCGGAACAGTTGGCGATGTTGTGGACCGAAGATCCAACGCAGAACCTTCGCGAGGGTCGATCGGCGCTGTGGGATGTCGAACAGTGGCGGGGCCAGAGTCAAATCTTCAAGGACATCGCCACCTTCGATTCCGTGGCCGCGTTGCTGACCGGCGCGGACGGGGTGGAACCGATCATCGGCGCCAGTATTTCCGCCAATCTGCTGCCGCTCCTCGGCGTCCGGCCGGCGCTGGGGCGCAGTTTTTCAGTCGAAGAAGCTGACCAGGGCCAGCGGCTGGTCGTGATCAGTCATCGCTTCTGGCAGACACGTTTCGGCGGCTCGCGCGACGCGCTCGGCGCGACGTTGGTGCTCAACGGCGTGCCTTCTCAGATCGTTGGCGTGCTACCGGCCGATTTCCAAATCGCGAAGATCCCCGCGGACGTGTGGGAGCCGCACACGACGCACCGTACCGTACGCGGCGGACAGACGTGGTTCGCGATCGCGAGACTTCGGCCGGGCGCGACATTCGATCAGGCCCAGGCCGAGATGAGTGCAATCGCCCGCCGCCTCAACGATCAATTGGCGGCGACCGACAGGAGCAGGGGCATCACCGTCGTCCCCCTGAGTCTCTACGTGGTCGGACCCCAATCACGATTGGCATTATGGATGCTCGGCGGCGCTGTGTTTTTCGTGTTCCTCATCGCCGCCGCGAACGTCACGAGCCTGTCCCTGGCGCGCACCACCGCTCGCGCGCGCGAGATGGCCGTTCGCGCTGCGCTTGGAGCGAACGCCGGGCGCCTTGTCCGGCAGCTGCTCACTGAAAACGTCCTGCTCGCCGTAGTCTCCGGCTCGGTCGGCACACTGCTCGCGCTTGGCGGGATTCGTCTCATTCGGACCTTCGGCCCCGGCAACTTGCCACGTCTGAATGAAGCGACACTCGATTTCCGCGTCCTCGGCTGGGCCCTGGCGACCTCTCTTCTGGCGGGAATCCTCGTGGGGCTTGCGCCGGCGATAACGACGTTGCGCCGCGATCTGCGTCCGTCCGGCGAGGAGAGTGGCAGAACCGTATCCGGTGGAACATCCAGCCGTCGAATCCGGCGCATCCTCGTCGTGGCGGAGTTTGCGCTCGCGATCGTTCTCCTCGTCGGCGCCGGTCTGCTCATCCGCAGCTGGTGGTATGTGAGCAACGTCGATCCGGGATTTATGACCGAACGGGTCCTGGTGATGGAAGTCTCCGCACCGCCCACCTTTGCCCTTCCCGCGCAGCGAGCCGACCTGTACGGCCGCGTGCTCGAACAGATTCAGTCGGTCCCGGGCGTCGAGAGCGCCGGCATCATCGACGATCTGTTCAGCGACAACCCCAGGGAACACGTGCTCACCGTGGAGCGGGACGACGGAACGACTGTCGATCGCCTGCGACTCACGAGAGACGAGATCAGCCCCGATTTGTTCAAAGCCCTCGGAACGCCGTTGCTCCGCGGCCGTGTCTTCTCGATCGGAGATCAGCCAAACGCCCTGCCGGTCGCGATCATCAATGATGCGATGGCTCGTCGCTCGTGGCCGGGGCAGGATCCAGTGGGCAGGAAATTCAAGGTCGGCCCGCGGGACGCGGACGGTGCGTGGTACACGGTCGTCGGCGTGGTCGGCGACATGCGGCGCCAGGGGTTGGAGCGCGAAGCGCTCCCTCAGATCTTCGTGTCGCTCGCGCAGAATGCGCCTTCACGGAACGTGAATGTCTTCATCCGAACCACGTCGAACGATCCGCTGACGATGGCCGAAACACTTCGGACGGCTGTGCGTCGCGTGGAGAAGAATGCGCCGATCGACGGGATGGCACCCCTGGATCAGCAGCTCGGAACCTACCTCGCGCAGCGTCGCTTCCAGACGGCGCTGCTGACCGGCTTCTCGATCGTTGCGCTCCTGATTGCCGCGGTCGGAATCTATGGCCTTATCCAGTACTCCATCGCGACGCGCACGCAGGAGATTGGCTTGCGCATCGCCATCGGCGCACAGGCCGGCGATATTTTCAGGATGATCATCCGTGAGGGCCTGACGCTCAGCCTGACGGGTGTCGCGCTCGGGCTGGTCGGAGCGTTGTGGCTCGGGAGTCTCGCCTCGAGTCTGCTGTTTGGCGTGACCGCGAGCGATCCGTTGACGTTCGCAATGGTCTCGCTGCTGCTGACCGCCGTTGCCATCGCGGCCTGCTATTTCCCGGCGCGACGCGCAATGAGAGTCGACCCGATACTGGCGTTGCGTGTGACGTGATCGCGGTCACTGTCACCGTTCAGTCGTTTTACTTACCCTGTCGGGAGTCTCGACGATGTCGAGGAGGTTCCGCCCCGCCTCGAAGGCGAGGATCGCCGCTGACTCTGGTGGACGGCGACCGGGCAAGGGGCTGACGCCACGCGACAGACTGTGCGGGATTGGGACGACGGCGTCCCAATCCCGGGCGCGCCCAACGCCCTGACCGCTGGTGCGTCAATGGGTTACGCCCGCTCGGACTGGGCACGAATGCTGCCTTCCGCCGGCGCGAGGACGCCTCCAATGCTCAACGAGATCCGACTCGCGTTCCGGAATCTGACCCGTGT
>JBKPNQ010000245.1:0-11047 GCA_046732715.1 Acidobacteriota bacterium | reverse complement strand
GCTCTATGCCGTCTCGATTGCGAGCGACGGCGACTTCATGGTACAGCCGGTGACCGCTTCGGTTCACGAGCCTTGAGTTCGGCTTCTCGCGCTCGCGCTGAGACCACGCCGGCGAATGCCGTGTCGGTGGATTCGTGGGCGACCCGCCGGAGGAGGCCGGCACTTCTCAGGAACGCATCGACGATGGCCGGATCGAACTGGGTGCCCTCGCCGTTGACGATCAATTCCACGGCGCGATCGTGGGGCAGCGATGGACGATAGCACCGAGTGCTCGTCAGCGCGTCGTAGACGTCGACGACGGCCATCACCCGGCCCGGAATCGGAATCTGCTCTCCCTTGAGGCCGCGCGGATAGCCGCGGCCGTCCCATCGCTCGTGGTGCGTATACACGATGTCTTTGGCCATCGACAGGATCTCGTCGTCGTCGGCGTGCGCGCGCTTCTGCGCCGTGGTGATGACTTTGAGACCGTAGGTCGGGTGTTTCTTCATCTCGCCGAACTCGTCGTCGGTCAGCGCCCCGGGTTTGTTCAACAGCTGGTCGGGGATGCCGACCTTGCCGATATCGTGCAGCGGCGCCAGGCTCGAGAGCAGCTCGATGTGCGACGGAGTCAGGTATTCCTGGAACCGTGGATGATCCCGGAGCTGCTGCGCCAGCAGCCGGCTGTACTGCTGCGTCCGGCGTGAATGATTGCCGGTTTCGGCGTCGCGGATTTCGGTCAGAGACAGCAGCGACTGCACCATCATGCGCTGCGCCGACTCGCTGTCATCCGTGGCGGACTCGGCGCGGTGACGCTCGTGTGCAAGCTTCGCCAAGGTTGCGGCCAGCAGCGAGGCAACCAGTCCGACCGCGGGGAAGACTGGAGAGAAATACATGCCCCGAGCCGTCATCAGCCATCCCGATCCGCGCCATGCGCTGAGGAGCAGAAGCACGCCGGCCGCGCTGCCCCATGCCAGGCCGAGCCGTGCGACCAGCATCGTCACCACAATGCCGAGCGCGAGAACCGCGATGATTTCGACCGTCAAGGCGCCGGACGGCCGGGAGATGAAGTCCCGGCGCAGCAGGTTGTCCAGGGCGGTCGCCTGCACCTCGACGCCGGGAAACACTGTCTCGAACGGCGTCGACACACCGTCGCGCGTGCCGAGCGCGGTGGCACCGACAACAGCAATCGCGTCCGTCAAGCTCGCGGAAGAAAGGCGCCCCTCGAGCACATCGAGAGCCGAGACGTAGGGCAACGAATGGCTGCCACCGCGGTATCGCAGCAGCAGGTTGCTGCGGCCATCGAGCGGCACCTCCGCGCCCGTATCGAGCACCAGGGAGGCGGCGTTGACGTTCTGGATCCGCAGCGCCACAGCGTGCGCGCCGGTCGCCGCCATCGCGGCCGCCAGGCCGAGTGACGGAAACAGTTGCCCATCTTGCTCAATCAGCAGTGGGAGACGACGCAGCATGCCATCGGAGTCAGGCACGGCATTGAGAAAGCCCGATCCATCGGCCGCCTTCATGAGCAGAGGCAACGTGCATACCGTCCCCGTTGCACGGAAGACCGGCACGTCGACGTTGCTGCCAGCGGCCTGCACAACTGGCATCGCCAACGGATGAAGCGCGCAGTCGTTCGATGAGTGGGCCGGACCGTTGAACGTGAACGCGTAGCCGACGACAACGCGGCCTTGCTTCAAGGCGTCCGCGAGCGCCGCGTCGGTGCTGGCTTGTCGGACGGGATCGGTTCCCTCGAATCGATCGGTTTCCGGAAACACCACATCGAACGCAATCACCCGAGTCCCCAGTTCGCGAAGCCCAATCACGAGACGGGCGATCACGTCGCGGCTCCACGGCCATTGACCGATGGTGGCCACGCTCCGTTCGTCGATGTCTACGACAACGACGCGGCTTGGGGCGGGCTTGGGGAGCGAACGCAGGAGCCCGTCGTATGCGCGACGATCGAATTGGGTGAAGAGGGACGGGGTGAAGATCGCGAGTGCGACCGTCCACAGCGCTGGGGCGACGCCGCACAGCAGCACCAAGCGACGTCCAGCGGCGCGGGCATTCCGAGGTTTCTCCACGTTTGGCCTTCCCCGTGCGAGCCGAGTGGTCGGGACATCTCTACCATACTCCGGTTCAGGGGCGGGCCGGAAACGGGGCGGTCAGAATGTGAACCGGAGGCCCCACTGAAGCTGTCGGGCGTCCCGCGCGACCGTCCGCTGCAGGAATGCCGCAGAAATGATGTTCGACCCGGCGTTCGGTGGGCTGCCGACGGGCGGCCTGAGGTTTGAATGATTCATCAGGTTGAATCCCTCGACGAGCAGTTCGAGCATATTGCTGCCGAGAGCCAGGCTCTTGGAGAGACGCATGTCGACCGAGCTATACAGATCGAGTTTCAGAAGCGACGCGTCGATCGGCTGCAGATTGAGAGTCACGAAAGACCTGCGCACTGCGTTGATCGCGGCAAGCGAGTCGGCCACATGCGACCGGCCGACGGTGATCGGAATGTCGGGTGGCAGATCGCCAACTGAAATCGTATCGCCGTCAAGATCCTGACCGGCTTGAACCTTCATGGGAGCTCCGCTCGCGACTTTGACGATGCCGCCAATCTGGACGTCCCAGGGCAGGGCGAGCGTTCCGGCGACCGCCAGGGCGTGGCGCTGATCCGAAGGGTTGTACCCACGCTCGTGAGGGGTCCGCTGCGTGCCTCTGGTCGACAGGAAGAAGTCCACCCCATCGAGGTAGCTGCGCGAGAGGGCGTAGGAAATGTTCAGCGAATGGATCCGCCCGAGCCGCATGCGAAACTGCGACTCGAGCGCGTCGTACCAGCTGTCGCTGAAATTCTCGAGTGCCAGGACCTGTCCGAATTGCGCCACCGGCCGCGGATTCGTTGGGCCGATTGCGCCGCTTGCCGGCAGATTCCGATCGGTGAAGCCGGTTTGGTGCGCGGCCGACGAATGGATGTAGTCCACATCCAACGCAGTCGTATTCGAGATCTGCCAGCCGATACCAGCCGTGGTGTTGAGCGCGTACGGATGAACGAAGTCGTCGGGAATCAGGGTGCCGATCTGTCGTGCTCCTTCGCAGGCGTAGGAACCGTCAGGTCTCTGAGGGCCGAGGACCGCCGAGATATCGGGGAAGAATCTCAAGCAGGTTGGATCGGTGATCCGAATAGTTCGGCTCGCGATCTGATTCATCGCGCGCAGCTGAAACCATGGCCGGTTCCGCGTCACGTACAGACCGAAGCCGCCTTTGACGATCAGCCGGCCAGTACCACGAGCGTCCCATGTCAGTCCGAGCCTGGGCTGGAGATTGTTCGTGTCGGTTCCGCGGTCGTCGCCGATGAACTGCTCGAGTCCCGCCATGGACGGATCGCTGAGCAGGCCGGCATAGTAGCGGTTCAGGCGCAGGTTGACGTCGACGTCGTACCGCAGCCCTGCATTGACGAACCACCTCGAGCCGAGCCGCCAGTCGTCCTGCACGAACCCGCCGAACTCCTGCGAACGGTAAGAGACGACGCTCGGACTCTGGATCATGAACGTCGTCGGCCAGGTTCCCGGGACCGCCGCGTTGAACGGAAGATCGTTCCGGAAGTTGAACACGCCATTCTCGAGGGCGTGCGAGTCGTTGTCGTGCGTCGCGTACGCGAACTCTCCACCAAACTTGATTTCGTGATGTCCAGAATGGAGATAGACCTCGTCTGTCACCACCACCCGAGTGCGCGATAGCACCTGCGAGTCGTTGTTGGTCTGTCCGATCGTGCCGGACGGCCGGACGATTCCGACGTCCGACGTTCTCGGTGTCGTCCCCAGGCTGTGATTCAGCACGTACAGCCGGAATCCATTCGCGAGATGCTGCCGTGGGGTCCACATGTGCTCGAACGTGACCCGGCGAGAGCGATTGCGGGTGTCCACTTGACTCGAGTCTGACGTCGGCGCCAGCAGGGACCGCAGCGACTGCTGAACGTCGGATCCGTATCGCAGCGACAACGTTTGCGCCATGCCCAGCCGATGATCCAGTCGCGCGGCTACCGTCCGGTTGTCGGTTGCCGCTGGGAAGACCCCGTTCTCGGTTGCCGCAAGCGAGTTGTCGGGCGGCAGCGCGATGAGCCGTACGTTATCGACGTTATCGCCTTCGAACGCTGCGAAGAAGTGGCTTCGATCCCGCACGATCGGTCCACCGAGTGCGGCCCCCAGCCGCTGCTCATCGAAGGGAAGGATTTGAGATGCCATCGGATTCCGCGCATTGAACGTGTGGTCCCGGCCGAAGTAGAAACCGCGGCCGCTGAGCTGATTCGTTCCGGAGCGCGTCACCACCGTCACGACCGCATTCAGTGCATGCCCGTACTGCGCATCGAACTGATTTCGATAGACCTTGAACTCCTGCACCGCGTCCTGCCCGATGTTCATCGTCGGGCTGCCCCACTGCGCATCGTCGATGTCGCCTCCATCGACGATCGTCGTGTAGCCGCTGCGTTGATCGGCCGGCCCGCCGAACCGGGTGATCGCGAATCGCGTGACGGTGCCATTGACCGGCCCGGATCCAGGCAGCAACTGTGCGAGGGCGAGAAAGTTGCGGTCGAGAATCGGCAACGCATCGACCTCGGTCTTGGTGATGACCGACGATGGTTCGGATCGTGTGACCTCGACGAGAGGAACCTCCGCGGTGACGGTCACACGGTCGCTGACCGAAGCCAGTGGAAGCGCGAAGTTCACGGTCGCGTCAGCGTCCACGAGCAGCGTGACACGGCGAGTCATCGGCGTGAACCCCTGATGCGCCGCTGTGATCTCGTAGTCGCCGGGGAGCAGGCCAATGGCGTGGTAGGTACCCGCCGTGCTCGTCCTGACGTCCCGTCGACGTCCGTTCAGGACGTGTGTGACCGTGACGACGGCGCCCTCGAGCGTGGCGCCTGAGGAATCCGACACGGTGCCAGCCAGGGCGCTGCCGAGCGCCTGGCCCTGAGCTGCCGCGGGAACCGACAGGAGGGTGACGATCAGAAGCGATCTCATGCTTTGCCCTTGCCAATCTTGACGCGCGGAGGCCGCCAGAATAGATCCATTGCTCCGTCCCGAACAGCTGTTTCAGGGCTCCGTTGTCGGCGCTAATATAAAGACGCTTCAGCCACCGTTCTTCGGAAACTCGTGAGAATTCCGTGGGTATTGGATAGGCGCCGTGAAACTTCGTCTCGGCGAACTGACGTTCGACGGCGAGTCCCGCCAGCTGCTTCGCGGCACCGGAGAGGTCCATCTCTCGCCGAAAGCCTTTGAGCTGCTGAAGATCCTGATCGAGCAGCGTCCCCGCGCCATTTCGAAACAGGAGCTGCACGAGCGGCTGTGGCCCGATACGTTCGTGTCAGAGGTGAACCTGGCGAGCCTGGTTGCCGAAATCCGTGCCGCACTCGGCGACACTGCGCACGATCCGACATTCATTCGAACCGCGCGACGTTTCGGATACGCCTTCTCGGGATCAGCGGTCGAGAGCCCGGCGCCGGCTTCGATCGATGGCGGGTCGAGTTTCTGCTGGCTGATCAAAGATGGGCGTCGCGTGCCCCTTCGATCTGGCGAGAACATTCTGGGCCGCGATTTGGATGACGGGATCAGGATCGATTCAGCGACCGTCTCACGGCGACACGCTCGAATTGTCATCTCGGATGGAGAAGCGTCACTCGAGGATCTCCAGAGCAAGAACGGAACTTTTGTCGGCGATCAGCCAGTTTCCGGAGCCGTCCGATTGAAAGATGGTGACGAAATTCGCACGGGGTCCGTCGTCGTCCGGTTCCGGATGACGACGCGCAAGGGCCCCACAGCGACGTGGCACGGGCCGGCGGACGATTAGGCTGCGGCGCTATTGCTTCAAGGCTGACGTCCAGTTCTGGATGACAGTGATTCTCGACGATACCCGCTCGCCCGCGGCGACGCTCATGAGGAAGCGTTGGCCATCCGGCGTGACGTCGTACCCCATATTGCGGGCGCGATTGCGAAAACCCGTCTCTCGACCGATTGAAAACAGTCGAACCGGAACGCCGACCTTGAATACCGGCTTGAATTCAATCGGCACCATCATGACGGCTTTGGCGTCAGCGGTGATGTAAAACAATTCACTCCCATCGGCCCGCCATCGTGGCGCGAGCCCGCCTTGCGTGGAAACTGGCACTCGTGCGCCTGGTCCCTCAAAAGGCGCGACGAATACCTCAGATCGTCCGGATTCGTCGGATACGTAGGCCATCCACCGCGAGTCGGGGGAGAACCTGGCGCCCCATTCGTTGAACTGGGTTTTCAACAGCGGTCTGGCATGGCGCTCACCGTCAAGTGAGAGTTTCCAGAGGTCGTTTCCGGTTTCTTGACTGCCGTCGGTGTACACGAGCCATTTGCCATCACGTGACCAGTCGTCGGGAGTCTGGAAACCAACTTGCACGTAGAGTATCTCTTCCGGGCCCGCGCCGTCGGAACTCTTCGTGAAGAAATCCGATGATGCATCTTTCCCGACGCCGCGATCCGAGCCGAAGATAATCCGGCGGCCGTCGGTCGACCAGACTGGCATGGTCTCATCGTTCAAGTCGGACGTGAACCGCGTGGCGACGCTCCGGCCGAAGTGATACATCCAGAGATCGGATGTGCCTTGATGCGGGTCGACGACTTCGAGCGCGACCTGAGCGCCATCAGGTGAGATCCGCAGGTTGCCGAACCGCCGCGGCTCCCAGATCGAACGCAGAAGCGATCCATCGCGGCCAATCCAGACCAGCTGGAGCGATCCCGCATCCCCCTGGTAGGCCAGTGCGCTGGTCGAGACGGAAAACGCTGCGCTGCCAGTCGAACGGTAGTAGTCGAGATCCTCGGCGATTCGCACTGGCTCTCCGGTAACCCGCAACGCACGCAAGTCGAAGCGCTGCGCCAGCAGCGTGCCTTCGTGCACATACAAGACTCGTCCGGAACCGTCGTAGACCATGCGCGAGTTGAGGGGCATGACCTCCTTCCGTTCTTCGGAATCGAGTGAACCCACATAGACAACCGGGGTCGTTCTTCGACCGTCGGCCCCGAGCGCGGTGGCCGTGTAGAGGAACTGCCTGCCATTGGGCAGCATGCTCGGCCAGTAATGATTCAGCTCCCGTTTTGACGGATCGACTCGTGTGGCCGCGACTGGTGTGCCACCCTCGCTCGGTACTCGATAGATTCCTTTGCGAAATTCGGTGAAAAGAATCGTGTTATCGACAGACCACACGGGAAGCCCTGAGTTCACGCTTGCGCAGATCGTGCGAGGAGGCCCGCCGGATGCCTCCACTTTCTTCAGGAGTCCTTCGCCGGGAGAGAAGAACCCGATGAATCGGCTGTCGGGCGACCAGAAAGGGGAGGTCGCGCCGTCGGTGCCTTCGAGCAGTCGGGCCTTCACCGAATCGAACGACTGCACCCACAGCTGATCGCGGCCACCGGTGGTTACGACAAATGCCAATTGACGCCCATCCGGCGACACGGCGACGCGCGTTTCTGCACGAGCGCCGCCGATCGTTGTACCGTCTGGCAGCGGCACGACAAACCTGGTGATCGGTGCTGGAGCCGGCTTCTGCACCAGGAACAGTGCGCCGATCGTCGCGACAATCAGCAGTGCCATACCGGCCGCGGTCCAGCCTCGCGACCACGGCCGCGACCGCGTGCGGCTGCCACGATCGCCGTCGCCTCCCCGACCGAGCCAGTCAATCGCAGCCTTGAGATCGCGCGCCGTCTGCCATCGCTCGTCAGGATTCTTCGCCAGGCACCGCTCGGTCAGGTAATCAAGCGATTTTGGCAAACCGTCGTGCGACTGGCCGTGGCGCACGACCGAAATTGCCGGCGGGTGAGCTTTGAGAATCGACGCGATGATGCTTGCCTGGCTGTCGCCATCGAAGGCTTTACGGCCTGTCGCCATCTCATAGAGCAGCGTGCCGAACGCAAAAATGTCACTGCGCGCATCGACCTCTTTGCCTTCGAGTTGCTCGGGCGCCATGTACTGGACCGTGCCGATGATCGTGCCCTCTGCCGTGGCGCGCCGATGATCGAACGATGCCGTCGACAGCAGCCCTTTCGATTCGAGCAACGGCGCCTTCGCGAGGCCGAAGTCGAGCAGTGTCGCTCCCGATCGCGTCAGCATCACGTTGCTCGGCTTCAGATCGCGGTGCACGATCTGGTGGCGGTGAGCGCAATCAAGAGCGTCCGCAATCTGGCCGCCATAGCGCAACACCGCATGGGCTTCCAGCGCGCCCCGCGACAACCGATCGTCCAGCGTCTCACCGTCGACGAACTCCATGACGATGAAGACGCGGCCGTCATGCTCGCCGACGTCGAACAGGGTGCAGATGTGCGGGTGATTGAGCGAGGAGATTGCATGCGCCTCGATCTCGAGGCGATGGCGGCGATCGGCTCGCTCGGCATGATCCGGCGCCAGCACCTTGATCGCCACCAAGCGATCAAGCCGGGTGTCGCGCGCCTTGTAGACGTGGCCCATGCCGCCGGCACCCATCAGCGACAGGATTTCGTACGGGCCGAGTCGGGCGCCGGGGTCCAGCGTCATCTCAATGTACAGGCCTATGGAAAACCCGGCGAATGCCTACGACCCTCCAAAGACTCTGTCGCGTGGAGCCCTCATATTACGCCCACTCGGCTCTGGTGAAGGAGGGGCGATGAGGGCATTTTTGAGAATGTTGATCCTGACCGTCGCATGCGCAGCTGCTGGTCACCTGACGGCCGCGACCGCTCGTTCGCAGGCGGCTTCGTGCCTGGCGACGACAACAAATGGCGACGTCCAGGGACAAACGAGCGGCGGATCCTGCGCGTTTCTGGGAATTCCATTTGCTGCGCCGCCCGTCGGCAATCTCAGGTGGAAACGTCCGCAGCCTGCGGCCGTCTGGTCGCCAGGTGTCTTCAATGCGACGGTCGTGCCGGCGACGTGCGCTCAGTTGAACATCGCGACCGGGACGCCACAGGGCTCCGAGGATTGCCTGACGTTGAATGTGTGGACGCCAAATCCGTCGCCGTCCAACGCACCCGTGATCGTCTGGTTTCACGGCGGGTCGTTCGTGAATGCGTCTGCGAACTTTGCGCCCCAGAACGGCATGGCACTCGCCGCCTCCACCGGCGCGATCGTCGTCGCGCCAAACTATCGCCTCGGTCCGTTCGGGTACCTCGGGCACGCCGCCCTGGCGGCCGAGGACCAGGCGGCTGGCAACTATGGTCTGTTGGATCAGCGCGCGGCCCTCGCGTGGGTTCGCGATCAGATTGCAGCATTCGGCGGCAACCCGGACAACGTCACGATTGCAGGTCAGTCGGCGGGTGGTCACAGCGTCGCCCTGCATCTGGTCTCACCGGGCAGCGCCGGTCTGTTTCATCGCGCGATCATGCAGAGTGGGTTCGCGTCAGTTCGATGGCGCACCACCGCCGATGCTTGGAGTCAGGGTGACGAATTTGCCACGGCGCTTGGCTGCCCGAACGCGGATCCCGCCGCGCTGGTCACGTGCCTCCGCTTGAAGAGCCGCGACGCGGTTCTCCTTGCGCGGCCGCCAGCGCTCTTCGAGCAAGTGGTCGAGACCGGGAGATCACAGTGGACGCCCCTCGTCGACGGCATCGAAATCCCGGACCAACCGCGATCGCTGTTCGGGCAGGGCGCCTTCAGTCACGTGCCCATTCTGCTCGGCACGACGCGTGACGAAGGCTGGACGTGGGTCAATCGAAGCTTTCCCTCTGGAGTGACGCAGGATCAATACGAAAGCGTCGTCGGCACGGAGTTCGGCGCTGACGCCGCGATGATTCTGGCCCAGTACCCCGCGGCTGCGTTTGCCTCGCCGAAGGATGGACTCGTGCAACTCGTTGGTGACGTGGAGTATGCGTGCGAAGCGCGTCGTGTCGCGCGCCTCATCGAAGCAACGAGGACGCCGGTATTTCTCTATTCATTCGAGTACGAAGTGGACCCGGTCGTCCCCGACCGGGTCGCGCACGGAATCGACGTGAATTTCGTGTTCGGCAACAACTTTGGGCCGCCGTTGTTTCCCGCTTACACGCTCGGTCCGGCCGATCTGTCGTTGTCGCACACGATCGGCGCGTACTGGACGCGCTTCGCGACGACCGGATCTCCAAATGCAGACGACGGAGCCGCGGTCGAATGGCCCGCGTTCAAACACCCGACCGGTTCTGGGCGAGGCGCCGACAACTACCTCATCCTCGATGATCAGATTCGCGAGGCCAAGCGCCCGCACGAGGCGCGGTGCGACTTCTGGGAGCCGTACTTTTTCAGGTCTGCGACCGGTGCCGTGCCGGCGAGCGGGAGGTGAAGCGCGAGCGGTCGGCCTTTTCGAATTGAACGGCAGCGCGACGCGAGGGGTCACACCGGACTCGTGCGCGGCCTTCCCGAAGAAGCCGTGCGGTCATCGCAATTTCGCGCCTAACGGCTCACGTCGTTCAGTTTGCACCCGGCGCGGCTGACTGATCGGTGCAGCCGAAGATGTGGGCCGGACGATCCCCCCGATTTCCCCAATGCCTGTGGGCGCTCGTCATCACTGCGGTGGCCGCCGGGTGTGGAGGATCTGCGACGACGAGTGTCAGCGCTCCCACGCTGACCAAATGCGGCGTATCGGTCACCAATAGTCCGCCGGAAATTCCCGCGGCCGGCGGAAACGGTAGCCTCACGCTGAGCACGGCACGCGAATGTGGATGGTCCGCGAGCTCACAGGATTCATGGATAACCCTGAGCGCGACAAGCGGACAGGGCGAAGCCATCGTCGGATACACGGTGCAGCCCAACCCAAACGGCACTCGACGACAGGGACGCGTCGCCGTCTCGGACCAAACGGTCGAGGTCACACAGGCGGCAGCACCGTGCCAATATTCGGCCTCACCTTCGACTGCGGACGCGCCTTCGACACAGATTGAGCTCTCGATCGAACTGACTGCAACTCCGGGGTGTTCGTGGACCGCTCGCAGCGGCGTGGACTGGATCGGTAACCCGATTCCGAATTCGGGTGTCGGCAGTGCCACCGTCAGGATCGTGATCGCGACCAACACAGGCCAGGCGCGGAGCGGTACGGTCACTGTGGGGGAGACGACGGTGC
>JBKPNQ010000244.1:0-8570 GCA_046732715.1 Acidobacteriota bacterium | reverse complement strand
GGCGTTGGTGCCTGTGATTCCAGGGCGCGATGGCGAGCGGGATGCCGCAAGCGGATACCAGAAAATGGGTCGTGCGCTCGGGAGAGTGCGCGACATCGATGTGCAGATTGCGTTGATCAAGGAGCTCGAGGTGCACGCCCCGGAGACGGCGCCTTTTTTGGTGCTCGTTCGCCAGGATCACGAACGGCGTCGGCTCTCGAGGATGCGCCGATTGATCAAGACGCTCGAGCGCCTTGAGGTCGAGGCGCTTCTGCACTTCGTCGGCGACGGTCACCCGGCGGGGCTGCGCACACGGCTGACGTCGCGCGGCTGGCAGCAGCAGATCCGTCGGCTCGCGGTGGAACGCAGTCGCACCGCGATCGAAGCGATGGCGCATGCAACCGGCGTCTATTTCCCAAAGCGCTCGCATTCGACTCGCATCGCGATCAAACAACTCCGCTATGCGGCGGAGATCGCGCTGCGAACCGGATTCAGCGAGATGCAGTCGGCGATCAGCGCGCTCAAGCGTGGCCAGGAAATTCTGGGAGACCTGCACGACAAGCAAGAGCTGGCAGAGCATCTAAGCGAGTACAAGAAGTATCCAGGGGTCGACAAGGATCACGTGGCCCTGACGCGCAACGTGCTCGAGGGAGAGGTCCTGGACCTGCATTCTGAGTACCTGTGTCGGCGCGACCGGCTGCGGGATGCGTGCATAGAGATTGAGCGCGCGGCGTCGCGCAGCTTCCGTGTCCGTTCGACCTTTGGCGTCGGCGCCGCGATGGTGTCAGGACTCGTCGTCGTCGCTGCTGCCCGTGGCCGCGCATCGTAAGCTGGCGGGCAAGGCCCCGTGGCGCGCGCCGTGCATTGAACACCGCCGCATCCGACTCAGCATTGGAGGCGTGTATGTCTCTGAGTTTGACCGACGTGCGGCGGATCGTTGCCGAAGTCGCTCGCGAGCAGACACCCACCTTGGAGGTCGTCGCGGCGCGCGCTGATGGAGATTCTTCCTACACTGAAGTGATTCTGACGGTTCGCGGCTGCTCGACCGAACCCTGTCAAATCGTTATGGGTGTGCGTCGCGAGGCGCCGGAATCGGAGTTCCGCGACATGGTCCGCGTGCAGCTCACAGAACACCTCCACGACCACGAGGAGGCAGCAGCCAACAACCGCTGACGCTTCGTCGAGTGTCAGTCGGTGAGGGTCCGGAATCGCTGACTGCTATCCTGCCTGCACGAGCGCCCTCTCGACGACGTCGCCTCCTGGATGATCGCCCGGCATCCGCGCTCGGCGACGTGGTTCGTCACTTTGGCTCGATTCTTTCTCCACCGAGCTCCCATCACTGATCGATAGACGGCGACAGGCCCCTCGACGTCAGCTGGCGCAGGTTTGCCATACCTCTGCCGTAGCGCAGCACAAATGATCTTCGAATTGACCCGAGCGTTACAGCGGAGTCACGCCGATCGATAACGATGCGTGCGTTCACATGTCGGCGATGTTCAGGAGGAACGTCCATGCTTCGATCTTCGATCCGTTCGAGTCTTGTCATACTGTTTATTGGTGCTGTCTTGATGACGGTCCCCACCAGGGCCAAGAATCCCACAGTTGATTTCGGTGCGTGGGTCCAGGACCAGCTGCAAGCGCACTCGGAAGAGTTATTCGGTTTCAGACACCCGCTCGACAAGAGCGCACTCGGACCCTCCACGGGCGCCAACAATCTGCAGGCGATCGAGGTCGCAGACGGACTGAAGGTATCGCTGGTGTCGAGTTCGGTTGCCTCCGCCACCGACCAGATCGCGTTCTGGCCGAACGACGAGCATCCGACGCACGTGTTCGTCTGCGATGAAGAGACGAGCACGCCAGCCGTCCAGCGCGTCGATCTTTCCGGTCCTGCCAGCTCGAACGCCACGACGATCGTGAATGGTCTGTCATCGTGCGATCCGGTCAGGCGCACTCCCTGGGGCACCATCCTCGTCGGTGAGGAAGCCGGAAATACGGGAGGCCTGTACGAAATCATCGATCCGTTGAGCATCACCACCGCGATCACCGTTACTAACCGCGCGACGGGCGCAAACAGCGACATGCTGCATCTCGCGAAGCGTCAAGCAGTCGGCAGCCTCTCGTTTGAAAGCCTGGCGATACAGGAGGACGGCACGATCATCTTCGGTGATGAACTCGCACCGAGCGGCGGACTCGCGGGCGGTGGGATCTACAAGTTCGTTCCGGCGATGCCCTTCGCGGGAGGGGGCCCAATCACTGTTCCTGCGCAATCGCCGCTTGTGTCCGGGACCGTCTTTGGTCTCCGCGTGGCGGCGTCGAAATCAGCGAACTGGGGACAGGGAGCGGAAACCGGCGCCGGCGCGTGGGTGATGGTGAACCTTGGGGGCACGGCCGTGGTTGACGCCTCTGGCAACATCATTCTGCGCAATGCGCAGAAGCTTCAGCTCTTCACCGGTTACTACCGGCCGGAGGACATGGACATCGATCCGATCGCCGCAGAAAAAGGGCTGCTGCGCGCGTGCTGGGCGAACACGGGCCGCAAGAGCCACAACGACAGCAGCATCGTCGAAGACAGCGGCGTCGAAAGCGAGGTCATGTGCCTGACCGAAAATCCGCCGAGCGCCAACGATTCAACCCCCCTGACCGGAACGATTCCAACAGTTGAACGGTTCATCACGGGCAGCGAAGAGCGCGCGATGTACGACAACGTTGCGTTCCAGCCACACACCGGCAATCTCGTCGTCCTCGAAGACGGGCCAGTTAACACCGTCAAGGGCACCAACCCGCTGGTCACCGAGCTTCGCGGCAATGACCTCTGGATCTGCCTGCCTGACGGCAAGGACGATGACGCGCTCTCGGATGGCTGCGTGCGGTTTGCATCGGTGCGCGACACGTCGGCCGAGCCCACCGGGTTCATCTTCTTCGGTTCGGGTGAAGAAGCCCTCGTCAGTATTCAGCATCGTTCGGTGAATGACGCCCTTGGTGAGGGCAACCATGGTGCGTTGATCAAGATCTCCGGCTTCAAAGTGAGATCGCACGACAACGACTTCGACGGTGATGATTGGAAGTAGTGCGACGGGATTGAGTCCTTAGAACGCCCCTCATACACAGCGGCCCGCGAGAGGCCATTCCGAGCTGGCCTCTCGCGGTTGGGAACGAACCACCCTCCGTTCCGCTCAACACGACGTCATCCGCGGTCACTCCGCGCGAAGCGCAATCACCGGGTCGACTTTCGACGCTCGAACGGCCGGTACGTAACAGGCGCACCCGGCAACCAGAGTGAGGGCAGCCATGGTTGCGCCGAGAACCGATGGATCGGTCAGCGACACGCCGAACAGCACTCCGCCGAGCGACTGCGTCGCAGGATCCGCGACCAGCATTCCCAAGGCTCCGCCGGCTATCGCGGGCAGCAGCCCTTCAAAGACGACTCGCCGACGCACCAGATGAGGACTGGCACCGAGGGCGAGTCGGATGCCAATCTCTCGTGTTCGCCGCGTGATCATCTGGGCGAGGGAGGCCGCCAGGCCGACGCTCGTCAGCACAAGCGCCAATAACCCGAGCGCGGTGGCAAGAAACGACAGGCCCCGCTCTGTTGCCAGTGACTCATCGACTTGGCGGTCAAGGGTTCGGACGTTGAACGGAGGCACGCCGGAGTCGAGCCGTGTGAGTTCCTGACGGACTGTTGCGAGAATCGCGCTGGTCGGAAGCGTCGATCGCACGTACAGAGTCGCGTCCGCGACCGGATCCTGCGTCACCGGAATGTAGACGAGCGCTGGGCTTGGAGCGCGAACGGAACGGTATTTGATATCCGACACGACGCCGATGATCTCGACGCCCGGATCATTGGCCGGGGAACCCGCCCAGCGAAAACGTCGACCGACTGCGGTACCACCGAAGAACGTGTGCGCGAACGTCTCGCTCACGACGACGACCTGGCCGGAGCCAGACCGATCGCGGGCCTCAATCGACCGGCCCGCTTTCACCGCAATGCCAAGCGTTTCGAAATAGCGTGGACCGACGAGATTGACCTCGACATTCTGAGTACGAGCCGGCCCGCTTTCGCCTCCGGCCATGTCAATGGTCTCTCTTCGGCCTTGACCGCTGACCACGTCCACGAACGCGAATGTCGCTGACATGACCCTAGGACTGGCGTCGACGCGCTCGCGCAGCCGCTCAAACAGATCCGCCGCTCGCGTGGGCGTGTAGCCTTGAAGGCCCGGCGCGAGAGAAATGAGGGTGACGTCCGACGCGTCGTACCCGAGAGGCTGATTGTGCAGATTCACAACCGAACGAACCACGAGGCCGGCCGAAACGAGAAGGACGGCGGCTCCAGCGAACTGCATGCCGAGCACAACTCGGCCGCTGAGGGTGCTCACGGAGAGCCAGTCGCGCGTCGTCTGCCGGCTTCCGTGTGGTCGGAAGTCGAGACCTGAGTCCGTACTGAGGCGCCACACAATGCACGCTCCCACAACAGCCATCGTCACCACGGTCAGTCCCAGCGCGACACCCACCAGGCGCATGTCAACCGCGGCTCCTGTGTCGAGCGGACTGTTCTGTGTCGGCACGAACCGCAACAACACCATCGCCACCGGCGATGCGAACGCGAGGCCGCTGGACCCGCCCAAGGCCGCGACGATGGCCAGTTCAGCGATGACTCCGAGCGCCAGCCTGGACGATGTCGCGCCGAGCGCCGAGCGCACCGCGAGTTCGTTGCGCTGAGCCGTGAAACGGGCCACAAACAGAGAGAGGACGTGCAGCGCGGCCACGACCCATAAGATGGCACTCATCACCAGCACCACGGTCAGGGGGCGGCCGTATCTGGAAGCCAACGGAGAGAATCCGCGGTTGCCCGGAGCCAGTCTCACGCGTTCGGCGAGCAACTCCTGACGAACAGTGTCGGGCAACGACGCGCCAGCGAGGTCCCCTCTGACGAGATTCTGATAGTCGGTACTGACACGCGCTTCTACGGACTGCCTCGCGGCACGTGATTTCAGCCGGCCGATGATCTGGAGCCAGCTTGTACCGCGCCGCTCCAGAGCCTGCCACGCCGGCTCGAGCTGCCCCTGCATCATCATCGGCACGATAGCGGCGGGCCGAAACGCGGCGCGCAGACCGCGAAACCGAGGCTCCGCCACGCCGATCACGGTGAATGGATAACCATTCAGACGAATGGTGTGACCAAGGATGTGCGCATCACCGCCGAAGCGATCGCGCCAGTAGCCATACGTCAGTACGGCTACCGGGTGAGCGCCGGCTTGTTGATCGTCTTCAGGCAAGAGTAGTCGCCCGAGAAACGCCTTGGTTTGCAAACACTGGAAGTAGTTGCCGGACACGAGCTCGCGAACCACACGTTCGGTCGTGTCGCCGCTCTGCAGTGCGACCACGGAGGCGTCGTAGGCGACGACGTCAGAGAGTCCGGCTGCGCGATCGCGGAGGTCGCGATAGACGGGATACGAAAAACTCGTATCCGTGCCGCCGTCCATCGCAACCTTCTCGAAGATGACCAGTTCCTCAGGATGGGGTGTCGACAGCTGTCTCAACAGCACGACGTCAACGAGACGGAAGATGCCCACCGTCGGAGCAATGGCGAGCGCCAGCAGGAGGACGGAGACGGCGAGAAACCCCGGAGCACGACGGAGGGACCGGACCGCGTGTCGAAGTTCAGCCGGCACAACTGCCTCCTATCGACCGAGCACGTAGTCCAATGCTTTGTCTCGAATTACGGGATCGATGTCGCCATCGGCGATCTCGCGAATCTTCGCCGTCGATTCGGGAGTGCGGAGCCCGGAGAGATAGCTGAGCACGTGGAGCTTGAACGCCCGATCATTGCCGGCACCATACAGTCGGATCAGCTCCTGAACGGCTGTCGGCGTTGCCCGGCCGGCAATGTAGCTGACCGCTTCCTTCCGCACCTCGAAGTCCGGATCGCTTTTGGCGATGAGTACGAGCTTTTGCCACGCCGCAGCGCCGAGATCGCCGGAGAGACGATCGATCGCGTTCACTTTGTCCTGCCGTGTTCGGCTACCGTCGAACTGACGGATCATTTCCTGAGTCGGGCCTGGAGACGTTTCACGCATCGTGCCTGACGAGTCCTGCTGGACGCTCGCCGTGGACGCCAGCGCAGAGGCGCCGATGGCAATCAGAAGCAGCGTGACGGCGGTTACGGGAGCAACGCCAGATACCGGATCTTCGTGTCCGCTGAGTAGCCGGCGGATCCGCCCCACCAGGTCGCCGCCTGTCACTGCGATCAGCGGCCCCGACGCAGACCGACTGACCTCCAGCGCAGTCAACGCGCGGGCATATCCCACAACATCCGGACACACGGCCACGGCGGCATCATCACAGCAGTGCTCACGCTCGATTCGAATCTGTCGCGAAATCCACCACGCGCCCGGATGGTAGAACAGCAGTGCCTCAGCGATGCGCTGAAGACTGTTGACGAGGAAATCGTGTCGCTTGATGTGTGCGAGCTCGTGAGCCAACACGGCCTCCAGTTGTTGAGCAGTGAGGCCCAGACATGTGGCCGGCGGTAGCAGAATGATCGGCCGAAGCCAGCCGATCACACACGGCACATCAACGAGTACTGAAACCCGAAGGCCGACATGATGGTCGACCCGCAAATCTCGCTGGAGCTGTTCGAGAACCCGCACCCACATCACGTCCGCCGGTTGCGTGGCAGAGCGGACGAGGCGACGGACGGCGAGCCATGCACTGGTGATCCATAGGGCTCTGGTGAAGAGTCCGATCATCCAGGCGAGCACGACCCACGGCAGCAGGAGCACCGCACCCGCCGACCATGACGGCGAAATCACGGTCGGCGTGATCACACCAGCGACGGGTGCGACTGCAGCGACCGGATTCACCATTCCCCCTCGCTCCGGGCTCACTATGAACCACGCGAAGGTGACGAACGGAATGAGAACCGACAGACCGAGAGCGGCGCAACAAAGGGCGTATCGCGCCCCTGACCGAAGTTGAACGCCGTAGCGACGGAGAATCAGCCAGGTCACGACCGTAATAACCGCGCCCTGCCAGATCGAATGGAGGAGCGTCCAACCCAAGGGTTCCACCCACATCTGCGTGCGGAATGCGTCAATGAACATCATCGCCGCCTCTTGTTTTCGTAGTCGTCGATCATCTTGCGGATCTCAGCCAGATCCGATGGGGTCGCCGAACGAGCGGAGAGGACTCCAAGGAGGAGGGCGGGCGCCGAGCCCCGAAATGCCCGGTCGAGCAGGTCGGCCGCGATTCTGCGCTGCGTCTCTTCCCGAGGGAACCGCGCTTCATACACGTGGGAGCGGAGTCGCTCGTTGCGGCGAACCAAGCCCTTCTCCGCCATGACTTGTAGCTGCTTCAACACCGTCGTGTACACCGTCGGTCTAGCGGTCGCGAGGTAGTGCTGGACTTCTCGGACGGTGCTGGGTCCGTGATCCCAGAGCGCGTGCAGGATGTCGAGTTCCGCTTCCGTTGGAAGACGTGTGGCCGCGGACGTCTTGGCAGTGGTCATGTATTTACCGTCGCTTCGCGACTCATCGCTTTATACGATAACTATCGTACGATGACTATGCATGTCAAGTCTGTTCTTGCAGCTGGATGTGTGCACAGTGGCGCGGTCTCAGATGATCTTCGGTGCTTAGAGAATTGCGGAGGAAGCAGGCGTGGCTCGGTCGGAGATACAGGTTTGCGCTAAACGCTGTGGTTGAAAGAGATAATGCGCCCGGCGCGATTCGAACGCGCGACCCCCGGCTTAGAAGGCCCGCCGTCCGCGCCGTCACGCGACGTCTGGTGCAGTCAGGGGGCATTGCGATAGTTCCACCGTGGGGTATACCCGAGCTGGGTCCTGGCACGCGTCAGGTCGAGGGTGAACGACCTCGCGAGGTGATCGACGGCATACCGAGTGAGGTGAGGCTCGGAGGAAATAGAGGCCAGACGCCGCGCGCCCTCGTTCATGGTCGCCAACCACCAGGCCGCCCAATGGGGTACATGTACGATTCGGTCGCTGACGCCGTGCTGGCGCAAGGTCGTGCGCAACACCGCCTCAATCGTCGGATCGTCATTGTCGGCGATGTTGAACACCCCCGATCGGTTGGTGCCCTCCAGCACAAGTTGGACGGCGAGTGCGAGATTGAACACCGAAGTGACCGAAATCCGATTAAGGCCATCGCCAGGAAGTGGGAACCAGTTGAAGCGTCGGGCACCAAGGACTCGGGGGAGCAGCGTCGTATCGCCAGGGCCGTACACGACATGCGGGCGAAGGATCACGACGGATCGACCGCTCGTGGCCAGGACATGCTCAGCCTCGGCTTTGGTCCGCGCGTACGCTGTGAACAGAGGCTCTCCGATGCGGGCGCTTTCGGGCACGTTCACCCGTGATTGGTTCGTGGCGTAGACGCTGGCGGTGCTGAGGTGTACGAAGCGTGTTGTGTCGCGAAAGGTTTCAAGGACTGTCCTCGTCCCCTCGACGTTGACGGCCCGATAGTCGCGCTCGGGTCCCCATTGCCCCACGTGTGCCGCGCAATGCACCACAGCCTCAATGTTTCGCACGGCGATGGGTCCGGACCGCAGGTCCCATCGGACGTACTCCGGCATTGGCG
>JBKPNQ010000243.1:0-42992 GCA_046732715.1 Acidobacteriota bacterium | reverse complement strand
TGGCTGGGAGGCAGGGATTCGAACCCCGATAACGTGGTCCAGAGCCACGTGTCCTACCGTTGAACGACCTCCCAGTATTGCTTCCGGTCGCTGCGGGAAACCTCGATTATATCGGTCAATGAAGAGACGGCGCAACTAAGGCAGTCGGCAACTCCCTACCGGCGCCCCTCCTTTTATTAAGCATCCCGCCGTGGTGGCCTACTTCGTGCGCCGCGCGCACGCGATCGCGACGTTCTTCCACTCGGGCACGGTGCCGAAGCTCAGGTAGCTGGCCGCAGTCATGGTGTCGGCGCTCATCGCCTGAATGACCGTGCGCTGATGCCAAGTATCGCCGGCGAGCGGTGAGAAGCTGAAGTACGATGCCGTCCATGGCATCAGTTCTGCGCACCGGCGCCGCGGCGTTCTTTGTCGGATGTCTGTCCTCGATGTCTGCCAGCAACCTCGCGCAGGCTCCCCCGACCGGTCCCCAGCATGCGATCATCAGGCCCGTGGACGTCAAATGGAGGACGCTGCGACCGGGCGCGGAAATCGCCACCGTCTCGGGCGATCCGGATAAGGCCGGATCGCCGTTCGTCATCCGGTTCAGGTATCACGGAAAGGCGCGCATTCCGCCGCATTGGCACCCGGTCGACGAGCACTTGACCGTCCTGAGCGGCACGTTCCGGATCGGCATGGGCGAACGCGGCGAAGAATCCACGACGACACCGCTTGATGCCGGCGCGTATGCGTTCGTACCGGCAAAGATGGCGCACTATGCGTGGGCCGACGGCGACACGACGATCCAGGTTCATGGCATCGGACCGTTCGTCATCAACTACGTCAACCCGGCGGACAATCCCGCGAAGGGAGGGCGGTAGCGTCGGCTTCGAGAGAGAGAGAGAGAGAGAGGGAGCACGTCAGCGGCGTCAAAGAGCTTCGACGCCGCCGCAGACGCTCAGCGCCTGGCCGGTAATGTTTCTTCCCGCCTCCGAGCAGAGGAACACAACCATCGCCGCGATGTCTTTCGGCGAGACCATGCGCCGAAGCGAGGCTCGCTCGAGATAGCGTCGCTCCATCTCCTCGTAGCTGACCGCAAGCTGCTCGGCCCTCGCCCGAATCACGCGCTCGATCCTCGGCCCTTCGACCGGACCGGGCAGGATGGCGTTGACTGTGATGCCATCGGACCCAAGCTCGCGAGCCAGGCTTTCCGTGAAGCCGACGACGGCCCACTTCGAGGCGGCGTACGGGGTGCGGAATGGATATCCGAACCGTCCCGCGACCGAGGACATGTTCACGATGACGCCGCGACGGTTTTCGCGCAGTAGCGGCACGGCAAAGTGCGTGCAATAGAACTGGCCGGTGATGTTGACGTCAATGGTCCGTCGCCAGTCTGCTGCGGCGATGGATTCGACGCGGGCGGTCGGGCCGGCAATTCCCGCGTTGTTGACCAGCACGTCGAGGCCGCCAAGGTGGGTGCGGACGTCCGCGAACAGACGCTCGACCTGTTCAACCTCGGCGACGTCGGTCACGCTCGTCGTCACATCATGCTCGCGTCGAGCATCGTCCAGCGCTGCGGTATCGACGTCGCAGATGTGCACACGGGCGCCGTCTTCGAGGAGCGCGCGCACGATCTCACGTCCAATGCCGGCCGCGCCCGCGGTGACGAGGACGCGCAATCCCTTCTGTAGATGTCGCTCAAGCATGGGCGGTTGATCTTCTCACACGTACATCGCCCGGCCTTCGCGGAGCGCCAGCCACCCGCGCACGATTCGGTAGATGAACCAGAGACTGACGACTCCGATTGGAAACCAGACGAACAGGAGGCCGATGCCGAGCGTCAACACGACGACCAGCATGCAGAGCGCGACCCAGAGGAGTCCATACCAGAACGTGCGAATCTGCCATCGAAAGTGCGATTCGAGCCACGTGCCGCGCACCTCGCTGCGTTTCACGTAGTTGAGGATCACGGCGATGATTGATGGCCAACCAATCAGAAATGCGCCGACGATCGTCGCGGCGCCGAGAATGCCGGTGAGCAGGCTCAACCCGTGCAGCGCGTAGATCGCCTGCGTCCAGCCGAACAGCGGACCGGACGTCTGATTCGTGTTCATCTCATCTCCAGTCTATTCGAGGGCTTCGCCCCTCGGTCTCCCCTAGACGCGCTCTCACGCGCCGCTTCGCCGGCGCGCTCCGATCGCGCGGCTCGCACCTTGCCAACGAGCGTCAGGTTATGAGATGCGCTCTACGGGATGCCCCGCCCGCGAGGTGGTCCCTCTTCAGCGTGGACAGGCCACAGTGCTCTGCTTTCGCCGCCGGCCTTATTTGCCGCCAGCCGTGCAGTTGTCGAACTTGAAGGCGGCGACCCGGGTCGCCCAGTTGAAGCTCCCGCTGGAGATGTAATACTCCTGCGTGTACCAGAACGTGCAGTCGTCTTTGGGATCGACGGTCATACTGCTGTAGTCGCCCCACCGCTTGAATGAGTTGAACTGCACGCCGCTGCCCAGCGCCAGCTGCATCGGCCCGAACATCGAGCCCGGCGGGTCGGAGGCCTTCCGCCCGGCGACGAAAACGCTGGAATAATCGCGCTTGCTCATGGCGTTGAACCCGAGCGCGATATTCCCGGCGCGATCCATCGCGATGCTGCCAAGCCAGAAGTCGGTGTCCGGATCGACGATCGTTCCCTGCTGGAACACCGACGGCGTCGTCCCGGGGTTACGGATCTCGTACCACCGCACGCCGGCGAGATCACCCCCTCGCACCGTGTGATTCACCACCAGCGACTCGTGGTCGCCGAAGTTGCGATACGCGAGGCGGAACATGACGCGGTCGGACAACCCATCCACCTTTTCCCCCGGCGCCGGCTCTGGAATGCACGATCTCGTGGTGGCGCGCGCACAGATCTCGGTGAACGGTGCGACGCCGATCAGCACCGGCGCGCTGAACGTCGAGGCTGTCGGATTGGCGAAGTCGGCATGGAACCGGAACAGGTTCAGGTGCGTCGCATCCGCGAGGCCGACGAAATAGTTCGGCGCTCCCGAAGGAGGCGGTGTCGAGCCATCGAGATCGGCTGGCAACAGGCTCGAGACGGACGACGGCTGCTGGAAACAAATCGCCTTCGCCGACTGGCCGGCCAGCATCGCGGCACGGTCAAACGCGCATGCCTGCGCACCGGCAAAGGATCTCCCAGGGAAGACGTTGATCGAGTTGTAGTAGGCGTCCGGCCAGATGCCGAACTTCGGATAGTCAGGGAAGTTCACACCGAAGTCGAACTGATACCGATTGTACGAACCGGTGGCATCCGAGGACGTCGAGATGGCGACGCATTGTGCCGTCTTGGTGAAGGTCTCGTCGAACTGCAGCTGGCTGACCAGCCACCGGTCGGCGAGGTGATCGTAGAGCACGATTGGATCGCCGCCGTCGGAATAGACGGCAGTTTCGCCGCCGTTCTCGCAGAGACCGCCGAAGCCGTTCCACAGCGAATGGATCGGCACGGGCCCGAGCTGCAGTGTGCCATCGCCTTTACTGTAGACGGCGAGCGTCACATTGACCATCTGCACGTACTGCGACGCACCGACGGCACCGTTGGTGTCGGGCGGAACGAAAGCAAACCCGAAGACTCGCCGATTGTCGGCCGCCGACTGACCATCGAAACCAATTACCGTCGAGACACCCTGGAGCGGCGCCGCCAGCGGCGCGGCGACGGCATCGGCGTGTCCGCTCGAGAGCGGGTCACGTGTCGCCCGCGGCTCTGCCATCTCGCGATCCGCCTGCTTGGACGGCATCGGCCCTCGTCCCGCCAACTGTTTCAGCGGCAGCGACGTGTCGTGACGGGCATTGTTGAAGACGCTCGGACCAGCCGCGAACGCGGATGTTGCGAATGCTGTCAGCACAGAAGCCAGAATGAATCGGACGCCGCGAGTGAACTCAGGCATAAAGGGACCCTCCGCGTCCCTCGGAGACTATCGAGGGACGCAGAGGATCTTATACCCGCCTCGCTGTCGTCATCACCGGGGCATCCTTATCGGTCGGTCCGGGTGAGCTTGGATCTGATATAGTCGAGTCCGCTCGACACAACCCGTCGAAGTTCAGCCCCCCGCGCCGCCCCGGGTGCACGCCGATTTGCGTTTGCCCTGCCGTTTCGTTTCCAACCGGGCGTTGGAAAGATGTGAAAGCGAGATACGACATGACCCTGCTGAAGAAGGCTCTCCTGGCCGGAGGCATTGCCGCGGCCGTGACCATTCCCGTTGCTGCGCAGGTGCACAAGTACTACACCAACGGAACCGTGTGGACCGTCACGATGATCAAGATCGCACCGGGCATGGACCAGATGTATTTGCAGTATCTCGGTAGTCAGTTCAAGAAGTCCGAGGACGCGCAGGTCAAAGCCGGTTTCGAGAAGTCCTACAAGATTCTCCGCACGATGGATGATGGAGGCGCATGGAACATGCTGATTCTGCGCGAATACGCGAGCCTCGCGTCGATGGAGGCCAACGAGGACAAGTCCGATGCGCTCGCGGAACAGACCAACGGGACAGATCAGGCGCAGATGCAGGGATATCAGGATCGAAGCAAGTATCGTGAAGTGGTCGGCACCAAGGTCATGCGTGACTTCGTCCTGAAATAGAACGAGGAAGGGGAACCATGCCTGGGAGTGAACTCAGGCACATAGGGATCTCCGCGTCCCTCGGGGTTATCGAGGGACGCGGAGGATCTTATACCCGCCTCGGTGTCGTCATCGTCAAGGCATCCTTATGATGATCAGGCAGAGACCGCTAACGGCGGCCGACCGTGACCGGCCTGGAGGTGGGGTTCGGGCAGATCGAATCGATCGAGATTCATGACCTTGTTCCACGCCGCGACGAAGTCGCGCACGAATTTGTCGCGAGCGTCATCGCACGCATAGACCTCTGCGAGCGCACGCAGCTCCGAGTTGGAGCCGAACAACAGATCGACACGGCTGCCGGTCCACCTGACCTCGCCAGTTCCGCGACGCCGCCCCTCGAAGGTCTCCGCAGCATCGGACGTCGGTCGCCACGCCGTGTCCATATCGAGCAGGTTGACGAAGAAGTCGTTGGTCAGTGTCTCCGGACGGGTGGTGAGGACACCGAGATTCGACTGGCGCGGGTTCGCCTTGAGCACACGCAGGCCGCCGACAAGCACCGTCAGCTCGGGCGCGCTCAGCGTCAGCATGAGGGCCCGCTCGATCAGCAGCTGCTCGGCCGGAACATGGTGGCCATTTCCGAGATCGTTGCGGAAGCCGTCGGCGGCGGGCTCGAGCACCGCGAACGATTCCACGTCGGTCTGTTCCTGCGACGCGTCGGTGCGTCCCGGTGTAAAGGGAACCTGCACGTCGTATCCAGCTTTCTGGGCCGCGTGCTCAACCGCCGCGCACCCGCCGAGCACGATGACGTCCGCCAGCGACACCTTGCTGGTTCCACCGGCGTGCGAATCATTGAATGACTTCTGGATCGCTTCCAGCGCCGTCAGCACGTTCGCGAGCTCGGCGGGATTGTTGACCTCCCAATCCTTCTGCGGGGAGAGGCGAACGCGAGCGCCATTGGCGCCACCGCGCTTGTCAGTGCCGCGGAAGGTCGAAGCTGACGCCCAGGCCGTCGAGACCAGCTGTGAGATGGACAGCCCCGACGCGAGAATCGTCGCTTTGAGGGAGGCGATCTCTTCCGCGCCGATGAGCTCGTGAGTGACCGCAGGCACCGGGTCCTGCCACAACTGTGGCTCCGCGGGAACCAGCGGGCCGAGGTATCGCGAGAGAGGGCCCATGTCCCGGTGAGTCAGCTTGAACCACGCCCGCGCGAACGCGTCGGCGAATTCCTGCGGATTCGCGTGGAAGCGTCGCGAGATCTTTTCGTAGGCAGGATCGAAGCGCAGCGCCAGATCGGTTGTCAGCATCGAGGGCGCGATCCGAGTCGATCGGTCGTGGGCATGCGGAACCGTGCCTTCGCCGGCACCATCCTTCGGTTTCCACTGGTGCGCGCCGGCCGGACTCTTCGTCAGCTCCCACTCGTACTCGAACAGGTTGTCGAAGAAATCGTTGCTCCACTTGGTCGGCGTTTCCGTCCACGTGACCTCGAGACCGCTGGTGATCGCATCGGCCCCTGTGCCACTGGCGTAGGTGCTCAACCAGCCGAGGCCCTGTGCTTCGAGCGGCGACGCCTCCGGTTCAGGACCGACGTTGGTCGCGGGGCCCGCGCCGTGGGTTTTGCCGAACGAATGTCCGCCAGCGATGAGTGCCACCGTCTCCTCGTCGTTCATCGCCATGCGACGGAACGTCTCACGAATGTCTCGCGCAGCGGCAACCGGATCCGGCGTGCCGTTTGGCCCTTCCGGGTTGACGTAGATGAGCCCCATCTGCACCGCGGCAAGCGGATTCGCGAGTTGCCGGTCGCCGCTGTAGCGCTTGTCAGCGAGCCACGTATCTTCGGTCCCCCAATTGATCTCTTCAGGCTCCCAGACATCTTCACGCCCACCGCCAAAGCCGAAGGTCTTGAATCCCATCGACTCCAGCGCGCAGTTGCCGGCGAAGACCATCAGGTCGGCCCACGAGATCTTCCGGCCATACTTCTTCTTGATCGGCCAGAGCAACCGTCGCGCCTTGTCGAGATTGGCGTTATCCGGCCAGCTGTTCAGCGGCGCGAAGCGCTGCTCGCCCGACCCGGCCCCGCCACGACCGTCGCTGATCCGATAGGTGCCGGCGGCGTGCCAGGCCATCCGGATGAACAGCGGCCCGTAGTGACCGTAGTCGGCCGGCCACCAGTCCTGCGAGGTGGTCATCACGGCCTCGATGTCGTTCTTGAGCGCATCGAGATCGAGAGTCTTGAACTCTTTGGCATAGTCGAACCCGTTCCCCATCGGATCGGCGGCCGGCGGGTTCACATGAAGGACGCTCAGGTCCAGGCGGTTCGGCCACCAGTCCCGGTTCGCGGTGCCGCTGTGTGCTTTGCCCGAGAACGGGCATTTCTTTTCGTTGTCCATCTTGCTCGACCTCTTCTTTGATGCAACGTCAATGGGAGTGTGCGTCCGGTGGAGTGCCTGCTTACTACCGTCGGCGTTCGGCTCGCTTTCGTTTCCGCGCACCTGCGGTCCGGACCGCCGTACGCGGAGTCTTCCGTGGCGCGGGGGTGACGTGTGACGAGGAGTCGGACGACTTCGGAGCGGTGGCCAGGCAATTCGGGCAGCGGCCCCAGTAAACGACTTCTGCTTCGTCGATCTCGTAGCCGCTGTCTTCGGACGCCGTCAGGCACGGCGCGGAGCCGACCGCGCAATCGACATCGATCATCCGGCCGCAACTGCGGCAGATCAGATGATGATGGTTGTCGCCGACGCGATCCTCGAAGCGAGCCGATGACCCGGCGGGCTGAATGCGCCGAAGGAGGCCTCCGCCGACCAGGACGCCAAGCGCGTCGTACACCGATTGATGAGAGATCGCCCCGATCTCAGCTCTGACGAGCTCGGCGACGCGGTCGGCGGTGATGTGCGGCTGACTTCCCACCGCGCGCAACACCGCCAAGCGCTGAGCGGTCACCTGAATGCCGCGCTGGCGAAGGAGATGAACGGCGTCGGTTGTCACGGTCTGATAGGTTAGATCAATTCTTTGATTGATTCCAAGATTTGATTCAACTCGATACTTGTTGTGCTTACGCGATAATGCGTCAGGAGAAGGTGCATGCGACGACGTCTTCCGGCCGCGCTGATGGTGGTGTCCCTTGCGTCGCTCCACGCCGCCGACGAGCGCGAGACGGTTCTTCAGAACATTGAATCGCGCCGCGCGACATATGCGGACATCGCGAAGCAGATCTGGACGTTCGCCGAAGTCGGATATCAGGAGCAGAAGAGCAGCGCGCTGCTGCAGCAGCAGCTTCGTGCTGCCGGCTTCAATGTCCGCGCCGGCGTCGCCGACATCCCGACCGCGTTCGTCGCGACGGTTGGATCCGGCAAGCCGATCGTGGCGATCGTCGGCGAATTCGACGCGCTACCGGGTCTTTCCCAGGAGCCAGTGGCGCGACGCAGCCCGGTCGTGGCGGAAGCCGCGGGACACGGCTGCGGTCACAATCTGCTCGGCACCGGCGCACTGGCGTCGGCAATCGCGATCAAGGAATGGCTGGCGGCGGGTCATCCCGGCACGCTGCGCTACTACGGCACGCCAGCCGAGGAGGGCGGCTCGGGCAAGGTCTACATGGTGCGCGCCGGCCTGTTCAGCGACGTCGATGCGGTCGTCACCTGGCATCCCGCCGATCACAACGAGGCCAGCCCGTCGTCGAGTCTCGCGAACATCACCGGCAAGTTTCGTTTCCACGGCGTCGCCGCGCACGCCGCGGCTGCGCCCGATCACGGGCGCTCGGCGCTCGACGCGGTTGAAGCCATGGACTACATGGTCAACATGATGCGCGAGCACGTGCCGCAGGAAACCCGGATTCACTACATCATCACCCGAGGTGGCGCGGCGCCGAACGTCGTCCCCGACTTCGCCGAGGCTTATTACTACGCGCGGCAACCCGACATGCGAATTCTCGACGGCATCTGGGATCGCATCGTCGACGCGGCGAAAGGCGCCGCGCTCGGCACCGGCACGACGATGGATTTCGAAATCACCGGAGCGGTGTGGAACGTCCTGCCGAACGAGTACCTGTCCAGCGTGATGACGAAGAACCTCCAACGGATCGGCGGATTCGGCTACACGCCGGAAGAGGTGAAGTTCGCGGAGGACATCCGCAAGACGCTCACCGAAACACCGACCGCCGCGATCGGCTCGCAGGAAAAGATCCAGCCGTCCCGCGTCGGCGCCCTCGGTTCTGCCTCGACCGATCTCGCCGACGTCAGCTGGAACGTGCCGACCGTGTCGGTCAACGCGGCGACATTCGTGCCCGGCGTGCCGGCGCACAGCTGGCAGGCCACCGCTTGCGCGGGCAGCACGATCGGCGTCAAGGGAATGATGGTGGCGGCCAAGGCCATGGCGTTGACGACGATGGATCTGTTCACCGATCCGTCGCATATTCAGAAAGCGCGCGCCGAATTCGATCGGACGCGCGGACCGGGCTTCGTCTACAAGACGCGGCTGGCGGATCGGAAGCCGGCGCTGGATTATCGGAAGTAGCTCAAATGGGATCGATCAAACCGTGCATCGCACTGATCCTCGCCTGCATTCTTTCCGCACTCGCGTCCGGGAACCTGCCGTCTCAGGCATCAGCACAACGGTCGACTCCAGAAGGACTGGCAATCTTGCACAAGCTGCAGGACGCGCTCGGCGGAGCCCAACAGATCGCAGGGGTCCGCGATTTCGAAGAGACGATACAGGCGCAGGCCTGGGACAGCAGGGGAACCGCGCTCGGCGAGGTCCGCAAGCGCACTCGCTGGATGAGAAACCCGAACGTCATCCGTCTCGATCAGCGGGGTCCGCGCGGCACCTACGTCCTGTTTCTCGACGGAAGGACCGGGACTGGTTGGGAACTTCTTCCGGATCTAAAGAACCCCGACCCTTACAGGACTACCGGAGCCGCAATCGACCTCACCGGCGGCGAGCTGCAATTCGCGAAAGGCTACCTCTCCGGGTTCGAACTCACCCAGTGGCTCGCCGATCAGATACCCGGATACAGGGTGACAACTCCCGGCCCAGGCGTCCTTCGGATCGAGCACGATGACAAAGCCACTGATTTCACGCTCGACCCCGCCACGAGTCTGCCGGTGCAGTCTGCTGGCGTGTCGCTGGCAGATCCTGACCATCCGGCGCCGTCCGAAATGCGCTATGACGGATGGAAGGAAGTCTCAGGCGTCCGTTTCCCTACTCATCGAATCAATTATCAGAGCGGCCTGAAACGAGGCGAGGTCACGACGTCGGACATTCGTGTCAACGTCGGCCTCCGGGCGGAGGACCTTTCGGCAAAGCCGGCTGGTTCTGCACCTGACATCAAGTAGGGACGAGCCTCTACTCCGCCCGCAGCGCGACCATCGGATCCACGCGCGACGCGCGACGTGCCGGCCCCGCGCTGGCGGCGACGCCGACGATGACGAGAACCAGCAACGCCGCAATCAGCGTCACCGGATCATAGGGACTGACGCCGAATACCAGGCCGGACGCAAGCCTGCCGCCAATTGCAACCAGCGGCAGTCCGATCAACGCGCCGTAACACACAAGTCGCAGCGTATCCTGCACAACACTCGACACGACGCCCGACTGCGACGCGCCGAGCGCGATCCGCAAGCCGATCTCCGGAGTTCGGCGGGCGATTGCGTACGACTGGATGCCAAACAGGCCGAACGCGGCCAGGCCGAGCGCAAGCGCGCTGAAGGCTGACGTCAGCAGCACCATCAGACGATCCTGGCTGAGGCTGCGCTGCACGCGCACCACCGCCGGTTCCATGCTCTCGATCGGCAGTCCTGGTGCGGCTGTGTTGATCGCGCGCCGAACCGCGGCCATCGGTGTCGCCGGATCGCTCGAGGTGCGCACCTCGATCTCGCGCGGGAACACGGGCCGTTGCGCGAGGGGCACGAAGACGGCGGGCATGACCGGGGCTTTGAGGTTGGCCAGCGGCCGACTGTCCTCCAAGACTCCGACGATTTCGATGTCGGGTGCGGTCATTCCAAAACGGCGGCCAATCGCCTGCCGCCAGTCACCGAAGTATCTTCTGGCGAACGTCCGGTTGACGACGGCGACGCTGGATGTCTGCGGCCGGTCTGTCTCTCTCAGCCCGCGTCCGCCGATCACGGGCATGCGCATCGTCGCAAAGTACGACGGATTGACGGCGTTGACGCTGAACGCCACGACTTCATCGGGTCGCGGTTGATAGCCCTCGACATGGTATCCGTCTTCGATCGCGCAGGTTCCCTGCAGACCGCACATCGCGAGCGCCGCGGATTCGACACCGGGAACTCGGGCGACCTCGTCGAGCACACGCCGATAGGTCTCGGGTAAATCCTGTGCCGGCACGCCGGCAAGCTTTGGCTCGATCCCGACAAGGAGCACGTGGCTCGGTTCGAAACCGAGATCGACACGTTGCAGCTCCTGGAAGCTGCGCGCAAAGAGACCCGTGCCCGCGACGAGGATCAGCGACAGCGCGATCTGAAGCACCACGAGTGCGCGCGCGGGACGCGACGAGTGTCCTGTCATGGTCCGGGCGTTGCCTCTGAACGCGCTGACCGGATCAACGCGGGTCGCACGCCACGCCGGCCAGACGCCAAAGACGACGACCGAGACCAGCGCGACGCTGGCGGCAAAAACGAGGACCCGCAGGTCGATCGGTGCGGTCAGCGATGGCGCCCCGTCCGTGGCGACGCCGAGAAGCGCGTCTCCAGCCCAGCGTGCGAACACGACGGCGGCGGCGCCAGCGATCACGACAATCAGCGCGCTTTCGATCAGAAGTTGATGGAACAGCCTCGCGCGGCCGGCGCCAAGCGCCCGCCGCACCGCCATTTCGTGCTGCCGCCCCACCGCGCGTGCGAGGAGCAAGTTGGCCACATTGGCGCACGCCGTGAGCAGGACGAGCGCGGCCATCACCATCAGTACGATGAGCGGCGTCGAGAACTGCTGACGGAATCGCGAGAATCCGCGGGCCAGTGGCTGGAGCGCGACGCCAGCGTCGGTGCCGATGAGGCCTGAGAGGCTGGCGTTGAACAGGCTGGTGACAGTGGGCACTTGTCCTGGAGGGACGCGCGCGATGACGTGAAGCCACCAGATCCGCGACTGCGGCAGCCAGGGCCGGTTCAGGTTAGCGCCGTCGGCTGAGAAGCTCTGGGTGTATTTCACGATCGGCTGTGACGTGAGCGGAGCCCAGATGTCTACCGGCGTCTCGAGCCAGATGCCTGCAAAATCACGTGGCGCGATGCCGGCGATCGTGAAACTGGCGCCGTTGATCGTCAGCTGGCTTCCGACCACGTCAGGAGATCCGCCGAAGCGCCGCTGCCAGTACGCATAACCGAGCACCACGACCGTGTCGGCTGAATCACTCTCGCCATTACCTTCCGGCAGCAGGCGGCCCAATGCCGGCGACAGGCCGAGCACGGAAAAGAAGGTTGGCGACACGAGCTGCAGACTTGCTGGCACGGTCTCGTGCTCGGTCGGCGTCCGCGTGTAGACACGCGCGATGCCGCGGCTCACCGCCGCGACCGCGACATCGGATGGCGCGCTCTGCCGCAGGAGATCGAAGTTTGGACCCGACAGCCGGGCCGCCTCTGGCCCCGACGCCGCATGGCGGCCACTATTGACCACGTAGAGGCGGTCGGAATACTGGACCGGCAGCGGCGATCTCAGCGCGATGGCATTGATCACGGAGAACACGGCCGTGTTGGCGCCGATGCCGAGTCCGAGTATGACGACGATCGTTGCCGTGACGAGCGCATGCCTTCGCAGCACACGCACGGCATCACCGAGGTCGTGACGGATCATGCGTGCGTGCTCCCTCGGCGCCTCTTTGAGGATGCCGGCCACGGCTTCGAGCCAAAGAAGCGTGCGCTCCCCGCGACCGGCCGCATCGCGATAGCGATCGACAAAGACCAGCGAGAGCTCACGGCCGTACTCATCACGGAAGGCTGCCGGGTAGAGCGCAAGCAGTGCCCTGAACGCGCGCGTGCTCAGACGTTCGAACGGTGAGACGGCTCGAGACATCGGTCAGGTCCTTCGTGGCAGCAGGCCGGACGCCCGAGCGTCGGCCAACAGGCGTTCCAGACGGCGGGCTTCCGCTTTCGCGACGTCGCGCCCGAGCCGGGTCAGTCGATAGTAGCGGCGACGCTCGTCGTCATTCGACGGGTCTGGCCGCTCGGCCAGCTCTTCGATCAGCTCCTGTTCGAGCAGCCGACGGATCGACGCATAGAGGCTGCTCGGACTGAAGCGCAGCTTGCCGTTCGTCCGGTCGAGCACATCCTGCATCACGGCGTAGCCGTGACGGTCGCGATCGGCCAGCGACACGAGAATGTGAAACGTGTCGCGATTCAAGGGCAGGAACGATTCGGGATCGGGAGTCGATTGGGCACTTCGTTGGGGCGTCACACCGCAACTATATCATAAACGGCTATAGCTGTTCATGGAAGTTGAGATCACGGAGTGTGTTCGAGGAGGAAACGGAGTTCACAACGAAGCAACGAAGGTAACGAAGACGAACGAAGCTCTCTTTTCATGGCCAGATATTCTTCGTTCGTCTTCGTTTTCCCCGTTCCTTCGTTGTGAACTCCGTTTCCTCCGTAGCCTCCATCACGGCAATCACACATCAGCGATCGTCAACGGACGCGGTAGCTTGCCGTCCACGTCGGTGAAACCGTACTCACTCGCCAGCGCGGCGGCAACAAGGACCTGCCCGGAACGACGAAGAACATCGGGATCCGTTGCCAGCGCCGCCACCGCCCGGCCGATGAAATCGGGCGATTCAGAGTTGCTCAGATCGAGATACGCGGCGGCTTCCATCACCTTCTCGGTGCGGACCAGGCCCGGGTAGAGCGAGACGACGGTGACATCGTACGGGTTCAGCTCGGTCGCCATATCCGCCGTCATTTTGTCGGTCGCGGCTTTCGACACGCCATACGCGACGTTGCCCACGTGTTTCTGCGCCGCCCAGAAGGAAATATTCACGATCAACCCACGGCGCTGGGCCACCATCAGTCGCGCGGCGAGCTGGCTGGCGTGATAGTGCGCGCGGACGCCTGCCGTGAACATCGCGTCCCATCGCCAGAGCGGCTGTTCCCAGAACGGCTTCGGCCAGGTGAATGCACCGTTGTCGATCATCCGTTCGTAGCCGCCCCACACGTTGTTGACCAGAACGTCAATCGTTCCAGCCTCGCGCGCAACGCGATCGAAAACAGCGTCCACCTGGGCCTCCTCGCGATGATCGCAGCGGATGGCGGTGATCGGCTCGTCGAATGGAGCATGGTCGGGCACCGAGCGCCCGGTAAGAAACACCCGGGCGCCCTGTCGCGCGAGCTCGCGCGCGACGCCCCGTCCGACGCCCTGTGTGGCGCCGGTCACCACGACAACGGACTTTTCCAGATTCATGTGCGCCAGGTTACCGTGCGGTGCCCGAACCGGTATTGGAAAAATGCAAACTCGATGAAACGTCCGCCTCGAACACCAATCCACGACGTTCACTCCGTCAGAACCCGACCGCCTTCACCCCCTTGAGTCCGAGCCACTCGCGCACGTCCAGCGACGTGGCGATCTCATGGCCTAACGATTCGATGATCTGACGGACTTTGCGCACCTGTTCCGCATTCGAGCCGGCGAGCTTGCCGCGATCGATATACAGCGAGTCCTCGAGGCCGACCCGAACGGAGCCGCCGAGCAAGACGGACTGTGCGGCGAATGGCATCTGATGACGGCCGGCCGCGAGCACGGACCAGAGATAGTCGCCGCCAAAAAGGCGATCGGCCGTCTGTTTCATGAACACGAGATTCGTGATATCCGGGCCGATGCCGCCGAGGACACCGAAGATCAACTGGACAAAAAACGGCGGCTTCACCAGTCCACGGTCAACGAAGTGGGCGAGATTATAGAGGTGCCCGACGTCGTAGCACTCGTGCTCGAACCGGCAGCCGTGTTCTTCGCCGAGCGTGGAAAGGATTCTGGAGATGTCGCGAAAGGTGTTCTTGAACACGTGATCTTCGGTCGCACGCAGATACGGTTCCTCCCACTCATGCTTCCACGTCGTGTAGCGGCCGGCGAGTGGGAACAGGCCAAAGTTCATGCTGCCCATGTTCAGCGAACACATTTCCGGTCGCAGCGCGAGCGGACCCTTGAGTCGATCGTCAACCGTCATGTTCATGCCGCCACCGGTCGTGACATTGATGACCGCTGTCGCACCGGCCTTGAGGCGCGGCAGGAATGCCATATAGGCGGCGGGATCGGCGGTCGGCCGGCCGTCACGCGGGTCGCGCGCGTGCACGTGAAGGATGGCGGCGCCCGCTGCTGACGCCTCTATCCCCTGCTCTGCCAACGCGTCAGGCGTAATCGGCAACGCCGCCGACATCGTCGGCGTATGAATGCCGCCGGTGAGCGCGCACGAGATGATCACTTTGTTGGATCGGTTCGGCGTGGGCATGGCGGCGATTATCTCAGCAAAACGCTAAGACAACCCGGCGCGGAAGGCGTCGTGACGGACCGCACTGATGATCGCCGTCGAGGTGGCCCGGGAAGAAAAGGCCGGTCGAGCCTCGCGTCGCCTATAATGGCAGCTTCCAGCTGAGCCAATGCCTGAGCATGACGGTCGCAATCCGGGGGCGGAGACGACGGCGGAAGCGTCCGAGCGCCGCGACGACGCAGCCCTGACCCGGATGACGGCGGCATGGCAGGAGACCAGCGTCGCGTTACTCGACAGCGAGCAACGGTATCGGGAGCTGGTCGAGTACAGCCTTGGCCTGATCTGCACCCACGATCTGGCCGGCACGATTCTCTCCATCAACCCAGCGGCCGCCGAGTCGCTCGGCTATCGGTGCGAGGACGGCATCGGCCGCAACCTCGCCGACTTTCTCCTGCCCGACAAGCGCCCTCTCTTTGCCGATTATCTGCGCCGCATACAGGAGCAGGGGCACGATGCGGGTTTGATGAAAGTCGTCGCACGAAGCGGCGTCGCGAGGGTGTGGATGTATCGCAACGTCCTCTCTCGCCGGCAGGGCCGGCAGCCGTACGTGCTGGGGCACGCGATCGACATCACCGAGCGGGTGGCAGCCGAACGGACACTGCGTGAGAGCGAGCAGGCCCTGCGCGCGGCGCAGGCAGATCTCGAGGCGCGGGTCCGCGAGCGCACGCTTGCACTGGAGGAGGCAAATGCTCGGCTTCGCTTCGAGATGGCAGAACGCGAGGAAGCGGAGCGCCTCCGGCGTCGAGCGCTGGTCGAAGCGGACCAGGCCAATCGGCTGAAGGATGACTTCCTCAGCACCCTCTCACACGAGCTGCGCACGCCGTTGAATGCCATCTTCGGCTGGGCGCGGATCCTCCGTGCGCGCGATCTCGATCCGAACACCGCGCATGCGGTCGAGGTGATCGAGCGGAACGCGCAAGCCCAGGTTCGGCTGATCGAGGAAGTGCTCGACATCTCACGGATCATCACCGGCAAGATGGCACTGGCGCGCGAGCACGTGGACATCGCCTCGATCCTCCGCTCAACGATCGAGGCGGTTCGTCCGGCGATGCAGAACAAGCGCGTCCGCTTCGACGCGCGGATTCCCGAAGCCGTGCCGTTCGTGTTCGGTGACGCACACCGCCTGCAACAGGTGTTTGGGAACCTGCTGTCGAACGCGCTCAAGTTCACCCGTAGCGAAGACACGATCATGGCGACACTCCGCGTCATCGCCGACAACGTCGAATTCGAAGTTGCCGACACCGGCATCGGCATCCGGCAGACGGTGCTGCCGGTCGTGTTCGATCGCTTCCGTCAGGCCGATTCGTCGACGACGCGACGCTACGCGGGTCTGGGGCTCGGGCTGGCGATCGTCAAGGAGATCGTGGAGATGCACGGCGGCAGCGTCCGTGCGGAGAGCGCCGGCGAAGGGCATGGCGCAACCTTCACGGTCCGGCTGCCGATCAGCGAACCGGAGGCGGGCGTCGCGCCGGTGGTCTCAACCGTATGCACAATCGCACCCTCCCGGCTCGCCGGACGCACCATCCTCATCGTGGAAGATCACGACGACGCCCGTGAGCTCATCGCCAGCGTGCTCGAGGCCGCCGGCGGCCGCGTGATCGCGGCCTCGTCCGTGCCCGACGCAATAGATCGCGCGGCGGAAACGCGGCCGGATCTGCTCCTCGCCGACATCGGCCTTCCTGGCGAGGACGGATACGCGCTGCTGCGCCGGATGCGGACGCTCTATCCCGACCTGCCCGCGATTGCACTGAGCGCCTACGCGCGATCGGCCGATCGCGATCGCGCGCTGGCCGCCGGCTTCGACGACTACGCGGTCAAGCCGGTCGAACCGGCCCGCCTCGTCGAGATCGTGGCAGCCGCGTGCGCCTTGGGCGAGGCGTAACCTCCGTCCGCCTGCTGCTGCCGCTTCGACGCGTGCAGATTGGGTGTAGCATGCCATCCCAGGGAGCTGCACATGAAGCGCACGATGTTGACGGTGGTGCTGGCGGCTGCAGTGGCAGTGATCGGACGAGCGGCGCAGGCGCCGCCGAACCTGTCCGGCACGTGGCGGCCGCAGAATCCAAATAGCGGACAGGTCAACCCGTTCGAGTTCACCATTACACAAACGGCCGACAGCGTGACGATTCGCACGCCGCTCAACACTCCCGAGTCGGTGACGCTGAAGATGAACGGCGAGGAGACACGCACCCCGGTCGGTGGCGGCCAGGGCGGCGCGAACGCCGCCACGGTAACGTCTCGGGCGACGTGGGAAGGTTCCAAGCTGGTGGTCACGTCAGCGGTCAGCGGCGGTCGAGGCGGCGCCAGTTCGTTGAAACAGACCTTCTCACTGACTGGAGACGCGCTCACGCTCGAAACGACCAACTCCTTCCCCGATGGCACGTCGATGCCGGCCCGCACCGCGACCTACGTGAAGTACACGCCCGTGCCGATGCCCGCGCCGCCGGCGCGGGCGGTCGAGTCCGGTTATGTCAGCCTGTTCAACGGGAAGGACCTGACCGGCTGGAAGGCGAGCATGAACCCCGACTCCTTCAAGGTTGAAAACGGTGCGATCATCGCCAACGCGGTCGGTGGCCCGTCACATCTGTTTTACGACGGATCCGTCGGCAACCATTCGTTCAAAGACTTCGATCTGCGGGTCGACGTGCTCGCGCGCTATCGCTCGAACGGCGGCGTCTACGTCATGACCGAGTTCCAGCCGCAGGGATTTCCGGGGAAGGGATTCGAAATCCAGGTCAACAACAGCCACAGCGATCGCATCCGTACCGGCAGCCTCTATCACGTCGTCGATCTCTCGAACATCCCTGGAAAAGACGACGAGTGGATACCGATGGAGATCAAGGCTCAGGGAGACACGATCACCGTGTCGGTGAAGGGACAGGAGGTTGTCCACTGGACGCAGCCAACCGACTGGCAAAGCAACTACGATACGGCCAGCCGCAAGATTGCGCCCGGCACGATTGCGTTTCAGTCACACGATGTGTACAGCGTCACCGCGTACTCGAATATCCGCCTCAAGCTGCTGAATTAGGCAGTGGCGGAGGCGTGCCGAGGGGCGGAGCCCCGCGGAGTGATCATGCGGCGCGTTGGGCTCGACGCGGCAGGGTCATGACTTGCTCTCTCACCAGCCGGCCAACACGTTCGATCTCCTGATCTGACAGCGATTCGTACACCGGCACCTGCACCGCGGTCGCCGCCTTCTCGGCGCCCGGTGCCACCGAGCCGTTGCGGCCGAACAGCTCCATCTTCGGGCAGACGTCGACGTGCATCGGCGCGACATCGACTCCGCGGCGAATGCACCGCTTGACGATCGCCTCGCTGTCGGGCACGTAAGCGCAGTACTGGTAATAAACGTGCGTGCGATCCGCCGGAATACGAGGCACGACGATGTCGCGTGCGTCGCCGAGCAGATCGTCGAGCATCCGTGCGTGTCGCCTCGTGCGATCGATGAATTCGGGCAATCGCTGGAGGCCGGCCAGTCCGATGGCGGCCTGCACGTTCGTGAACCGTCCCCGATAGTGTTCGGGCAACGGGGATAGCGGACGGACGTTCTCCCACAGCCGCCTTTCCGGCTTCGCATTCACCCACGAAGCGGCGTACCAGATCGGGAACAGTGAATAGGTAAACACCCGCGGACGGATGAACGTGTGTTGCAACTTTCCGGACCGCAGAATCCCTTCCACACGCTTTTCGGTCGGCCAGGCCTCACGGTCCGCGAACTCGCCGACACGACGTGCCAGATCGGCGTCCCGCATCCAGGCCAGGCCGCCGCCGTAAGTGTTGAGCGGCTTGAACGCCTGAAAGCTGAAAAAGCTCGCGTCCCCAAGTGTCCCGACCATCCGCCCTTTGTAGGTGGCGCCCAACGAGTGCGCACAGTCTTCAATGACCTTGAGGTCGTGACGCCGTGCCAGCTCGAGTATCGGATCCATGTTGCACGACAGACCATAAAGGTGCGTGGGAAGCACCGCGCGCGTGTTCGGCGTGATCGCGCGCTCGACCGCCCTGGGATCGAGCGTGAACAGGTCCGGGTCGATGTCAGCGAAGACCGGCTTCAGCCCGGCAACCCGTGCGATTTCAGGGACCACCCAGAACGTCAACGCCGGGACGATAATCTCCGAGCCCGGCGGCAGGGCCATCGCCTTGAGGATGAAATACAGCGCCATCCTTCCATATTCAGTCGAGCAAGTCCGCACGTGTCCTGACCCGAGGAAGCGCGCGAACTCCGCCTCGAATCTCTCGATGCAGGGACCCTGCACGAGCTGCTTCCGGTTACGGCATTGCTGAATGATCTGCGACATCTCCGGAACTACACGGGTGCCAAATCTTCCGATTGCTGCCATCGTCCTCTCCTGCCACTCCTGAGGAGGCGATCCGACCAAGGTGCCCCTGCGCAACGGCGGGCCGCCCTTAATGCCGCAACGATGCCAAGCAGAACACGCGGAAGGTTCGTTGCGACGAGAGAACATCCGCGGTGATAACGGGCCGGAAATGGCGAGACAGCGCCAGCAGAAACGCCCCATTGAGGCTGTATGGCACGCGCACCCAGTCGCCGGTGAGGAGGTCCATTCCGGCCTGACCCACCACTGACAGGATGCGGGAACGAACCGGGCCATCATTACGTAGACTTCCTACACAATAATGTGTAGAGTTTCTACTCTATGAGCCCGAAGTCTCCTTCTCGCGTCGACCTTCTGCGCGGCACACTCGATCTCCTGATCCTGCGCACGCTGCGGCAGGGGCCAAATCACGGCCATGCCATCGCGAAACACATTCAACGCACTTCGGAAGAGCTGCTGCAGGTTGAAACCGGCTCGTTGTATCCGGCGTTGTATCGCCTCGAAGCGAAGGGATGGATTGCGGCGTCCTGGGAGCTCTCCGACAAAGGCAAGCGTGCTCGCTTCTATCGCATCACGCCAAAAGGGCGGGCGCAGCTGATCAGCGAACAGTCGAAGTGGGATGCGTTCGCCCGCGCCATGGGACTGCTCCTGACGCCAGCGGCTGAGGAGTGACGACAAGTGGTTTCAAAACCCGATACGACGGTGGCGAACGAGTGCGCGAGTGAGTCCACGCGCGCGGAGTGGGGCGTCTGCGATCCCGCGAGCGAGCGTGTACAAGGGGAGTCCGCGGGGCGCCGCCCCTCGGAGTGATCATGATCTCTGTGTTTCGCAAGCTCCGGTGGTGGCTGGACCGCCGGCGCCGTGAAGACGAGCTTCGCGAGGAACTGCAGTTCCACATGACAGAGGAAGCGGAACAGCGCCAGGCGGAAGGGCTGTCGACGGACGCGGCGAGACACGCCGCGAGGCTCGATCTCGGCAACCCGACCGTCGTCAGAGAGGACGCTCGCGCGCTGTGGTCGTGGGTGCTCGTCGAACAACTGACGCAGGACATTCGGTACGGCCTTCGCGGCATGAGCAAGAACCGGATGTTCACCGCGCTCGCCGCACTGTCGCTCGCCCTCGGCATTGGCGCCAACACCGCGATTTACAGCTTCATGGACGCGATCCTTCTGCGATCGCTGCCGGTGTCGGAGCCCGCGTCGCTCGTCGTGGTGAAGTGGCGAAGCCGGCCGACGACCATCGACGGCCACCAGTTCGTGCTGCATGCGATCGACGGCAGCACGTACCGCGACAGCGGCGGGGTCACCGCCGCGATCTTCCCGTTTCCAGCGTTCGAGCATCTTTACGACGTATCGCCAAAAGTGCTGTCCAGCCTGTTCGCGTACAAGCAGGTCGGTAGCCTCAACCTGAGCATCAACGGCGAGGCCGAGCTTGCCCAGGGCGAGTACGTCTCGGGCGACTTCTTTCGCGGCCTCGCGGTGTTGCCCGCGGCAGGCCGCATGATCGATGCCGAGGACGATCGCGCCGACGCCGCACCGGTTGCCGTCCTGAGCCATGGCTACTGTCAACGGCGCTTCGGGGACGTCGGCAGGGCCGTCGGACAACCGATGCTCGTCAACAACGCGATGTTCACGGTGGTCGGAGTCGCGCCGCCGGAATTCTTCGGCGTTGATCCCGCTGCCGCCCCGCAAGTCTACCTTCCGATGCGCGCCAGCCAGCTCGTACAACCCGACGCGCAGCGGTTTGTCGATCAGAACTACTACTGGGTCGAGATGATGGGACGGCTGAAACCGGGGGTCGACCCCGCACAGGCGCAGGCCGCGCTCGCTGGACCGTTCGCACAATGGGTTGCTTCCACGGCAAGCACCGATGCGGAGCGCGCCAATCTTCCGGCTCTGCGTCTCGAGGAAGGCGCCGCAGGGCTGGACAGCCTCCGGCGTCAGTACTCCAAGCCGCTCTACGTGCTGCTGGCAATGGTGGGATTGATTCTGGCGATCGCGTGCGCGAACACCGCCAACCTCTTGCTCGCACGAGCCGCCGCGCGCTCTCGCGAGATGGCGGTCCGGCTCAGCCTCGGCGCCGGTCGCTGGCGCGTCGTCCGTCAGTTGCTTACGGAGAGCATGCTCCTGGCTGCGGTGAGCGCTGCGCTTGGCGTCGGGATCGCCGTCGCGGGCATCGGCGCGTTAACCGGCCTGCTGGCAAACGGACAACAGGGATTCACCCTCCACGCCGAACTGAACTGGCACGTCCTGGTCGTCACGCTGGTCCTGTCGTTGCTGTGCGCGCTGTTGTTTGGCCTCGCTCCCGCGCTGCAGGCGACCCGTCCGACGCTGATGCCGCGGCTGAAGGATCGGTCGGTGAGCGAGCCGGGATGGCGGCTGCGCGTTGCCGTTCCCCGAGTGAGCCTGACGCAGGCGCTTGTGGTGGCGCAGATCGCGGCATCCCTGGTGCTGCTGGTCGCCGCTGGCCTCTTCGTGCGGACGCTATCGAATCTCCATTCGATTTCGCTCGGGTTCAACCGCGACAACGTGCTGCTGTTCGACGTGAATGCACCCCAGGCCGGCTATCCGAAAGAGCGAGTCGCTGACTTCTACACCGACCTGCGCCGTCGTCTGAACGAGGTACCTGGCGTGCGCAGCGTAACGCTGTCCCATGCGTCGCTCCTCAGAGCCGGCCGCTCCTACCCCGTCAGAATCGATGGCCAGCCGACGGAAGGCACACGAATGCTGTGGGCCGGTCCTCACTTCTTGACGACGATGCAGATCCCGATAGTGCGCGGACGCGAGATCACTGAAGGCGATCGCCAGGGCACTCTGCCCGTCGTCGTCGTGAGCGAGCTCTTCGCCAAGATGAACTTCGGGAACGCGGACCCGCTGGGCCGACACCTCGAGGTGAAAATTGGCCGCGTTCCAGTTCTCATGGAGATTGTCGGAGTTGCTGCCGAGGCCCGGTACGGCGGCCTCAAGCGTGACGTCCCACCGGTTGTCTACGTACCGTACGACCAGCTTCAGCCGTCGCAGCTCGGAGGGATGACGTACGCACTGCGCACTGAGACCGCTCCACTCCGCTACGTTGATATGGTCCGTCAGATTGTGCGCGAGGCGGACAGGCGCGTTCCCCTCACCAATATCAGGACCCAGGCCGGAGAGATCGACCAGACGATCAATCAGGAGATCGTCTTTGCAAGACTGTGCACGGCATTCGCCCTGCTCGCGTTGACGATATCGTGCGTGGGCCTCTACGCGACGATGGCGTATGCGGTTGCGCGTCGTACGAATGAGATTGGACTGCGCATGGCACTCGGAGCGGGACGTCCCACCGTGATCTGGATGGTGCTCCGCGAGGTCTGCGTACTCGCAACCGTCGGGTTGGTGATTGCCGTTCCGACAGCGCTCTCGACCTCGCGTCTGGTCGAGTCGTTTCTGTTCGCGATGAGGCCAAACGATCCACGAGTGCTGATGATGGCCGTGGCGATTCTGCTGGGCGCAACGCTGGTGGCCGGCTACGGTCCGGCCAGGCGCGCCTCGCGAGTCGATCCCATGGTAGCGTTACGTTACGAGTAATCGACCAATTCTTAACCGAAGGGCTTCGCCCCTCGGCACGCCTCCGCTTAAGCTTCGACGATGTCCGCCGTAGCCTCGGCGAAGGCGGAACTCCCCTACACGCGCCCTCGCTCGCGGCGGTCGAGTGCGGATTTATGAGATAGGTTTTAGCCTAGTGCCTCGTGGGTCCGTCATGCCCAATTCTGCTCGCGTTGCACGCGTCGTGTTGGCCCTCGTGCTGACCTCGTCGACGCCGCTGGCAATCGTCCCGCTGGCTGGTGACGACGGTCGTCAGACCACGTCAAACGCTGCACCGCGATCGATCGAAACCACAGCGCGCATTCGAGGCCGCGTATTTGCCGCCGATACAGGCAAGCCGGTGGCTGGCGCGATCGTGACCCTCGTCGACACCCGTGCGGCGAATCCAAACGAACGCCAAGGACGCTGGATCAGGACCGACGCGGACGGACGGTGGGAAGTGCAGGATCTTCGGCCCGGTGCGTACATGCTGAGCGCGTCGAAGGCCGGATACCTGAAGATCGAGTACGGACAGAAGCGGCCATTCGAACGCGGCAAGAGCGTGGACGTCGCTGCAGGGCAGGTCCTCGATAAGGTCGACCTGGCGCTTCCTCGAGGTGGCGCACTCACGGGAAGGGTGTTCGACGAATTTGGCGACGCCGCAGCCGGTGTCTTCGTCCGCGCCCTTCGTCAGCGGTACGTGAACGGACGACGCGAGTTGACTCCCCTTGCCGAGTCGCTCGAAGGACTAGCCAACGGCGGCGGCGATATCACCGACGATCTCGGACAGTTCAGGATCTATGGTCTGTCGCCAGGCGATTATTATGTCTCCGCGTTGTTCAGCCCGCCTGGTGAAGCTGCAACCGCGATTGGATATCCACCGGTTTACTACCCCGGCACGCCTGCGGCCGGCGAGGCGCGCCGCATCCGGATAGGACTTGGTGAAGAATCGCAGAACATCAATGTGACGCTCGTCAGCGCCCGCTATGCGGTCGTGTCCGGGATCGTGGTTAATTCGCTCAACGCGCCGGCGAGCGCTTCCATACAACTCGTAAGCAGCGATCCTATCGCCGGCATGCCGGTGTCGCCGGAACGAACGACGTCTAGCGGGACATTCACGCTGCGTGGCGTGCCGCCCGGTGAGTACCGGCTGAACGTGTACGACGTCCGTCCGTCGGCCGGTGCGCCAGAGTTCGCATCGATTCCGCTCTCGGTCACGGGCGAGGATGTGACGGCGCTGACCGTGGGTACTGCGCCTGGCGCGACCGCGAGCGGCCGCATCGTATTCGAAGACGACGCGCCGGCAAATGCTTCGTTGTTTGTCCGCAGCATTACCACGGTCGCGGCCGCACCGACGTTCTCGAATACGTCAGCAGGGATGAATCCGGATCGCACCTTTGAGCTGTCGGGCCTCGCCGGGCGTCAGACCTTCCGTACCGGAACGCTTCCCGATGGCTGGTTCTTCAAGTCGGTCACGCACGAAGGCGTGGACATCACCGACGCGGGTTACGACTTCAGGCCGGGACAGCGTGTCTCCGGTCTCGAGATCCGGCTGACACGGCGCGCGACGAGCTTCGGCGGGACGGTGCAGGACGCCCGTGGCGATGCGGTCGGCGACTACACGGTGGTTGTCTTTTCAACCAATGCGGACCGGTGGGGATATCAGACCCGATCCATCCGCAGCGCGCGGCCGGATCAAGGGGGCAAGTTCACGATTCGCGCGCTGCCACCGGATGAGTACTTCGTCGTCGCCCTCGAATATGTCGAGACCGGTCAGGAGTTCGATCCGGAGCAGCTCGCGGCCTGGAAGGCGCTGGCCACGACGGTCGAACTACGCGAGGCAGAGACCAAGACGGTGTCGCTCAAGCTGACGCAGTAAACAGAGAGCCGGAAGATCGCTTTCTGATCGTCGCGCGAATGCCGGGCTTTGGCCGCAGCGTAATGAGAGGCTCGGGTCGAATCTCCTGGCCGGGCACCAGCTCGATGTGAAACCGCTGCGCGACCGCCGCGACGATCAGCTGCGCTTCGAGCATCGCAAACTGATTCCCGATACAACCGCGTGGTCCGCCGCCGAACGGAATGTACGCGAACCGCGGGCGCGCCGCTTCGCGTTCGGGTGCGAAGCGGTCAGGATCGAAGCGGTCGGGATTCGGCCACCACTTCGGCCGTCGATGGATGACGAACGGAATCAGGAAGACAATTGAGCCTGTGGGGACGCGACATCCGGAAACCTCGTCATCACCGAGGGCGAGGCGAGAGAAGCCCCATGCCGGCGGATACAGCCGCAGTGTTTCCTCGATCGTCTGTCGGGTGCGAGTCAGGCGGTCGACATGTGCAAACGAGGGCCGGCCGCCGCCGATCACTTGATCGACTTCGTCCGTAATCGTTCGCTCGATGTCGGGATGCTGCGAGAGCAAGTAGTACGTCCACGACAGCGCGAGCGACGTCGTTTCATGCCCCGCCAGCAGCATCGTCATGACTTCATCGCGCAGCTGTCGATCGGTCATGCCGACTCCGGTCTCGTCGTCGCGCGCCGACAGAAACATCGACAGAAGGTCTGCTTCGTCGCGGCCGCTTCGCCGGCGGTCCGCGATGATTCGATAGACGACGGAATCCAGCTCACGCAGCGCGCGCCAGAAGCGGCGATTCGCCGGCAGCGGCAGCCTCGTTTCCAGCTTGGTTGCCCAGAACGTCTCACCGATTCGTCGATTGATAATCGGCCAGGTGCGGTTGACGATTTCCGCGGTCATGCCGAGATCCGTGCTGAACATCGTCCGCACGATGATCGCCTGCGTCAGACCCATCATTTCTTCGACGACGTCGATGGTCTTGCCGGCGGATGCCGTCTGCTCCCATCGCTCGAGCATCTGCTCCGTGCACGCCACCATCGCGTCTGCCATCGCGACCAGCCGCTGACGGTGGAATGCGGGCTGCGCCAGTCGCCGCTGCCGCAGCCAGAACGAGTCCTCGCTCGTCAGGAGTCCGTTGCCGAGGCTGTCCCTGAGGCGATCGTAGAGCGGGCTCTTGTGGTAGTTGCGGGCGTTGTCCTGGAGCACATGTTTGATTGCCGCCGGGTCTGAAAGAAGGAACCCGTGATACGGGCCGGCTTTCAGATGGACGATGTCGCCGTACCGGTCGGCGGCGTCGAGAAACGTGCGGACCGGATCGGAACGCAGCTGCGGCAGCATCCCGAGAACCGGATACCCGCGAGGTCCCGGCGGATACTCAGACGAATCCGAACGAGTCGTGTGCATCACCTCATCACGATTATGGAGTTTCTCGAGTCACAATGACCATCGGTCCCTTCACGCCGTGGCAGCCAGCGGAGCTGGTTCGGTATCCCGTGAGGCCAGTGACCTTGCGGCGATAACGCCGGCGATCCGCTCAGCATCGCGTCCGACGCCGTGGATCATTTCCGACGAAAACGCGTAAAGAAACGGGAGGCCCACGAAATACAGCCCTGGCTCAGCTGCTACGACCCCCGCCTGATGCTGCGGCAGGCCGTCAGGGCTAAACACAGGCAGATCGATCCAGGAAAAGCCCGCGTCGAAGCCGGTGCACCACACGAGGTTTGCCACATCGAGAACCCGACTGTCTTCGAGCAGCGGCAGCCCGTCCCGAGTGCCCACCACTCTGCCGACGCGCTGCACGCCGGCGGCGGCCAGATCCTTCGGCTTGGTTCGAATGAGCGGGGCCGCGCGATGCAGCATCTTCGGTCGTGCCTTGCGTCCAATCGGTGTCGCGATCGATAGCACGCGATGAAAGAGCACTCGCAATACCAGTCGACTCAGGCCCAGACGCGCCGCGAGACCGTCCACACGGAACGGAATGTGACCGCTTTCGTGTCCGGCCAGCCATGTTCGGTGAGTCTTCACGCTTTCGGCGGCAATTTCCGCTCCCGAATTGCCGGCTCCCACAACGAGCACGTCGCCGGGCTGGAGTTGCGCCGGGTTGCGGTACTCGAACGAGTGAAGCTGCACCAGGTCCGTCCGCAAATCGGCTGCAAACAGCGGCCGCCACGGACGCTGATAGTTGCCCATGGCGACGACCACGTTTTCCGCTTCGAATCGCGTTTCTCCTGCCACGATGATGAATCGCTTACCGAGCCGCGACAGCCGATCGACGCGAACGCCCGATCGCACTGGCAACGCAAAGTGCCGGGCGTACGCCTCGAGATAATCGGCCATCTCATCCTTCGTCGGGAATGCAAACGGGGCGGCGGGAAATTTCAGACCGTCCAGACTCGCAAATCGCGCGGGCGTAAATAGCCGGAGCGAATCCCAGCGGCGTCGCCACGTGTCCCCGACCCGTTCACTCGCATCCAGAATGACAAATGGAACGTCGCGTCTGAGAAGGTGATAGCCCACCGACAGTCCCGCCTGTCCACCACCAATCACCACGGTGTTCACGCTGGCATGTGTGTATCTCTCAGTCATCGTCGTCTCCTTGTTCATCCGCGTGGCTCGCTTCGCGGTGGTAGCTCGCGGACACGGATGTATCGAGACTACGCCTGCGATGACGCGGTCCGCATCGATCGGAATGCCCAATCACGAGAGGACGATCTGTGGGTAATTCTATGTATGCATCTACAGCAGCTGATGTTCGTACGCGTACGCTGTAGCGGCAGCCCGTGAAGACAGATCCAGCTTGGTGAAGATGTTGCTGACGTGACGGGCAACGGTCTTTTCGCTGATGCCAAGCCGCCCTGCGATCGCGCGGTTGGTGGCGCCGGTCGCGATCAGTCGAAGGACCTCGACTTCTCTTCCGGTCAGCCTCGTCGATCCAGTCGCCGACGATGACGCGCTGAGTGCGGCAACGGTGACGACGGCAGGTGTCGCGCCAAGCGTCTCGAATGTTTCGTGGGCGGCGTCGAACTCCAGTTGCGCACCCTCATGGTCACCCAGCTCCCGGCAGGCGAGGCCGGTGAGCACGCGGGCTTGCGCGAGCTCGTACGGCGCATCGAGATCCTCGCAAATCTTGGTTGCGGTGCGGAGTGCATGAAGAGCCTGGAGCGCATCGCCCTCGGCCAGACTCACCGCGCCGTGCGCGTGCGACGACACCGCCTGGAGAAATGGTGCCTCGACGCGGCTCGCGAGTCCCGCAAGTTCATCGCAAGCCACGCGGGCACCGGCAACATCGTGTCTCGCCAGCATGATCTCGACGGCCGCTCGCAGCAGCAGGACTCGAGCGCGCATGGTGCGCGGCTCCTTGAGAGCGAGACGGATCGAGGCGTCCGCGGCCTCCGCCTGTCCCTGCTGCAAGCGAAGGAGCGCGAGGCCGGGTTGAGCACTGTGACCGGCGCGGCTTGCCAGGCGGAACGCCTCGTCGGCCTCGACCACGTCGCCGCGGAGCCGATGCAGCTCGCCGAGCTGGTAGAACGCCGCGCCCGCCTCAGGCCGCGGCCGCTGCGAGCGGTTCAACCGATCGCAGGCGACGCTCGCTTCGCTGAACGCGCTGGACCAGGCGCCGTGTAACTGCAGCAGCTCCGACCGTCGAATCAGGCAGTCGCCGCGAAACGGTACGACGTCCGGATGCGAGTTGCACCACTCCTGGAGCGCCGTCGTCCATTCCTGCGCACGGCCGAGGTCGAAGAGATCGTGGCACGCGCTGATGACGCTGCAATAGACGGCACCAGTCACCATCGGCGCCACCTCGCCGCGGCTCACAGCAATCATCACCTCATCGAGTAACGAGAGTCCCTCCCTGGTCCGGTTCAAACCGAGCAGCGCACGGCCCTGTCCGTGGCGCGCCAGCGCCATCAAGTCACAGTCGCCGAAGCGTTCGGCAAGCGTCGCGGCTTCGGTGAACAAGGCATGCGCGGAGGGCAAATCGCCCTCGGCCGCGCGCTGACGCGCGCACGCGCAGTTCAACCATCCACGTTCCACACAGGGCTCGTCGACGGCGTCGATCAGCCGCTGCGCTCGAGCGAGCCAGCCTGCGGCCTGCGCTCTTTGATCGGGCGCCCACAACGTCAATGCCAGCCACAACGCGCTGCGAGCCGCATGCAACGGAAGTCCGCGTTCGACATGGCCGGCGTACGCACGGGCGCGAGCGTGAGCGCTCGCCGCGTCCTCGCCGGTGAGATATGCAACGGTGGAGAGCCGATCGAGATCGTCGGGTTCGAGGGGTGCCTGCGCGTCCGCGGCGCTCAGGGCTGCGAATGCATCAGCCCACGCGCCGGCGTGGAACGCCGCCCTCGCTCGTTCCAGGGTTTGCGAAGTCCCCACCCCGGTATCATGCTGCAGACGGCGGCGGCAAGCCAGTCACCGCGCACTGGCGAGTCCGATCCGAGGCGGGGCGAAAGGGCGCCGCTCAGTACCTCGCCCCGCGCCCATCGTCTGCACCCGGTCGCGTCTGTCGAAATCCAACGTCTGGTCCGATGTCAGAATGGCCCCTCGGTTTCCACCACGTGAACCACGTGTGTCCGTGAGCCCTCCCGCGACGGATGTACACGATGTAGAACGGCACCAACAGCAGAACGAAGAGCACGATCGCAATCGTGACAGCAGTCGAGATACCCATAACTCAGCTCCTCTCGAGTCCTGTCGATCCATATGCAAGCCGGAGTGCCTCTTCGGTGAGAAACCGACAATTGAACTGAACGGCACGAAGCCTGAAGGACGCGAAGAACACGGAGGTCAGAAAGATGGCGAACCACACCACGGGAACGCGCGAAGAATGGCTCAACGCGAGGCTCGAGCTGCTTAATGCCGAGAAGGAACTTACGCGGCAAAGCGACGAGCTGGCTCGACGACGTCAGGAGCTGCCGTGGGTCCGCATCGACAAGGACTATCGATTCGATACTGACGAGGGAGCGGCGTCACTGGCGGACCTCTTCCGCGGCCGCTCGCAGCTCCTCATTTATCACTTCATGTTCGGTCCCGATTACGCCGCTGGCTGCCCCGCCTGCTCGGCCATTGCTGACGGCTTCAATGGCTTCACCGTGCACCTCGCCAATCACGACGTCATGCTCTGGGCCGTTTCGCGAGCCCCCTTGCCCAAGTTGCAGTCGTACAAGAGACGCATGGGATGGACGTTTCCGTGGGCGTCTTCGTTCGGCAGCGACTTCAACGCCGACTTCAACGTTCGCTTCACCGAAGAACAACAACGCCAGGGACGCATCGAATACAACTACCGTCGCGAGCCACCGCAACAAGATGCGCCCAAGAATGCAGACTCAGGATCTGTCATCTTTGCGGCGATGAGCGGCACGGACGAAGCCACGTTCACGCGCGAGCGACCGGGCATGAGCGCCTTCGCGCTCGAAGACGGCGTCGTCTATCACACCTATTCAGCGTATGCGCGCGGCCTCGACGGCCTGTGGGGCATGTATCAGTGGCTCGATCGCGCACCGAAGGGGCGGAACGAGGATGGCGTCTGGTGGCGCCGCCACGACGAGTACAATCGGTAAAATTCCGCATCGCGGTCAGCGCTGGCGTTCCAAGGAGCAACTATGCCGTTGTCGTTCCGCAGCCGCATCGTCGGTGACATCACCGTTGTGAGGTGCGATGGCGCGATCGTCGAGGGTGCCGAGTCGGCAGCGCTGCGACAGCACGTTAACGAGGCGCTCGAGCACACGCTGGCAATCGTCCTCGACCTCGCCGACGTTCATTTCATCGACAGCGGCGGCCTGGGACTGCTGATCCGAATCCTTGCGCGAACGGGTCAGGACCGTCTCAAGCTGTGTGGACTGACCACCAGGGTCTCGGAGACGTTGCGGATCACCCGGTTGGCAACGGTCTTCGACTGTCACGAGTCCGAGGCGGGGGCGATCGCGGCGTTCTACGCTGATTCGGTTCGCTCGAGCGAGCCGTCAGCGTTTGCCGCGCCCAATGTGCTCTGCGTCGAGAGATCCGCGGAGCTGCTCACGTACGTGCAGGAAGTGCTGAGGCAGGCAGGCGTGCGCGTGATGACGGCAAACAACCTGCCCGACGCCGTGACGCTGCTGAAGGCGATGTCGCCAAAGGTGGTGGTCGTCGGTCAAGAGGTGCGTTCCGCGGGGACCACGGGCACGGTCGAGGCCTTCAATCGATTTCTCGACGCGCTGACCGTGGTTGAACTGCCGGCCGATTTCGCGCGCCGCGATCCGGGCAAAACGGGACCCGAGCTCGTCGAACGCGTGCGGGTTCTCATCGAGAGTGGTGTGTAGATCGGAATCGATTCGGGATCAGAAAGTCGCGATGAGGGGGATTCACTGTTCTCTGAGCGCAACGAGTGGGTCGACCTGCATCGCGCGCCGCGACGGCCACCAGCTCGCGAGCAGCGCGATGCCAGGAACAAGAGCGACGCCGATCCGAAGGAGATGACGTCAACGACACTGAGACCGTAGAGCACGCCGCGCAGTAGGCGGGCCGCGCCGATGGCGAGCGTGATCCCCGCGATCAAGCCGGCGCAAACCGGGACGCAGGCTCTGCAACATCATGAGCCACAGGACGTCACGCTTCTGAGCGCCGATCGCCATCCGAATGCCGACTTCGCGGGTGCGAAGGACGGTCGTAGCTGACCGTGGTGAAGATCCCCATCGCCGCGAGCAACAGGCCAAACACGCTGATCGTCGTGGCGATTGCCGCCGACATGCTCGCCGCCAGAAATGCAGTCGTTTGCCGCAGCATCGCCTGCAGCGTCGAGACGGTCACCATCAGTTGCGGATCGACCTCGGCAATCACCGGCGCCATCGCGCGCATGACGAGCAGCGGATTCGAGTGAACGCGGATCAGGATGGGATAGTCCTGCAACCGATCCTCGGGTAGCGGAAAGAACACTTGCTGGGAGTCGCTGCCATCGAGCGTGCCGCCTCGGGTGTCGCGTGCGACGCCGATGATCTGCCAGGTCTGGCCATCCGGCACGAGTTCGCCCCTCTCCTGGAACTGCCCGTCCGTGCCGAGACGTAAGCTGCGACCGATCGGATCCTGGAGCATCTAATTGAGTCCCTTGGGCGTGAACTGTCCGCCGTGGACCACCACGTCCAGGATGTCGTTCTGGCGGGTGGTGCAGACCCGTGCCTTCTCCGGCGTGAGGTTGTCGTGTTCGGATTCGAGCATCGGCAACGGCTCCACCGGCCCGTGGATCTGATTGATCATCGTCCAGACGCCCGCCGGGGGTGAGATCGTGTCGATGAATCCCATGCTCGCAAGTACGGGCGCCTTGATGCGCGAGGCGAAGTTGACAGTATCGAAGTAGAGAGCGGCCTTCATCACGTCCGGATTATCCGAAGGCCAGTTGGGATAGCCGGCCTTTCGACCGTGAAGGTCGCCGTTGCTATCCGCCCCTGCCGGGACGCACACGAGCACCGCGCTGATCTTCTCGGGCCGCAGACCGGCGAGCGCCAGGCTCTGCTGGCCGCCCATGCTGCCGCCCATCAGAATGATCGTCCTGCCGTCCCAGTCGGATCGAGTCAACAGGTAGTCCAAGACGCGTGAGTCGCGAAGGTACATGTTCAAGAAGTACGAGGTCTCGCGATCGGTGTTGCCGACCGCCTGATACCCACGCGGCACGCTCCCAGACGGATCCGACGGCAGCTTGTCGTGGGAATCAACGTTGAGGATGAGCCAGCCGTCGGCGGCGCGCCGCGCGACCGCGCCGGCGTTCAATGCGTAGACGCCGGCATACTGCAGCTGGATGACTGCGGGAAACTTACCCTCCGTCGCCGGCTTCGCTACGTAGCCGTGTGCCTTCGATCCCAGCGCATCGAGCTGGAACATGTTCAACGCCACGCCCGGTACGTCGGTCTCGATCGGTGTCAGTGTCGCATTGATTGGAATTCTTGCTTGAGCGGAGAGCTTGCCTTCCCAGAACTCATCGAAGTCGGGGGGCCGAGGCGTCGACACCGAGATTTTCCGAGGCGACACTGCCGCGCCGACCGCGTAAAACCCGGTATTGCGTCCGGTGTTTCCGCCCGTGAAGCGCGGGCCTCCCCCATCTGCCGGCGGGGCCGGGGCTGGCGTCAAATCCTCGTAGGCTTCAACCGCGACGTAGACCATCTCGGGTTGATCGGCCGCGATTTCAATCGCGGCCTTCCCGCTTGCAAGATCCAGCTTCCCTTCTTTGAGCACTACCGCGTTGTTGCGGCGGATCGTCCACTTGTATGCGTAGGTCGGCGGCGTTGGCCCCGGCGTCACTGTCCAGCCGACGGTCTCGCCAACCTCGTAGATACCGTTGGCGTGGTAGGGCGTGAACGCCAGCTGCTGTGCGATCGGTGCTCGCTGAGCGAGCACGTTTGCTCCAACGAGCCCAGCAAGGATGAAACTTCTCAAAAGGGTGCGGGTGCGAATCATGAGCACTCCACGCATAGTGATGGATGCACGCGATTATATGGCGGCGCCGATTCCCTCCGCGAGCTGAGTCGGCGTGATGTGCACACCACCGATCGCGATGGCAGATGGCGGATCGCGGACCGCGCAGCAGGCCTGATCATCCGATCGACAGAGATGATCTAGAATCGCTCCTCGTTTCATGTCTGTTTCCTACGAGAATTCGAAGGTCGTGTTCCAGGGCATCAAGGACGCCGGGATCACCTCGCTCTCGGCCTTGCCCGAGACGTGGCTGGGCCTGTTGCTGCAGCAGGCGGAAAAGGACCCTGACGTCAGGCTGATCCAGGTTGCCAAAGAAGAGGAAGCCATCGGCGTCGCGGCTGGCGCGTATTTCGCGGGCGAGCGCCACATCCTGCTGATGCAGAATCACGGCTTTCTTGCCGCCATGAACGGGATCGTCTCGCTCGCTCTGCTGTACGGCATTCCGCTCTGCATGCTGGTCGCGCTGCGCGGGCACTGGGGCGAGCCATATCCGTGGCACACGCGGGGCGGGATCGTCACCGAGGGTGTGCTGCGGGCCCTGAACATCCCTTTCGAGTACGCGCGAGATGCGAAAGAAGTCGGGCGGCAGATTCGCGAGGCGTACACGTTCTCACAAAGCTCGCTGTCGCCGGTGGCGCTGCTGCTGACGCGCGACCTGATGGAGGAAGCGCTGTGAAACGCGCCGAGTGCATCGGCATGCTCTATCCCGAACTGGACGACAAGGTCGTCGTCACGATCATGGGCGCGTGCGCGCAGGAGCTGTACGACCTCGGGCACAAAGAGAATTTCTTCTACCTGCAGCACGCGATGGGGCTCGCCTCGTCGATCGGCCTCGGTCTCGCGCTGCACCTTCCGCACGAGAAGATAGTCGTGCTCGATGGCGACGGGTCGGTACTGATGAATCTCGGCACGCTCGCGACCCTGGCGCGATACCGGCCGCGAAATCTTGTCCACGTCATTTTCGATAATGGCAGCCTGCTCTCGACCGGTGGATTCGATTCGCACACGACCTCAGGAATCACCGATCTTGCCGCAATCGCCCGGGGGGCCGGGATCGAGCAGGTCGCGTCGGTCGATTCAGTGATGGCCTTCGGCGAAGCGGCAATCGATGCGTTCGCGCGGAACGATCTCAGCGTCATCGTCGCCAGGGTCGCAGCGGTTGGCCCGAACCACTACGGCATGGATCTGCAGCTGCCGGAGAACGCGTTTCGATTCAGGCGGTGGATCGCTGCGAGAAAAACGGCGGCCGTCAAACCGGGCGGCGCGCCGGCATTGTCCACGCAGGAGTCGCCATGAGCGGAGTGCTGACTCAGTTGGTCGCCGAGCTCATCCGCGGCTCGCTGAAAGTCGTCGATCTGACGCAGCCACTGGGTCCGTCGACGCCGGTGATCGGTCTGCCGCCCATGTTCGCTTCCTCGCCCGGCGTGACGCTCGACGTGATCTCGAAGTACGACGACAAAGGTCCTGCCTGGTACTGGAACACCATCCGGATGGGCGAGCACACCGGTACGCATTTCGATGCGCCGATTCACTGGATCACCGGCAAGGGCCTTCGCAACAACGCCTGCGACACGATTCCAGCGTCCCGGTTCATTGGCCCGGCGTGCGTCATCGATGTCACCGACGACGTGTCGCGGAATCCTGACTTCCTGCTGACTCCCGAACGTCTGGAGGAGTGGGAAGGCCAGCACGGACGAATTCCGCGAGCGGCGTGGGTGCTGTTACGAACCGGCTGGAGCCGGCGCAGCGATGCCGCGTCGTTCATCAACGCGGGCGACGATGGCCCGCACAGTCCGGGATTCGATGCGCGCACGTCGAAGGTGCTCGCCGAGGATCGCGATATCCTCGGAGTTGGTGTCGAAACGATCGGCACCGACGCAGGTCAGGCCGGCACGTTCAATCCGCCGTTTCCCAACCACGCGACGATGCACGGCGCCGGCAAGTTCGGGCTGGCGAGCCTGTGCAATCTGGATCAGCTGCCGCCGACCGGCGCGATTGTGATTGCGGCGCCGCTCAAGATCGTCGACGGCAGCGGCAGCCCGCTTCGTGTGATTGCCATCGCGCCGGCATGACGCCGTTTACGGCTTCAGCAGCTTGAATGCGTGCGTCCAGCTGTTGCTCCGGAATCCCGGAATGCACCAGAGCATGCAGAGCGGCTCGATAGCCCGGGCGGCCTCGACCGCTCCCATGTCTGCGACCTCGAACCCGAACTGATCGACGATGGCCGACACCTCGCGCTTCGCTCGATCGTCGTTGCCGCAGATGAACATCGTCGGCCTGACGCCCTTGAAATCAGGGTTGACCATCAACGCATTGCCGACACAACTGAACGCCTTGACGAAGCGGGCGTCGGGGACCAGCCTCTGCAGCCGCTCCATCAGCGACTCGTCCAGCGACGTGAAGAACTTCAGCACGCCGTTGACGGGAGGCGCGTCAGCGATCGGATTGGTCGTGTCGATGATGGTCTTGCCGGCGAGATTGTCGAGGCCGGCTGACTTCAGCGCGGCTTCGGCGGCGCCGCCCTTGACCGCGAGAACGACAATTGCGGCCGACTTCGCCGTCTCTTCGAACGTGCCGACGTTGGCGTTCGTCTTCGATTTCAGGTCGTCGCGTTTCTTCTGATCGTTGCTGCCGATGGTGACGTCGTAGCCGTGCGTGACGAATCCCTTGGCCAGGCTCTGTCCGACGACGCCCGATCCGATGATGCCGATCTTCGTGCCCATAGGAGACTCCGATTGAGAAAACTCGAAAGGGGTTACACGCGCAAGGCTCCTATCGTATCGTGACCAGGACGCGGCGGTTGAAAGGGGATGGTGTGGAACGACGTACCAGCATGGGATTGACCCCTGATTCCTTCCAGTCAATCCGCTTCGCGACACCGCAGCGAATTCTCAGCGCCGATCGGCTGATGGAGATTGCGGCGCAGGTCGGAGCGGGCGGCGCTCACGGAGGATTGACCGACGTCACGCTCGAGTGGGCCCACCGCACTCGCCGAATGAAGGACGAGTTGGGAATGTATCTGGAGATCCAGACATTCCTCCCCCGCCCCGATCCCGCGGAGTTCGAACAGTTCGTCAAAATCGCCAAGGAGGCGGGCGCAACCAGCCTGCGCGTCGTCTGTCTGCTGGGCCGGCGATATGAGCTGATGAACACGCTCGAGGACTGGAAGCAGGCGATCGTCGGGTATCACAGGCAGATCGAGGACGCGCTTCCGATTGTCGAGCGCTACAAGATGCCGCTCGCGATAGAGAACCATAAGGACTGGCGTGTCGACGAGCAGGTTGCGCTGTTGCAGCGTTACAGCAGCGAATATCTCGGTGTCTCGCTCGATACCGGGAATAACCTCTCTATCCTCGATGATCCGATGGAAACGATCGAGAAGCTGGCCCCCTGGACGTTCAACGTCCACCTCAAGGACATGCAGATGGAAGAATGCGAGACTGGGTTTCTGCTGTCCGAAGTGCCGCTCGGCGAAGGGATGCTCGATTTACCAAGGATGCTTCAGATCATCCGCGGGGCGAAGCCGGACGTGCACTTCTCGCTGGAAATGATCGTCCGCGATCCGCTGGTGGTCCCGTGCCTGACCGACAAGTATTGGGCAACGTTTCCCGACGTCAACGGCCGCGATCTCGCGCGATATCTGTCGTGGATCCGTTCGCGCGATACGCGGGCCAAGCTGCCGCGCATCAGCGGCCTCACCACCGAGCAACGGCTGGCGCTGGAGCACGAGTGCGTCAACCGATCGATTCGGTACGCACGAGAACAGCTGGGCCTCGTCTAGCATGAGCTGACGAACACCGTGATGAAGGGCACCGGTTACAGCTTTCCGCTCGCCAACACGGCGATCAAGGCGATCCGTGACGGCGGAACCCACCGGCTGCCCAGTTGCTGCAGCAGATGGCAGACGTGGTCGAAGCTACGATCATCAGCGAGCTTCACGAGTCGCTTCGCTTCGCGCTGAAAGCGCCGCCACTCCGCCGGCGACGCCTCCTCACGAAACGCCCGGATCGCGGCTTCGGGCGTGCCGTACTGCACCGCGAAGTCCTCGTGGAGATAGCCGCTGAACACTCGCTCGAGTTCGGGAAATTCGGACGCTGCTCCGCGCGTCATCGAGTTGCCTCCGGATACGACGTCAGCACGTAGTCGCGCTGCCGCCCATCGTCCCAGCGCAGGACGATGACGGCGCGGTCGCACGGCACCGCATTCGAATCGCCGCGCGCGACCGATCGGCCGATCACGTGATCGGCTCGATAGCGCACGACGAAGTTGGGCCGCCGTCCGCGGCGCTTGCGCCACGTGGCCAAGGCGCGGTTGTCGGACTGGAGCGCAGCCGCGATGACGCGTTCGGCTGTGTCACGGTCGGTGTAAGTCGACGCGCTGGATATCTGCGGCTCGCGGCGGAGGCGTTCGATCAGATCGGCGTCGCTCCTGCCGACGTGCCGCTGGAGTGTGTGGCCGCCCAGCGCCTCATCGGCTGACAGATCGTGCGTCGGCGCCGACGGCGTGGAACGACGCGGCTCAATCGCCGGTGGAGAAGCTGCAGGAGCCGCCGCTTTCTGCTCCAAAGGATTCGGAGAATCCGGCCGGCTGCAGCCAGACAGCGCCATCACGATGAACGCGGCAACGGTCCAGCGCCACGGCAGTGCGTTCATTGGCCCACTGTAGCGGGGAGGCCCCCGCGACGCAATTTTCCATCGCGGAATGCCTTTCTGGTAGGCTCAATGGTTATGAAGGCAGCCGCCAACGCTCTCATCGTCGCCGGTCTCTCACTGACGTTCGCCGGGCCGCTCCACGCGCAGGACACGTCCTCCTTTACGGTCACGCTGGTGCCGCCGGTACACGGCAAAGTGCAGCTCACCCCGCCGCTCCCGACAGACGGCAAGTATCCGGCGGGCACGGTCGTCACCGTGGCCACCACACCCGACGCCGGCTACGCGCTGGATTCGGCGTGGTACTCAGTGCCGGGGCGATTCGGGCAGATGTATCACGAGGGGATGACGCCCGCGTTCAAGGTGACGATCGATCAGGACAAGCGCATCGGCGCCTCGTTCATTGCCGCGGCCGCCGTGAAGGACCTCGTCGTCACCAACGACATCGTCTACGCCAAGCCTGGCGTGAAGCCGCTCAAGTACGACGTGTTCTCGCCGAAAGGGGCGCGGAATCTGCCGATCATCATCATCATTCACGGCGGTGGATGGACGGCGAACGACGAAAACATCATGCGTGGTCTCGCCAGGGAGTTGACCAAGGGCGGGCAGTTCGTGGTGTTCAGCATGGACTATCGCTGGGCGGGCAAGGCCGATGGCGATGCCGACGGCAACACGATGGCGGATCTGATCGACGACGTGTTTGGCGGGATCGCGCACATCATGGAACACGCGACCCAGTACGGTGGCGATCCGACTCGAATTGGAGTGACCGGGGACAGCGCCGGCGGACATCTCTCGGCGGCGGCCTCGTTGATGACGAACATGATCGGCTCGCGAGGATTCGGCAAGACGCCGGGCGTGTTCGAGTTCCTGCCGAGTTATTTGCCGAAGGGAAAGACGGCTGAACAGGTACGCGACGAAATGACGAAGGCGATCAAGGCTGCGGCCCCGAGCTACGGAGTGTTCGGACCGGCGATGCTGAACGCCTACTCGGATAATCCGGCCGCCGATCAGTCGTGGAAAGAAGCGATCGCCCCGCTCGGTCATATCCCGCCGGCGACAGAGCGCTCGGTTCCGCAGTTTTTGACGCGCGGCACCAGAGATCCGCTGATTACGGACGCGATGGTCAAGGAATTCGTCGACGCGCTCGTCAAGGCCGGGCAACGCGCGGAGTACGTGCAGGTCGGCGGCGCGAGCCACGCGTTCTTCGATTGGAAACCTGACGACACGACCAAGGCAACGTTCGAACAGTACGGCGTGTACTACGCCGCCGCCATGAAGTCCTTCTTCCTGTCCGTTTTCGACCAGAGCGCAAAGGCGAGCGGCACGCGATAGGTAGTGATTGCAATTCCTGTAGCTTCCGTCTTGAGGCGGAAGGGGTACACCGTGGACGAGCACGAAGAAGATTTCGCCGCCCTGTTCGAAGCGTCGGAAAAGGCGCGCCGCTTCGAACGCGGACAGACGATCGACGGCATCGTTGTCGCGATCGGGACAGAAGTGGCGTTTGTCAGCCTCGGCGGAAAGAGTGACGCCGAGATCGACCTGGCCGAACTGAAGAACGCCGATGGCGTGGTGGAGGTGTCGGTCGGCGATCGCATCCAGGCCAGGATTGTGTCGACCAGCGGCGGAATCGTGCTCTCGCGGAGGGGGGTGCGGAACGCGGCGACGCAGCGCGAGCTGGAAGACGCATTCAGCTCTGGAATCGCCGTCGAGGGCAAGGTCGACAAGGTCGTCAAGGGCGGATACGAGGTTCGGATCGCCGGCCAGCGCGCATTCTGCCCGCTCTCGCAGATCGACATCGTTCGCACGGTCGATCCGGCGGTCCACGAAGGCAAGACCTACCCGTTCCGGATCATCGAATACAAGGATGGCGGACAGACGCTCGTCGTCTCGCGGCGGAAACAGCTCGAGGACGAGCAGCGCGCGAGCGCCGACGCGGTTCGGCAATCCATCATTCCCGGCGCCGTGCTCAGCGGACGTGTGGCATCGGTCTTCGACTACGGTGCGTTCATCGAGCTGGGGGGAGGCATTCAAGGGCTGCTGCACGTCTCCGAGATGAGCTGGGCTCGCGTGCCGAATGCCCATGCGGTCGTGGCCGCCGGCGACGAGATCACCGTGAAGGTCCTGCGCGTCGACGAAGCGTCCGGCAAGATCTCGCTCGGCTCGAAACAACTGCTCGACGATCCGTGGAGCACGGCCGCGGCGCGCTTTGAAGTCGGTCAGGTTCGCATCGGTCGCGTCACTCGGATCGCCGAGTTCGGCGCCTTCGTCGAGCTCGAACCTGGCATCGAAGGCCTCGCACACGCCTCGACCTTCCCGCCTACCGGCCGTCGTCGTGGCTGGGCCGACGCGGTCAAACCGGGAATGACGGAATCATTCGAGATCGTCAGCGTCGACATCCCACAGAAACGCATTGGGCTGCGGCTCATCGAAGAGGGCTCTTCACGGGCCGTCAGCGCTGGCGCGCCCGACAGGGCGGTTGAGCCCGATGAGTTCAGCAGGCCGGACGATGAACCGAAGGGTGCGCTGGGATCGCTCGGCGACAAGCTGCGCGACGCATTGCAGAAGCGGTGACTCAGGCGTGGTCTGACTCGACCGCGCTATAGTCTCGACATGCGCACAGTCTCCGCTGCGATCGTCTCTATCGCCATCTCCGCCGCCGTCGGGCTCGCTCAATCAGCACCGCACGAACAGCGGGCGCGTGAGATCTACAAGGAACTGGTCGAAATCAACACCACCGACACGTCCGCAGGCAACGTCACCAAGGCCGCCGAAGCCATGGCGACGCGCCTCAAGGCCGCGGGCTTCCCCGACACTGACGTCCGCGTGCTCGGCCCGGCGCCCAACAAGTTCAACCTCGTGATGCGATATCGAGGCACCGGCGCGAAACGGCCGATGCTCCTGCTCGCGCATCTCGACGTCGTTGACGCGAAGCGGGAGGACTGGTCGTTCGATCCGTTCGTCTTCCGCGAGGAAGACGGCTGGTTCTACGGCCGCGGCACCAGCGACGACAAGGCGATGGCGTCACAGTTCGTCGCCAACCTGATTCGCCTGAAGGAGGAAGGATTCAAGCCAGAGCGCGATCTGATCCTGGCGCTGACCGCAGACGAAGAGGGCGGTGACTACAACGGTGCCGAATGGCTGGTCACTCAGCATCACGACCTGGTCGATGCCGAGTTCGCCATCAACGAGGGCGGCGGCGGCAACATGCGCAAAGGCAAGTACTTGACCAACGAGATCCAGGCGGCCGAGAAGGTCTATCAGGACTTTCATCTCGAAGTGACCAACTCCGGCGGTCACAGCTCGCTTCCTGTGAAGGACAACGCCATCTACCATCTCGCGCAGGGTCTGGCACGCCTGGCGGCGCTGGAGTTTCCCGTTGAGCTCAACGAGATCACGAGCACCTACTTCGAACGGTCAGCAACCGTCGAATCGGATCCGGCCACAGCGGCAGACATGCGTGCGGTTGCGCGTGCAACGCCGGACCTGGCCGCCGCGGCTCGTCTCTCGGCGAAGTTGCCGTACTGGAATTCCATGATGCGGACGACCTGTGTCGCGACGCGGCTTACCGGCGGGCACGCGAACAACGCGCTGCCGCAGCTTGCCAGCGCCAACGTCAACTGCCGGATGCTTCCCGGCGCCACAGTTGATTCGGTCCGGCAGACGCTCATCGACACGGTGGCCGATCCGAAGATTACGATCTCACTCGTCAAGGACGCGAAGCCGAGTCAGCCGGCAATCCTTCGGGCAGACGTGCTGAACGCCGTCGAATCGCTCACCAAAGAGATGTTCCCCGGCGTCGTCGTCGTTCCGGTCATGAGCACCGGCGCCACCGACGGTCTTTATTTCCGCAACGCCGGGATTCCGACCTACGGTGTCGACGGCACGTTCGGCGACATCGACGATGTGCGGGCGCACGGACGCGATGAGCGAGTCGGCGTCAAGCAGTACTTCGAGGGGCTCGAGTTTCAATATCGCCTGATCAAAGCGCTGGCAAAGTAGCTGGGGGGTCGCGCCCGCCCGCGTTCTCGCGCTGCTGGTCGTTGCTATCGGTGATCACCTCTGTCGATCGCATGTGCATTCGCCGTCGCCGGGCCACGCCATGCAGGACACTCTTCGGATCCGTCCGCAGATGCTTCCACTTTCGACGATTTTTCCCTCACGCCGTCGCGCCGCGTGGTCGCGCGGTCTGTTCGCGAACGCCCGCCCGGCGCAGAATCGTCATCATCGGACACCAGTTGGTGAATGCTGACTGGACGAGATTCAATCCCACGAAGAGTGTGAACCACAGGAAGTATGGGTGCACGTAGAGACCGAGCAGCACGCTGGCGGTCACAAATGCCCCGGCGATCAGCCGCAGCATGGGTTCGAGAGTCATGACGGACCTCCTTCAGTAAGCGCGAGAACGCGTAACATCGCCCGCCACACTGCACCAATCCGCGCGCACCGTCCTCATCGGCCTGCCTCCGCCGCCGGCACTGGCATGAGCTGCTGGACTGAACGATGACGATGGGTCAGGTAGTAGGTGATGGGAACGGTCATGCGCGAAAGCAACAACGAGGCGACCTCGCCGGCCATCAGCGAAATCGCAAGCCCCTGGAAAATCGGATCGAACAGGATGACGGCCGACCCGACAATGACCGCGGCCGCGGTCAAGGCCATCGGCCGGAACCGAACCGCGCCGGCGTCGACGACCGCCTGCTCGAGCGGCATCCCGTCCTTGACACGCAGTTCGATGAAGTCGACGAGGATGATCGAGTTGCGAACGACGATGCCCGCGCCGGCGATGAAGCCGATCATCGAGGTCGCGGTAAAGAACGCGCCGAGCAGGGCATGCGCGGGCAGAATTCCGACCAGCGAGAACGGAATGGCGAGCATGATGGTCAGCGGCGTCATGAACGACTGGAACCAGCCGACGACGAGAATGTAAATCAGCACGAGGACGGCCGCGAACGCGATCCCGAGGTCACGGAAGACCTCATACGTGATGTGCCATTCGCCATCCCACTTCATCGCGTACCTGGAACTGTCGAAGGGTTGACGGGCGTTGAAGACTTCGACGCTGTAGCCCTCCGGCGCCTGCAGCGACGCCAGGGCGCGATTCATC
>JBKPNQ010000242.1:0-12239 GCA_046732715.1 Acidobacteriota bacterium | reverse complement strand
GCCGGGCCAGCTCCGCCTCGCCTAGATAAAGGAGTCGCACGCGCGGTCGGACCGTCGGTCGCAGACCCATTCCCGCGACTTATCGGTTTGACACAGCCATAACTGCAGTGCGACGTCGCGTGCAATTCGGCGCGTCAGCAGAGGCTGCTTGCATCAATTATGCTAAACGCTCTGTTTAGTACTCGCCATCAGGGAATCATACTAAACGCTGAAAACATATTGTAGGCAACGCAAAATATAATATGGGTCACAAATGGCCCATGTTGAAAGCACCTAATAGCAAGCAACCCGGTCGAGCTGGGGAGTACGTGGCCCAGACGTCCGGCTATCGCGCCTTCATACCGGCGACGTTGCCGCCCAGTCCTCCAGTCAGGGTTTCTGGCGCACTTCAACACAGCTTGTCTACTGCCGACCGAGCGCTGGGTCGACTTGACGGATCAATTCATACGCTTCCCCACCCCGAGCGCTTTCTCCACATGTTCGTTCGCAAGGAAGCGGTGCTCTCGAGCCAGATCGAGGGAACGCAGAGCTCCCTGCAGGACCTTCTCGGCGCCGAAGCCGACATCATGTCTGCCGACCTTCCGCGTGATGTCGACGAAGTCGTGAATTACGTGCAGGCGATGAATCACGGACTTGGCCGCCTGGACTCGATGCCGATATCGGTTCGACTCCTTCGAGAAACCCATGCGAAGCTTCGACACGGTGTGAGGGGATCGCAACTGACACCCGGCGAACTGAGGCGGACCCAGAACTGGATTGGCCCTCTTGGCTCGACGATCGCAAACGCCACCTTCGTTCCGCCGCCGCCAGCCGACGTGCCCGCCGCTCTCGCAGACCTCGAGGCTTTTCTCCAAAAAGACGGCGACCTGCCGCTGCTCGTGAAGATCGGAATCGCGCACGCTCAATTCGAGACGGTGCATCCTTTCCTTGACGGCAATGGTCGCGTCGGCCGCCTGCTCATCACGTTTCTCCTTAGCGAGAGACGCGCGCTCGCCAAGCCAGCCCTCTACCTGTCGCACTACTTCAAGGCTCATCGTCAGGCCTACTTCGACGCGCTGCAGGCGGTGCGAGAGTCAGGCGCGTGGGAAGAGTGGCTGGAGTTTTTCCTCCAGGGCGTGGCCGAAGTGAGCACGCAGGCCAGCGAGACGACGCGGCGAGTTCTCTTGCTGCGCGAGGAGCACCGTTTGATGATCGCCGGAACGCTCGGACGAGCGGCAGGCAACGGCCATCGAATCCTGGAGCATCTCTACGAACACCCGATCGTCAGCGCCAAACAGGTACAGGCCCTGATTGGGACGACATTCGCCGGCGCGAACCAGATCGTGCGGCGCCTCGTCGCGACGGGCATCCTGCAGGAAATCACCGGACACGCACGTCATCGCCGCTTTCGCTACGAACCGTACGTTCGCTTGTTCGACGAGGCGTGAGTCGATGCCGTGTGCGGGATGCGCACGCGAGCTCTCGGCACGCGGCAAAAGAGAGCGAAGTGGGCGCAATGAGTTGGAGCATAATGGCGCGCGTCGACCGCCCTACATCGGAGGGACTTCAGCCTATGACCAACCCGTACGCACCACCGCAGGCCGCGGTTCTCGACATTGACGAGCCACGGACGTCAACGACGCTGGCGGATCGGGGCACACGGTTGGGCGCCCTGATCCTCGACAGCATCATCTTCATGGCAATGGTCTACCTGCCGATCGGTCTGACCATCGGAGTTTCGGCCATGAGGGGGGAAGTAGGCAACATGGCCGCAATGGCCGGTTTCGTCCTGGCGCTAGCCGGGCTCGCCGCCTGGTGCTGGCTGACGATCGTCTACGTGAACCGCAACGGTCAGTCGATCGCGAAGAAACTTGTCGGCATCAAGGTCGTACGCAGCGACGGCTCCGCCGCGGCGCTCGGTCGGATTTTCTGGCTGCGCAACATCGTGAACGGCCTGCTCGGCCTCATCCCCTTGTACGCGTTGGTCGACGCGCTCTTCATCTTCGCGGACTCCCGCCAGTGTCTGCACGACAAGATCGCGGACACGGTCGTCGTCAAGGCGTGAGGCAGATTCTCGACACGGTCGTCGCATCCGAAACGCCCGAAGGCATTCTGCTCGAACTGCGTCCGGCCGGTCTGGGCGCACGGACCTGCGCCTTCGCGCTCGATTGGATCATCCGGATCGTCATCATCTACGCCGCCATGATGGTGATGGTCTTCCTGGGAGGCCTGGGCATCGCGTTTCTGTTGATCCTCCTGTTCACCCTCGAATGGTTTTATCCGGTGGCGTTCGAGTTGACGGCCTCGGGGGCCACGCCGGGGAAGCGGATCCTCGGCCTCAAGGTCGTGATGGACAACGGGCTGCCGGTCACGCCCTCCGCATCGGTCACGCGGAATCTGCTTCGCGTCGCTGATTTTCTCCCGTTCGGATACGGCTTCGCTATCGCCAGCATGCTGATTCGCTCCGACTGCAAGCGACTCGGCGACATCGCCGCGGCAACCGTGGTGGTGCATGAAGCGCGCGAAGTTCCGCGGATCGTGATCAAGGCGGTGCCGCCAGTCGCACCGGTCAGGCCGCTCGCCCTCGAGGATCAAGCGGCGCTCGTCGCCCTGGCGGCGCGGGCTCCGTTGCTGACCGAAGAACGCCTCGACGAACTGGCGGCGCTCGCCGCGTCGGTATCTGGAGACGCCGGTCGCTCCGGCCGAGAGGTGACCCGCCGGGTCCTGGGCGTGGCGCAGTGGGTACTGGGGCCGCGGGGATGAGGCCGCTTCGGTTCGAGCAGACGTACCGGGACGAGTGGGCCGAGCTCGAAACAAGCCTCGAAGAGATCGCCCCGGGCCGGGGACGACCCGCCGCCCGCCTGAATCAGGTGCCCGCGTCGGGCGCGCGAATTGCGACCCTTTACCGACGTGCGTGCGACCATCTCGCGCTGGCGAGAGCCCGGGCCTATCCCGCTTACATCGTCGATCGTCTCGAACGGATGACCGCCCGCGCCCATCAGGCAATCTACTACCGACGGGAATACGGCGTCGCACGACTTCGACGATTCGTGACACACGACTTTCCTTCGACCGTGCGGGCTCACGCCCGATACGTGACGGCCGCGACGGCGCTCTTTCTACTGCCGACTCTCGCCCTTGGCGTCCTCGTCTATATGCGACCCGAGCTGATCTTGTCGGTCGTCAACTCTGACACGGCGGCGTCGTTCGAAGAGATGTACTCGCCTGCGGCGGGCTCGATCGGACGTCTCCGTACGGCGTCTACCGACTGGATGATGTTCGGCTACTACATCCGTAACAACATCGGCATTGCCTTTCAGTGTTTCGCGAGCGGTCTGTTCGGCGGAATCGGAAGCGTGTTCTTTCTCGCCTACAATGGCGCGTTTTCCGGCGCGGTCGCCGGTTATCTCACCTCACGCGGTTTTTCGTCGACGTTCTATCCCTTCATCGCAACCCATTCCGCATTCGAGCTGACCGCGATCGTGCTGTCGGGCGCGGCCGGATTGAGAATCGGTCACGCGCTGCTGGCTCCCGGGCGCCTGTCCCGGATTCAGTCCCTGACCACGGCATCGAGGGACGCAATCGTGTTGGTTTACGGGGTCACGGGGATGCTGCTCGTCGCCGCGGTCGTAGAGGCGTTCTGGTCGTCCGCGCGCTGGCTGCCGCCACAGGTCAAGTACGGCGTCGCTGCGGCATGCTGGACGGCGGTGCTCGGCTACTTCGTGTTCCAGGGGCGGCGTGCAGATTGACGCGCTCGCGGTGCGGCTGCGGCCGCGCAGCGCAATGGAGGCGAGCGATCTCGGCGTGCGGTTGTGCCAGAGCGCGGCGCGATCGATCTTTCCCTGTTTTGCCTGCGTCGCAGTGCCGCTGATGGGACTGGCGATTGCCGCCGGCCAGATCGCGGCCTGGGTGCCGATTCCCGCGATATGGCTCGCGAAGCCCTGGCTCGACCGCACAGTCGTGTTCGTGCTATCTCGCGCAGCGTTTGGATTGCCCACTGGGCCGGCCGATGTCTGGCGGTCGCAGTCGACGGTCTGGTGGAACCAGTTGCTCTTCACCTGGACGATACGGCGGCTATCAATGTGGCGATCGCTGACCCAGCCCGTCTACCAGCTCGAAGGACTCTCGATCGTAAAGTCTGGGCCGCGTGTGCGGGCCATCCGGCGGCGCAGCGTGGGAGGTGCATTCGTCATGACGTCGGTGTTCAGCCTGGCGGAAATGGCGTTGACGATGGCGCTGGTGTCACTCGTGTTCTGGTTTGCGCCCAGCGGCCAGGAATCGGCCGCGGTCGGGATGTTTTCCGGCGGGAGCACGTTCACCTGGGTGTGCTTGGCCATGGCCTACGCGGTCGCGGTTTTCTTTCTCGAGCCGTTCTACGTGGCGGCGGGATTCGCGATGTATCTGACCCGACGCGCCGATCTGGAGGCGTGGGACATTGAACAGGAGTTTCGGCGTGCGTTCGCGCAGTAGCGGCGTCCGTCTCGGCTTTTCTATTGGCGCGGCGATATTCCTGGCGATGGTGCCGCTGGTCGCCGCCGTCCAGATCAACGGCACGAATGATCGTCAACCAAGCGAGGCGGAGATCGCGCGCGCTCTGGACGCAGTGAAAGCCGACCCGAACCTGGCAGCCCTGCGGACGATCAAGATGCTCAAGTGGAAGGACGCTGACACGCCCAAGCCGAATAACGCGCCCGCCTGGCTGGCCTGGATCGTCGGGCTGGTCCGCTGGCTGGATCAGTCGGCTCGCTTTCTCGTGTGGGGTATGGTCGCGGTGCTGCTGGTTCTGCTCATTGGCTATGTCGCCAGCTTCAAGGGCCGCGGTCGAGACGATCCGACTGATGACCGAGCGATCGCCGCACCAAGCCGAGTCTTCGATCTCGACATCCGTCCCGAGTCACTTCCGGCCGATGTCGGGGCAGCGGCCCGTCTGCTCTGGGATCGAACCGAGCATCGGGCTGCACTGGCGCTCCTCTACCGCGGAATGCTCTCACGCCTCGCGCACGTGCACCAGGTTCCGATCCGAGATTCGAGCACTGAAGGTGATTGCCTCGACCTCGCCGTGCAATACCTGTCGCCGACGAAGTCCGAGTACGCGTCACGCCTCGTCGGCGCCTGGCGGCGCGCCGTATATGGCCGCGAAGTGATCACCACCGAGATCGTGTACCGCTTGTGCGACGGTTTCTCATCTGCGCTGGATCGGCCTCCGTCGCTCGGCACCGGATTCGTGACGATCGCATGAAACGGCACCTCACGTCGCTTCTCGTCGTCGGCGTTCTTGTCGCCGTCGGCGTCTGGGTCGCGCACAACACCTATTGGACCGAGGTGCAGATTCCGACACCGCCAAAGGGGGAAGCGCGTACCAACCCGTTTTACGCGAGTCAACGGTTTGTCGAGAATCTGGGCGCCAGAAGCGCCTGGCACCGCGCGCTCACCATCCCGCCGTCCACATCCATCATCATCCTTTCTTCGTGGCAGTGGAATCTCACTGAGACGCGCCGGGTAGCTCTCGAGCGCTGGGTGGAATCCGGTGGGCGCCTGATCGTCGATCGAGGGTTGACCGGAGGGCGTTCCGAGTTCGAACGATGGTCGGGGATCGTGCGCACGCAAAAACAAAAAGAGGACGGCGCACCCGTCGTGCAGATGCCACACCCGTGCGATCGATTCCGCGAGGAACGCTCCGGAGTTGCTCCCGATGCACGACCGCGCTGGCTGTGCGACTTCGATTCGAACTCGATTCTTACCACCGCGCGAACCGCGGCGTGGGCGCTCAGGAACGGCGACGGGGCACAGGTGATGCGGGTCGATATCGGCCAGGGCAGCGTCACCGTCATCAACAGCCGGCCATTCGCGGACAGAAGTCTCTTCGACGGCGATCACGGATGGCTGCTGGTCGCCGCAACCGGATTGCGGCGCGGCGACGATGTCCTGTTCTTCTCGGAGGAGAGCCACCCCTCGTTGCTGACGCTCGTGTGGCGCTCGGGCGGTCCGATCGTCGTGCTCGTCCTGGTATCGATTGCACTCGCCCTCTGGCGAGGCAGCGTCCGGCTGGGCCCGCTCGTCCCGCCTGCCGAACGGGCACGCCGATCGCTGGCCGAGCAGATCCGAGGCACGGGGCGATTCGCGTTGCGGTGTGGCGACAGCGAAGCGCTGCACACGGCCTGCGTCCGGGCGCTGGAAGAGGTGGCCGGGCGCCACATCGCGGGCTATTCCCGACTGTCGCCCAGGGAGCGCACGGCGTCCGTCGCTCGCCTCACCGGCGTCGGCCAGGACGCACTAGCGGAAGCCATCCACCATCCCGGCGTTCGCCGATCGTTCGAACTCCACCAGACCATCGAATTGCTCGAAACCACGCGGCGGGCTCTTCAGACGGCAAGGTCCCAACATGGAACAACCTGAATCGAACGCAGTCGCGCAAGCAGCCGCGACGCTGGGAGATCTACGCGCGGCCATTCACCAGGCGGTCGTCGGCCAGTCACCGGTCATCGAACAGGTGCTCGCCGCGCTGGTCGCCTCGGGTCACGTTCTGATCGAAGGCGTTCCAGGTCTCGGCAAGACATTGCTGGTGCGCGCGCTGGCGCAGGCTCTGTCGCTGGCGCATTCGCGCATCCAGTTCACGCCGGACATGATGCCATCGGATATCACCGGCCACGCGCTGCTCGATCCGGTCACGCGCGAAATGCGCGTCGTCCGCGGCCCGGTCTTCACCCAGGTGCTGCTCGCCGACGAGATCAACCGTGCGCCGGCAAAAACGCAAAGCGCGTTGCTCGAGGTGATGCAGGAATACCAGGTCACGCTCGAAGGGCAGACGCTGTTGCTGCCAAAACCCTTCATGGTCCTTGCGACCCAGAACCCGATTGAGACGGAAGGGACCTATCCGCTGCCGGAGGCGCAGCTGGACCGGTTCCTCTTCAAGATCGAGATTGGCTACCCGTCCGGCGCCGAAGAAGTCGCGGTCGTTGTGCGGGCCACCGCGGGGCAGGCGGGAGATCAACTGCCCCTCGCGGACGTCAAACCGGTGGTCGACGCCCTCGCCGTGTCGAACCTGCAGCAGCTCGCGGCCGAACAGCACGTCGACGAGCAGGTCATCGACTACGCGGTGCGCATGGTCCGGGCGACCCGCGATCATACGGCGCTCGCAATCGGAGCGGGATCGAGAGGGGCCCTGGCGCTCGTGCGTGGCGCGCGGGCCGTATCGCTACTCGACGGGCGGCGTTACGTGACGCCGGATGACGTCAAGCGTATCGCGCTGCCCGCTTTGCGCCATCGCGTGGGTCTAGCCCCGGATGCGCTTCTCGAAGGCCGCACGGTGAACGCGGTCCTGACCGATATTCTCGAAACGGTGGCAGCTCCCCGAACGTAGCCACCGCCTATACGGGTCAACATGTCCGTCCGGCTCATTCCCGGTTCCACCGCACTCGCCGCGCTCGGCGTGTTATCGGCTGTCCTTCTGGCCGCGCTGCTCGCCGGCGTCGACGTCACGCTGGCGATGCGCGCTGCCGCGACGGGGCTGCTCGTGCTCGCCGTCGCCACCGCCGTTGACTACGCGACGTCGCGGCGCGCGTGGCGCCGTGCGGCCCCGACGATGACGCGCCGATTGCCGACCGCTCTCGCCATAGCCGTCCAACGGTCCGTACATGTCAGCATCGAGATTCCACCAACTGCTCGATCGAGGACGTGGCACGTCGAGCTCTACGATCACGCCGATCCAAGCCTGTTGACCGACGGCCTGCCCGTGCGGTTGACGGTCGCCGCAGGCACCCGCGTCGAGTTCACGTATCTGGTGACACCGACACGCCGAGGCGAAGTGAGGTTCGCACCTGCCGACGTCCGCGTTCGATCGCGTTGGCGCCTGTGCGATCTGCTCGAGCGCCTCGGACCGTTGGAGGCGCGGCGTGTCTACCCCGACTTTGCGCAGGTTGCGCGCTACGCGTGGCTCGCTGGCGACCATCGGCTGCAGGAAATCGGCATCAAGACGTATCAGCAACGAGGCCAGGGCACAGATTTCAAGCAGCTCTCTGAGTACCGAGTGGGTGACTCCGTGCGGCACATCGACTGGCGCGCCACCCAGCGGCTCGGCAAGCCGATCGTGCGCCAGTTCCAGGACGAGCGTGATCAATGCGTCCGGTTGCTCATCGACTGCGGCCGGCGTATGCGCGCCGACGACCGCCAGGAGGCCAGGGGCAGGGCCCACTTCGATCACGTGCTCAACGCGGTGATGCTTCTGACCTATGTCGCGCTGCGCCAGGGAGACGCCGTCGGCGCCATGACGTTCGGCACGCCTCCAGGTCAGGCACGCTCATTCGAGCCGGCCAAAGGTGTCGGGACACTGAATGCGCTCATGGGGCAGTTGTACGACGTGCACCCCACGCTGACACACGCCGATTACGTGGCGGCGGCGCAGGAACTTCTACGCCAGCAACGTAAACGCGCACTGATTGTCATCATTACCAACTTTCGCGACGAGGCGAGTACGGAGCTTGGATACGCGCTGCGACTGCTCCGCTCGCGCCACCTGGTCCTGCTCGCCAGTCTGCGCGAACGCATCGTCTCCGAAATGGCGTCGCAACCGCTCGCGGGAGAAGAGGCAGCGATTGAAGTCGCCAGCGCGCACCTCTATGAACAGTCCACGCGCGACGCCTTCAAACGCCTCGCCAGCCGTGAAGCGCTGATGGTGTCGACTGAGCCGGAGCGACTCGGGATCGAGCTGGTCAACCGGTATCACGCGCTGAAACGCGCGGGAACGATCTGAGTCGTTAGTTTTAGGTTTTGGGTTTTCAGTTTTGGGTTTTTGGTTCTAGGTTTCGGTTCTAGGTCTTAGGTTTCGGTTCACGGTTTCGGTTTTCGGTTTTTTGCTCGGTCTTCCGCAACCGGAAACAAAAAACCGGACCCACAACCGGAACGGAAAACGTGAAACCAGAACCCAAAACCAAAAACCGAAAACCCAAAACGAACACAGACTCCGAAACTATTACCTTCACCGTTCCCCGGAGCGCGATTGCCGATAGTAGAAGTAGATTGGCAGCCCCAGTGCGATGAGCACGAGCCCGGCAACCGATTCCACCGGCCTGTTGACGAGCGTGTTGATCACCAGCCACGCGGCAACGAGAACGAAGACCAGCGGCATAACCGGATAGCCCACGGTTTTATACGGACGCGACGCGTCAGGCATTTTCCGTCGAAGGACAAACACTGAGGACGTGACCAGCCCGTAGAAAATCCACGACGCAAAGATCACGTAGTCGGACAATTGATCGAACGTGCCGGAGACGGCGAGCCCGCTCGCCCATGCCGCCTGCAGAAGCAACGCGTAGATCGGGACATGCGTGCGCTGGCTGAGGACGCCAACCTTGGAGAAGAACACGCCATCGCGCGCCATCGCGTACGGTACGCGCGCACCTGTGAGCGTCGCGCCATTGAGCGCGCCGAGCGCGGAGAAGATGAATGCCAGCGAGATGAGGCGACCGCCTGCATCTCCGAAGACCGTCTGCGCTGCCTTGGTTGCGACCGGCAGCGCTTCGCGGTACCGCGTGGAGTTCGCCGTGACCACCTCGCTGAACGGCAGGGCATAGAAATACGCCAGATTCGCGGTGCAGTAGATCAGCATGACCACCGCCATTCCGCCAATCAGCGCGAACGGCACGTTCCGGCCGGGATCCTTCACCTCGCCGGCCGCCATCGGCATGTTGTTCCAGCCGTCATAGGCCCACAAGGCGGCAAGCATCGCGAGACCGAACGCCGACGCTCCGCTGCTGTTCGCGCTGCCGGTCGCGGCGAGGTGCGACCAGTCGGCGGTACCCGAACCGGCGAACACACCGACGACCACGGCGGCGATGCCACCAAGCTTCAGAATCGTCAGCAGCGATTGGACCCGTCCGCCGAACGCGACCGTGAGGCAGTTGATCACGGCAAAGAACATGATCGCAGCGACCGCGACAACCTGCTTCGATCCAAACTGCCAATCAATCACCTGTCCGAGCAGCGTGAAGCGCGCGCTCGCCCAGACGGACGTCATCGGGAAGATCGCGGACAGGAAGGTGGCAAAGCCAACGCCGAGGATGGCGATTGATCCAGTCCCGGCAACCACGAAGCGCATCCAGCCAAACAGAAACGCCGCGAGCTCGCCGTACGCCTGACGCAGGTAGACGTATTCACCACCGGCGTGCGGCAGCATCGCGCCGAGCTCGGCATACGTCAGCGCACCACACATCGACAGCACGCCGGCCGCAATCCACGCGATCAGCACCATGGCGGCTGACCCGGTGTCCTGCGCCATGATGGCTGTTTTGATGAAGACGCCCGTTCCGATCACGGTGCCGACGACGAGCGCGGTCGTGGCGGGAAGCGACAGGCCGCGCACCAGACGCACGCCGTCGTCGGTCGCGCGAGTCGAATCAGGTAAGACAGGTGCAGACGAGCGATCAACCGTCATCAAGGCATCCCCGGCTCTTCAGGGCGCGGTGCACGTCAAACAGCCTTGCGCCCTTCGATCTGGTCGAGCAGCGCTGCTATCGTAACCGGCTTTGCACAATGCGCGTCAAAACCGGCGGCGGTCGCTGCGTCGAGGTCTGCGCTCGGGCCGTACCCCGTCAGCGCGATCAGTCGGATGTCGGAATGTATCGCCCGCAGTTGCAACGCAAGCTCGTCGTCCGTCTCCTGCGCCACGAGCGCGATGTGACCGCCGGGCGGCGTGTACTTCGCCGCGTTCGTCAGCAGGTTGCACAGCACCTGGACGATTCGATCGACGTCACCGTCGATCGTCAGGCCTACGGCCGGAACCGACACGTCCAAGGTGTGACGATGCTGGGCAATCGCTGGTCGAGTCATGTCGACGGCGCGATCGACGGCTTCGCGCAACTCGAACCGGCGACGGTCGAGTTGCACCTTGCCGCGCGCCAGCCGTGACACATCGAGCCAGTCATTGACGAGCCGCGACATGTGCGCGACCTGTCGCTCGAGGACCTCGCGTTCGCGTCTGAAGGCCTCGGGATCGCGCGCCTTCATGAGCTCGAGCGCGGTCAACGCGGGCGCGAGCGGGTTTCGCAGTTCGTGTCCCAACACGGCAAGGAACTGGTCCTTGGTCTGATTCGCCTCTTCCGCATCGCGTCGTGCCGCGTCAGCGCGTGTCATCTCTTCATCGCGCTCCCGCGCCCGTCGCTCGAGTAACGATGCCCTGTCGCCAGCGATCGCTGCAGCTGCGATATCTCCGCCACGTGCGCGCGCGCCGGCGGCAGCGGCCGGCCGTCGGCGACGGCTTCGGCAGCGGCGGTCGCCGATGCGAGGTCGGTGGCGAGCCGTCGCGAAATGAACAGCACCACCGCGAGGCCTCCCAGCATCAACAAGAGCCCCGCCGGTGAGCAATGCGGCCATCGATCCCCACATGGCCCCGTCGAGCACCGCGCGTCGGATGACAATCACGGGGGTCCAGCCGTACGCACCTCGACTGAACGCGGCGTACACCCGCAACCCACCGCGCGTCGTCTGTCCGGGCGACGTTTTCTGACTCTTGCTGAATGCGCGCACGAAATGCCTCGCGCCTTGGCGCCGACGTAGTCTTCCGACCCGCGCGTCCGCACCGCAATCGTTCCCTCCGAATCGAGAATCGTGCGCGTCCACTCCTCGGAATTCGGCAGCTGACGGGGCACCACACGCGCGAGCTTCACCCAGATCCGAGCGTCGAGTGCCGTCCTTCCTACGGCGGCCCATCAGTTCACGCGCAGCGACCAGTTGGTCCTGCATTTTCGCGCGTACGGACCAGGAGGGACTACACCGGATGTCATCGTCAGACTGCGAAGCCCGCAGGGCGAGCCGATCTCGACTCTGCCGCCGCCGCAACATCGCGGCAGCGGTCAGCTCGAAATGACATTGGTGCCGGCAAGCCTCGCACCGGGGACCTACCTGATCGAGATAGAGGCGTCCTCGGGGAGCGAACATGCGCGCACGTGGTGGGGATTCACGATCGGTCGCTGATGACCCCTGAATCCCTCATCACTCATCCCTGATCCTGAATCCCTGATCCCTGAATCGCTGATCTTTGAATCCGTGAATCGCTGAATCGATCACGCGATGCGAGGATCAGCGATTCAGGATCAGCGATTCAGGATCAGGGATGAGTGATGAGGGATTCAGAGCTCTCAAATGCGCAAGAAGATCATCCGCCGCCACATCCAGTAGAGAATCAGCCAGAAGACGATGAGCACGCCGACGCCGCGCAGGACCGGTTCGAACGGCGGCCCCAGGACTGCGAACGGCGCGGGACCGAG
>JBKPNQ010000241.1:0-4962 GCA_046732715.1 Acidobacteriota bacterium | reverse complement strand
CTGCGGCTCACGTTCCAGCGCCGCGTGATAAACCGCTTCCACTTTCCGCCAGCGTTCGCGATCCATGTTCAGGGAACTACTCGATCTTTTTCGCCCGTGACTCCTGGCATGTGCCGAGTCGAAGCGTCAGGCCGGCGACCGGTCCTTTCGCGTCGCGGGTTGTGGTGATTTGCGCATCCGAGTCCTCGGCGAAAAACTCCGTATCCGACAGCAGGCCGGACAGACTCATGAGCGAGGGCGAGGGCGATCGTTCCGAGGGTTCTCCTCCTCGGGAGCCGACTGGCCTCGCAGCGACCGCGCTGCTCGGATTGCGTCACATCATCGCACGGCGCAGGCTTATCCGCTCTCGTGTGTTCGAGGAGATCGCCCAGCGTTTCGCAGTCGTGGTGATGCCACGAGAGCGCGAGATCCAGCGCATGGCGGGCGAATTGGTACACTTCCGCATTTGTCACGGGCTGCCCCGCGCCGGAGGCGTCGTTGCGCCGGTGGGGCCGGTAAGTGGACCCGCCGATCCCGTGCCCGGGGCCGACCTGGCTGATGCAGATCTGCCAGCCGATGTCAGCATAGCGGTGCGTGAGCATGTCGAGCTCCCTCTTCCGCTCGTCCACGGAAGCGGCCGTCTGGGGAATTTGAGCGCTTAGAATCTTAGACAAGCTCGCGATCGGCTTGTTCGCGTAGTTGGCATTTATCCGAATTCTCGAGAGCTGAGCGAGGATCGCGGCCCGCTGGGCAGATTCTTCGGGTTCCACGCGAGGCAATCGAGCGCCCACAAGAGCCCCGTCCGTGGACAACCGCCGAACAGACCGTTCGTCACGGGCTTCAACAACCCGAGGACCACGGCTGCGGGTTTCCGAGGTCCGCCTCCAGAATCTTCAGGAACTCGTCGGGAGCCGCCTCGGCATACCGCGGCAAATCCCGTTCGTCCTCGAGCGAAAAGAGACGATTCGGACGAATTTCTACTCGCAGGGCGCAGGGTGGCACGCTCGCGCATCCGATCGCGTTGAAAGTCGCTGATCGAATCAAGGGGGGACGCTGAAATAATTGACCGGAGCACGGGGCGTAGTGCCCCGTTGACTCCTTAAGATCCGAGATTCAAGCGCACGCTGACCATCGCCCGCCGCGGATCGACGAACACCGTCGGTTGGCCGAAGGTCGGGCTAAACAGGTTATCAGTGGCGAGGCTCTCCTCAGCCGTGCTGTTGAGTGCGTTCAACACATCGAACAACAACTCCACACGTCTTGTTGCTCCCAAAGGAAGCATCTTCGAGACGCGCAGGTCGAGCAATGTCTGCGACGACAGGCGACGTGATCCGCGCGTTTCAATCAGGATGCGCTGATCGCCTTGCGGCAGCGACATCTGCGTCGTCGCCGCCCACGGTTTGCCGCTGAAGTACTGAAGATTTCCGGCAATAGCAATGCCCCAGGGCGCGGTGACCGAACTCGTGAGTCGAAATGCATGCGGACGATCGTTCGGTAACAGTCCACGCGCATTGGTCAAGCTGTTTGGATCGCGGCCGAACGCCGTCGCGCTGGGGAACGCCGGCGCGACCGTGCTGACCTGCGGATCGGCCGCCGCTGCTCCACTCGACACTTGCAGCCCCTCGGCCTTCGAGAACGTGTACGAACCGCGCGCCTGCCAGCGATCGGCATAGTGTTTCTCGATCGCCATCACAAGACCGTTATAAGTGAGCGAATAGCCCGCCGGATTGGTGAGCAGAAAGCGCCGGCTCGCGGCCGGGCTCGTGAGAACGAACACCGGCAGCGTCTGGCCATTCGCGAGCGTGCGTGTCTCTTCGCGATACTGCCCGGCAATGTCTGTCCAGGCGATGAAGTCGTCGCCGCTCTTGTGAATGTATGCGATCGCGCCCGATAGACGCCGGCGCAACTCGCGATCGACGCCGATCGAGTACTCATCGGTCTTTGGCGTTCGTGTCGCTGAATCGATCAAGAGATTGATCTTCGGATCGACAACGGAAACGAGCGTGGTGTAGCCACCCGTGGCCGAATCGAACGCCCTGGTCGTGACCGGCGTGACGCCGGGATGAATCGGACTGATTTCACCCGTCAGTACACCCTGGTTGAATCGCCCGTAGCTAGCCCGCAGGATGGTCCGCCCATCACCGGTCAGCCTGGCCGTTACGCCCAGACGGGGCGACAGCACATTCCAGGTATACAAGGTCCCGAGTCCGTGAACGATGGCGTCGGTCTGGTTGCCGGCGGCATCGACCGCATTGACATCCTGGCTGATCGCGCGACTGTGATCGAAACGCAGTCCAGCATTGACGGTGACTCGCTGGCCAATCGTCAACGAGTCTGTCGCGAAGCCCGCCGCGGTAATGAAGACGCCGCCGCTGATCGATGGATCCGCCGAGACGGATTGGAATTGTTGACCGTTGTTGTCGATATATCGCGTGCCGCCGGGAATGATCGACGGCTGGTAATGCTCGCCGCGCTCGATCTGGGTCCCGACCTTGACGTCGTGATCGGCGCCGAGGAAGGCAGGCCAGTACTGAGTCAACGTCGCCTTGGCCGTCGTGCGAATGAGCGTGAGCGCGCCGAAACTTGGCGGACCGCCTGTGGTGATCCCGGTGACGCGGTCGAAGTGACTTGCTTGCGACGTGCTGCCGTTGCTGGGATCGTCGACGCGGTCATAGACGAATCGCCCGGCACGGGCGTTCAAGAGCGTGTGCGGAGAAAACGTGTGCGTCAGGTCCCCGAAGGTGATCGCGACCACGGATGTGTCCGGGCGAATGGTCGCCTCGAATGGCGTGACGGCGGTGGGACGATCCGGATTGACCCAATGTTCACCATGGACGCTCTGCATCAGCTGCGTACCAGGCGACAGTTTCCACGTCAGCTTGGTAAAAATCTTGTTCTGCTCGTACTTCCGTGGTGCCGATGGATCGGCACCCGGCTGGCTGTCGTAGTCGCGCAAATACTGATAACCGGTAAAGAACCAGATTCGGTCGCGCAGAACCGGACCGCCGAGATCGGTGGTGAAGTCACGATAGCGAATACGCTCGTAACCACTCGGTGACGATCGCCCCGCGACTGGGCGCACAATCGGTTGGGTGGTCAACGACGCCGCCTGTCCATAGTAGGAGGCGTCGTATTGAAAGCGGTTGCTACCCTGGCGCGTGACGACGTTGAAGACCGTGCCCTGGATATTTCCGTACTCAGCCGAGACGCCAATCGACTGGACCTGCACTTCGTGGATGACATCCACGCTCGGCTCGGCGCGCGATACACCAGCGCATGGGCACGTGAAGTTCGTGCCGTCGATGAGAAACAGGTTTTCGTTGCCCCCGGATCCAAACGCGGACACAGTGTTGTTCGTGCCGCTCGAGGGCGACGTCGGTGAAACACCCGGAGCCGCCCTGATCGAATCGAACATACTGAATCGGCGAGTCGGGATCGCTTTCAGATACTCCTCATCGAATCGCGACTCCAGGCCGCTGCTTCTGGCCTCGATGCGCGACCCCGATCCCTCGACCACGACGGACTGCGCAATCCCTTGAACTTTAAGGACGACCGTCCGCTCGAGCGTCGTGCTCGCGCCAATCACGATGTCGTCTTCGTGATACGGAGCAAATCCCCGCAGCTCCACGTCGATGGCGTAGGTTCCCGGCGGCAGCACCGGGAAGCGCAGCATGCCTCTTTCGTTGGTCGCTAATGTGAGCGGACCGCCGATCAAGGCCGGAGATGACAGGTACACCGTCGCGCCGGGAACGGCGCCACCCTGTTCATCTTTGACCGTGCCAACCAGCGCGCCGGTCAAACTTTGCGCCCCGGCAATACGAGGCAACAGCGTGATGAGAACAGCAACTACGATGTAGAAGCCCGTCCGGAGCTGGAATCGTGAGGGGGTCCGACCGTGACATGCCATCTGACACGCCCCTTCCTCAACCGAATCGACGATCTGTATGGGTTCCCCTGCGGAGCCGCATTATATTCCTGATGCCGTCCGGAACATCCTAGATACGAAAGTTCGAAGGGCCCTGACTCGCGACGGCGGAGGTTGTGCTCGTACACATACTCGCCAACCTGTCGTCCGAGCCGGTTCCCCTCCCGCTGATCGAATCGGAAATGCATGCCTCCGTAAACGCGGGCGTCATCGACATCCTGGGTCATGTCATCGACTCTCGCCAAACCGAACAAGGCAAGTGGCGGTGTGCGTACCGCCCCGTGCACACGCTCGATCGCCGTGGCGATCTGTTCGTGCAAGCCCGGCACTGCTGCGGGCTCGATCGAGCCGACCAGTCCTTCACGGATCTTGTCATGCGCAAATCGATAGGTGTGCTCGTGTGGGGCAACGATGCCCTGCGCCGAGGCGACGGACAGAAGCAGGGCGATGTCGTCTCTGGTCCCGCTGCCGCCTCGAGCACGGCGACGTCGACGACGAGTCCCTGAATTTGCCGCCAGCTGCAACGGCCGCTGCAACGGTGGCGGAATCCGCTTCAACTTGAACCGAATGAGACTGTCGAGGCTGCCGCCGAGGACTTCTCGGGACACGGGGACCCGTCCGACGTTGTCCAAACTGCCGGCCTGCTGGACAAGGGCCCGAAGTGCTTCGACCGCGAAAAAAGCGTTGCCGGCCATTTCCAGACAGCAGGTCTACCAACGAGGCGGCCTGACCGGTCGCCGCCTCGCCGATGACGGAACGCGCCAAGGCTACGAGTTCGTCCTTAGCGAACCGCTCGAGCTGAATGTGGTGCGCGTACGGAAACAGATCTTTGAGATAGGGCGCCTCCTCGTGCGGTAACTCGCCACAATCATGATCGGGCGATTGGAGACATCTTCCGTGACACGCTGCAACAGCGACTGAGAGTTGGGGTGGATGACGGGGTTCGAACCCGCGACTTCCGGAGCCACAGTCCGGCGCTCTACCGCTGAGCTACACCCACCGCAGGGGGCGTGGAGCGTCCGCCTGAAAGCGGAGGCTCCAGAGGCACGGTCTCAGAC
>JBKPNQ010000240.1:0-47581 GCA_046732715.1 Acidobacteriota bacterium | reverse complement strand
ATGGCGAGATGACGTTGCCGACGCTTGAGCCACGCGGCGGTGTTGTAGGCGGCGCAGAGACAAACAGTCGCGAACATGACGCCGTGCACGGCCGCCTTCAGAGGCTCGCACTCGCCATTGTCGAGCATCTTCGAGATGGGGTCGAAGGCACCTGCGGCGCGTCCTTGCCAGCTCAATCGATCGTCCATGGCCATGCGTCCCTCCCATGCGCGGGCTCTCGACCTCTCGCAATTAGAAGAAGTAGCAATTGTGGAGCCATGATCGGGCGTTCGGCCTATCGATGGAATTGGCGGGCCGCACCTCACTTATGCCGCCCGGTGTCTCAACGCGTGGACGCCCGGGTTCCTTCTGCTCGTTCAACGGCGGTGCGCCTAGCCCAAGCAACCGAAGCGTCGGCGTGATAAGTGCGACGCCGCGCGCGTATGACTTGAATTCGCGCGCGTGCCGACTCGAGCGACGTGGTCTCCGGATTCTGAACCGCGGGGCAGGTTCAGGTAAGCGCTGCGATCAGCTCGCGCACGCTCGCCAGCCGATCGACCGACTCGATCGCGTCGAGCGCGCGCTTGATGCGTTCGCGCGACAGCACGAGGCTCGCACAGTCGCTGAACTTCTCGTGCAGCTCGGCGCGCGTGAACGGCTTCTCGGGCCCGCCGCGGTAGCGCTCGTCCGACGGCTGCGAGAACTTGCGACCATCCACCAGATCGACTTCGACGATGCTGCGCATTTTGTCGAAGCCGCGCGCCTCGATTTGCTGATCGAAGACCGTGTCGACCTTCGTCATCATCGCCTGCACCGGCGCAGACGACACGAATTCGTCCGTGAACTCCCGAATGCCGGCGCGGCGGCGCAGCGCGATCGCGGACATCATGAACGGCAGGCAGAATTTCGCTTCGAGCTCGCTCTTCGCGGTCTTGTAGCGCAGCGGGTTGAGGATGTTCGACCCGGCGCGTACCCGGACGCGCGCAATCTGTTCCGGCTTGACGTCGTGATCGCTCACCAGCTTCAGCATCGCATCCATCGTCGGATGCCCGAGTGAGCCGCACGGGTAAGGCTTGATGGAGACGCCGGGATCGACGATCGAGAACGGGTTACCCAGCACGGAGACGATGCGCGGCAGGTCGACCCCGCCGCCGAAGACCTGGAAGAATCCCCATTCACCGTCGAGCGGTTCGTCGCCGGCGGTAAACCCTCGTGACGCCAGTTCCGCGGCGGCGACGCCGTTCTCCGCCGCGCGTCCGGCGTGGAGCGGCTTGGTCATCGATCCGAAGTTCACGCGGATGCCGCTGCTCATGCTCGCGGCAATGCCGAGCGCGTGCGGGAGCTGCGCCGCTGACAACTTCAGCAGCCTGGCCGCACTCGCGACCGAGCCGAACGTCCCGACCGTTCCCGTGCTGTGGAATCCACGCAGGTAGTGATCGGGCCTGATCGCCTCCGCGATCTTGCACTCCACTTCAAACCCGATCAGAAACGCTTCGAGAAACGCGCGGCCCGACACGTTGAGCCGCTCGCCGACGGCAAGCGAGGCGGCCAGCACCGGAACCGTGGGATGTGTGAGCAAGCCAAACACGCGGTCGGGCGTCGTCGACAACTGCGTGTCGTCGTAGTCCATCGCGTGGCCGCTCGCGCCGTTCGCAAGCGCGGCATTCGCCGCCGACGCGGCGATCTTCTCCGGTCCAAGAATCGTCGCGCCGCTCTGCGCACCGGACGCCTTGACGTGCTCGCGCACGATCGCGCTGCCGCGGACGGTCGCACCGGCGAGGACGACGCCAATGCCGTCGATCAGGCAGCGCTTCGCCTCATCGACCGCCTTCTGCGGAACACGATCGACTGACAAGTTCGAGATGAAGTCGATGACGGCCTTCGTCGTTCCGGCAGGAAAGCTCTTGGCCGGTGTCGCCAGCGCTGCGGGCGGTGACGATCCGGCTTGTTCTGGATCAGCGGCCACTGCGCCGACGCCGATGGAACCGAGTACGCTCGAGCCCACTGCCGCCTTCAGAAACTCCTTGCGTGTCATGCCGAGAGTCTATACCGGAGGCTCGGGCGCGCTTCATGCTCTCATCAGCGGCAGCAGCACGCCGATCAGCACGCTCGCTCCCTCCATCAGGCGGTGCGCAATTGCGAGCGGGCCAACCGGCGGAGGCGCAGAGCGCGCGATCAGGTCGCGTGGGACGCCGCAAGGCTGCCGGCCACGTAGTCGCCGGGCACCGTGCGCGCCGCAACGTTGAGCCGGTTCCATCCGTTGATCGCGACAATCGCCAGGCTCAAGTGCGCCAACTCGTCTTCCGAAAACTGCGTCCGCACGTGCTCGTACACCTCGTCTGGAACATGAGTCTCGGAGACGAGCGTCAGCGCTTCGGTCCACTCCAACGCCGCGCGCTCGCGCGCCGAGTAGTACGGCGTCTCCCGCCATGCGTCGAGCCCGTAGAGCCGCTGTTCGGTCTCGCCATTGGCCCGCGTATCTTTGCTGTGCATGTCCAGGCAGTAGGCGCAGCCGTTGATTTGCGACGCGCGCATCCGGACGAGGTCCAGCAGCTTGCTATCGAAACCAGCCTTTTGAACCTGACGCTCAAGACCAAGCATGGCGTGGAAGATCCCTGGGGATACGCGCGTGAGATCGATTCGAGCTTTCATGATTTTTTCACCTCCTCTCAGTAAGACGATTCACCGAATGACGACGTGACACGGTCGCGAAAGATCCGCTGGCCACCTCCGCCATTCGTCTGATAGGCTCTCTCCCTTAGAATGTCTAAGGAAGACCGAACCAACGCTGATCAGCTTCACGGCACACTCGATATGCTCGTGCTGAAATCGCTCGCGACCGGCCCGCAACACGGCTACGGCATCGCGCTGCGGCTGCAGCAACTTTCGCAGGACGTGCTGCAGGTCGAAGAGGGTTCCTTGTACCCGGCGCTCTACCGCATGGAGCAGCGCGGCTGGATCGCATCAACGTGGGGGGTGTCCGACAACAACCGTCGCGCGCGTTTCTACCAGCTGACCCGCGCCGGTCGAAAGCAGCTCGAGGCGGAGACGGCGAGCTGGCGCCGGCTGACGAGCGCCGTCGCCCGCGTCCTCGAAGCCTGACCAGCGAAAGCGAGGCACCCATGCGCCTGTTTCGAATTCTCAACGACCGATTGAAGGGCACTCGCAATCACGATCGCGTCGCCGGCGAAATCGCCGACGAGCTGCGTCATCACGAAGACCTCCTCACCGAGCGTTTGATTCGGCAGGGGCGGAGCCCCGCGGACGCTCGGAACGAAGCGCGGCGGCGCGTTGGCAACCGAGCCCGACTGCAGGACTCGGGCTATGACGTCCGCGGTGGCGGACGACTTGAAGCGTTCGTCCAGGATCTCCGCTACGGTGCCCGGCGGCTGATGGCGGCGCCGGCATTCGCGCTGATCGCCATCGTCACGCTCGCGCTCGGCATCGGCGCAAACACGGCGATCTTCAGCGTTGCCGGCGGCATCCTGCTGCGACCGTTGCCCTATCCGGCGGCCGACCGTCTGGCGATGGTGTGGATGGACAACGCGCGGATCAAGCTGCGGGAGGATTGGCACTCGTATCCCAATTACGTCGAATACAACACCCGTAACACGACGTTCGACGGCATGGCCGTATTCAACCGCCGCTACATGACGCTCACGGGAAGCGGCGAACCCGAGCGTCTGACCGGCGCGCACAGCTCGCCGAACCTGTTCGACGTGCTCGGCGTGCGCCCGGCTCTCGGCCGCACCTACTCGGGTGAAGAAGATCGGGCGGGTGCCCTGGTCGTGGTGCTGTCACACCGTTTGTGGCTTCGGCGTTTCGGCGCCCGACCTGACGTTGTCGGCAGCACGATCATGCTGAATGGCGCCTCACGCGAAGTGATTGGCGTGATGCCGGACGGCTTCGCCTTTCCCGCCACCGATACTGAACTGTGGGTGCCATCGCCCGCAACCAAAGAATTGCGCGAATCGCGTAACGCGATCTGGGTGCAAGTCATCGGGCGCCTGAAGCCGGGCGTGACGATTGCGCAGGCGCAGTCAGACCTCGAGCGCATCAACGCCGACATCCTCCGGACGTTCCCCAACCAGACCGGCTACGGTGTGAACGTCAAGGACTACCGCGAGCAGATTGTCGGACGGATCAAGCCGGTGCTGCTCGCGCTCGTCGCCGCGGTTGGCTTCGTGCTGCTGATCGCGTGCGCCAACGTCGCGAACCTGCTGCTCGCGCGCGCCTCGACGCGAGAGCGTGAGGTGGCGCTGCGCGCTGCCCTCGGTGCCGGTCATGGACGGATCATCCGGCAGTTGCTGACCGAAAGCCTCCTCCTCGGGTTGCTCGGCGGCGCCGCCGGCCTCGGACTTGGCTGGGCCGGCGTGACGGTGTTTGTCGCCGCAGCGCCCGAGAACCTCCCTCGCCTGACCGCCATCACCGTCGACGGTCGCGTGCTCGCGTTCACGACGGCCGTCGCTGTGCTGACCGGATGGCTGTTCGGCCTCTTCCCCGCACTCCAGATGGCGCGCACCGACGCCGTGCAAATCCTGAAGGAGGGAGGACGCGGGGCAACCGGTCTCGGCCGCGCCCTGCGCCGCAGCCTCGTCGCGATCGAAGTCGCGCTGGCCGTCGTCCTGCTGGTCGGCGCCGGACTCATGATTCGCAGCCTCGTGCGCATGCAGCAGCTGGACCTCGGGCTCCGCACCGATCAGGTGTTGAGCGCACGAGTGTCGCTGTCGGGCGAGCGCTACCGTCAGGATGCCGCAGCCGCCGAGTTTACCCGCCGTCTCGTCGAGCGCACCGCCGCGCTGCCTGGTGTCGAGGGCGCAGCGACCATCGGCACGGTCTTCATCAGTGCGACACCAAACTCGACGAACTTCAGCATCGAAGGGCGCGCGGACTTCAAGCCCGAGGAAAGAGTGGAAGTGCCGCTCGATTCGATCACGCCCGACTATTTTCGTGTCCTGCGGATTCCACTGCGCGAAGGCAGATTTTTCGATCAACGCGACTCGGCCGGCGCGCCGCCGTCCGTGATCATCAACGAGACGATGGCGCGGATGTTCTGGCCGGGTGAGAACCCGATCGGGCGTCGAATCAAGTACGGCCAGCTCTCGTCGCGAGGGCCGTGGATGACGATCGTCGGTGTTGTCGCAGACACGCGTCGCACCGGCTACGAGTCGGCCGTCCGCCCGGAGACGTACGTGCCGCAGGCTCAATCGCCTGACGTCGGGCTGGCGCTGCTCGTACGAACCAGTGACGAACCGATGGCGCTCGTGCCCTCACTTCGAACCGTGCTTCGCGAGATCGATCCGCTGATTCCGCTGGAGTCGGTTCATCTCCTGGACGATGAGGTTACCGAGATGACCGCGGGCCGTCGTCTCAACACGACGCTCTTCGCGGTGTTTGCGGCGATTGCCGCGACCCTGGCGGCCGTCGGGATCTATGGTGTCATCTCGACATCGGTCGCACAGCGAACCCGCGAGCTGGGCGTGCGCGTCGCGCTCGGCGCAACCGCCGGCAGCATTTTGCGGATGGTGCTCGTCGAGGGTCTCTGGCTGGTCGGCATTGGACTCTGCCTCGGCATGGTGGCATCGCTCGCGCTCAGCGGAGCGATGACCCGACTGTTATACGAGGTGCGACCAACCGATGCCGCGACGCTGACGAGCATCGCGGCGCTGACGCTCGTCGTCGCGGTCCTCGCCTCAGTCGTTCCTGCCATCCGCGCCCTGCGCGTGGATCCGATCACCGCGCTGAGGGCGGAGTAATGCGGCTCCGACCCTCCCTTATCCGACTGTTTGCCGCCCTCGCCGGGCGGCCTCGACCGTGGCGATATCGATTTTCTTCATCGGCATCATCGCCTCGAAGGCACGCTTCGCCTCATCACCACCGGCCGCAAGCGCATCGGTGAGTACGCGCGGGGTGATCTGCCAGGACAGACCCCAACGGTCCTTGCACCACCCGCACTGACTTTCCGTGCCGCCATTGCCGACGATCGCATTCCAATAGCGGTCGGTCTCTTCCTGCGTGTCGGTCGCAATCTGGAAGGAAAACGCCTCGCTGTGCTTGAACGTCGGCCCACCGTTGAGGCCGAGACAAGGAATACCCACAACGATGAAGTCCACCGTCAGCACTTCGCCCTTCTTACCGCCCGGGTAGTCACTGGGCGCATGGTGGACAGCGGTCACTTCACTATTCGGAAACGTGGCCGCGTAGAACCGCGCCGCTTCGAGCGCATCCTTATCAAACCAGAGGCAGATTGTGTTTTTGGGCTTCATGTAGACATGCTCCCTTCTTCCGTTTCGATCAGTCAACTATCTCAACCGTTCGACGCTGCTAGCCAGAGCGGGCATCGTCCTCACTGAGCTTACTCCCAGGCCGCGACTGCGCAGCGTCGTGTGATGCGATAGCTGCACCGCGCGAGAGTGATCACGGCCAGCGCCGAACCATAGTACCAATCCTCACTCGCACATCGCGAAACCAGAAAATCGACAGTAGATACTGGCATCGAGATCGGTATAGTGTGGCAGTCTCACCACCAAGCGCTGCGGGCGTCTGAGGGCTCAATCCTCTGACCAAGACGACGCAGAAAGAGGTAATCCGATGCCGAAGCGTTCACTCATGTTGGCCGGTGGCGGCCTGAAAGTCTGCTACCAGGCAGGTGTGCTGCAGGTCTGGTTGGACGAAGCGCAGCTCGCCTTCGATCACGCCGATGGCGCCAGCGGCGGCACGTTCAACCTCGCCATGTACTGTCAGGGAATGTCTGGCCAGCGCATCGCGGACAACTGGCGCAACCTCGATCCGTTCCTGCCGGTTGACCTCAACACGAGCGGCGTCTGGCCCTTTTCGCGATCGCTCTTCACGACCGATAACCTGCGCACCAAGGTCCTGCCGTCTTGGGGGATCGACTGGCAGACGATCCGTCAATCGCCGCGCGTGGGCACGTTCAACGTCTTCAACTTCTCGAAGAAGCAGCTCGAGGTCGTCCCGCAATCCCAGATGAGCGAGGACCTGCAGATTGCCGCCGTGTCGCTGCCGATGTGGTTTCCGCCGGTCACAATCAATGGCGACACCTACTTCGATGCGGTCTACATCACTGACGGCAATCTCGACGAAGCGGTCAAGCGCGGCGCCGACGAAATCTGGGCGATTTGGACCGTGAGCCGCAAGGACGAGTGGCGCGATGGCTTCGTGAACGAGTACTTCCAGATCATCGAGACCGTCGCCGACACGAACTTTTTCACCTACTGGAAGCGGATCGAGGAAAGCAACCGGCGGATTGCCAGCGGTCAGCAGGGGGAGTTCGGGCGAACGATCGCGCTCAATCTGCTGGAGGCGGAGGTGCCGGTCCACTACCTCCTGAACTTCTCGCGCGACCGGATGGCCGAGGCCGTGAACCAGGGAGTCGAGGACGCCCGGGCCTGGTGCCGCGCGCGAAACATTCCACTCCAGCCAGGATCGTCCATTCCGCCGCCCGCGTCAGCAGCGAAGACCTCGCTGACCTTCACTGAAGAAATGAAGGGGACGGTCGCCGAAGGTGTGACCGCGTCGACGCACGACGAGTACCGTGCCGCCGCTCAGCATGGCAAGCCGTTGATGTTTCACCTCGACGTCACCGCGGTCGACGTGGACGCGTTCGTGACCTCTCCCGCTCATGAGACGCGCGCCGATGGCTACCTCGATTCACCGATGTATGGCGGACGACGTCCAGTGTCGAACGGGACCGTGAACCTGTTCGTGAACCAGGCGGACCCGACGAAGAAGAACATGTTCTATCGCTTGTTCTTTACCGCCGCCGACGGTCGTCAGCTCACGCTCACCGGGGTCAAGGACATTGAAGGACCGTCACCGACGTCGCTCTGGAACGAGACGACGACGTTGTACACGCAGATTCTCTCGGGCCACGTTGCGGCCGGACAAGCCGGGACGGTGGTGGCCTCCGGCGTCCTCGTCATTCGCCCGGAGGATTTCTTCTTCAAGCAGCTGTTCTCGTTCCGTACCAAGGGGCCGTCGCTCGCGGCTCGCTTCGACGGGCTGAACCGGTTCGGGGCGATGTTCTTCGGCAAGGTCTGGGACGTCTATGGCCCCCAGGCTGGCCCGGTCTGATTCACTCGGTCTTGAAACCGCTGCTAATCGGATGATTCCGACCATCGCGTGAATCGAGCGGTCAACGACGCGAGTTCATCGTCATCGGTGTAATCGCGCCAATGACCTCGGTGCGGTATACCTGCCAGCTCCGCGATGAGCGGCTTGAGCCGGCTACGCTCCAGATCGCCGGTCATCTCGGGAGTCGGCGGCAGGTAGACAACCCTGCGACGGCGTCCGTGCCGATCCTGGCCGTCGACATAGAGGTACGGCTGGTTACGCGGAATCGATCGAAGCTCGCCAAGCGATGAGATCTCGTACGCGGTGAACCGCTCCCCCAGCGGCTCGTGCAGATCGACGGTGATCGGCACCGCGCACAGATGCGCGTGGAACGGGAAGCCGGCCTCAAGATCGGCGGAAGCGCCTCCCCCACCGCGTCCCTGTTCGTAGACCAGCCACGACGAGCAGCCGAGTGCTTCGACGTAAAACGATTCGATCATCGTTGAAAAGCGTTCGAGCTCGGTGAAGGACTCGGGCGGAAGCAGCGCCAGCGCACCGACACACTGGTACGGCGCGACGGCGAGAAAGCCCTCAACCATCTGGCCCCGCGGAGCGCACAAGTACATGGTGCGGCCGCGCCGCAGGATCTGATCGTCACTCAGGGAAGCCGAGGCGAGACAATACACGCAGGTGCCCACGTCAGCGCCCGACCCGCTCGCCGTCCGCGACGGACGTCCACGGTCCGACATACCGCAGAGCCGGATCGTAGGTGAAGGCCGGCGCCGAAATCAGGGCCTGATATCCAGGAAATCGCTCTGGCAGATGATGGTTGAAGACGGCCCGCGCCAGGACTGCGCGCCGTGCGCGGATCCAGTGGCGAACCGACTCGTAGAAGTGAGCCTCGGTTTCCCAGAACGTCATCTGCATGTCGCCGATTGAAAAATAGGGATACCGTCTCGGCTCCTGGCTCGACAACATCAGCGGACGTTCGTACGCGATCGACATCCCGATCTCATGCGCCCGGCTTGGATTCTCGCCGTCAGGGTTCTCGACACCGAGGGTCAAGTCGGCGATGACGAACGCGGCGTTCTTGATGAGGAGCCGGGTGCTCTCCCGCACGCTGGCGACGTTGGTCTGATGATCGCTGTCCGACCAGAGGCAGGCGATCCCGGCTTCGCACTCGACTGCGGCGCGGATCGCCGCGCGCGCATGCGAAAAGTCCCGTTCCAGGCGGCCGATGAAGAAGGCGTACGGGCGCGCAACCGCCGGGCTGGCACCCTGGTCGATGACGTTCTCGATCGCCGCGCGAATCTGCTCCTCATCGTCATCGGGACGAATGACGAGAGCGGGCTGTCCGGTTTCGCGCGCGCGGTCGACATGCGCGGTGATCCGCGCGAGCGTGTCGCCGCTCGAATCGCTGGACGGCAGTACCGCAATCGTGCCACTGCATGCCGAGGCAATCGCGGCGCCCCGATCCGGGGCGCTTCCCAATCCTGGCAGTTCGCCGACAACACACACGCCGGACTGATCGAACTGCTGTACCAGCGGCCAGATCGAGGTGTCACCATCCGCGCACGCCAGGAAGATGTCCACGCGTGACCGACCGCCAATTTCTACGGTAAAGCGATCGTCGCTCACTGATGACCTCGCGTGTCCGACGCCTGAAGATTCGGATGGCGGCCGATAACCCTGCGGCAGATCTCCATCGCCACGTCGTTCCAGATATAGAAGTAGACGGCGCTGAATACCGTGTCCGGATGTGAATCGAGGTAGTCAACCGCGGCGCCAATCAGGCGCTCGGCGTGATCCTGCAGATCACCGCCGGCCGGGCCGGTCCCAAGCAGCGGGAACATCACCGATGCAATCCCACGGTCGCGGAAGTTGGCGTCCACCCGCGCGAGCGCACCGGTCACGCAGCGTTCGATGCGATCGATTGGCTTGTATCCCTCGCGCGGCTGGCCGACCACGGACGCGACGTGGAGAAGAAGTTTCACCCCATTGGACCGGAGCGCTCCGGGATCGGTGGCGAGCACCGCCGCGGGTTGGACGCTCTGCTGTGTGCCCATCAGCGCCGCGAGAGCCTTGCCGATCGTGTCTTCCCGGATATTTCCCGTCGCCGGATCCTTCTCCGCACCCAAGTACCGGATCGTCGCTGATGTCGACGTCCCGAAATAGCGATCCATTTGCATTTCGGTGTTTTCGGAATTGACCCAGGCGTCGGCGACGCGAATGTCGCCGTAGTCGCCCGTCACCAGTCCGATCCGCCTGGCCGGCTTGCTGACGAGCGGGAACTCGATCCTCTCGACGTGCGTGAAGATCTTCGCCCGGCTGCGCTCCACACGGAGCTCCGGCACCGCTTTGAACACGAGGCTGTCGACATGCTCTGGATCGTTGAGGCCGTTGACGATCCACTCGCGCAGCTTGTCGCGCGCATGCGTCAGCTGAGGTTCTCGAGTGCTGTACTCCAGTGAGCTCAGGCCCTCGATGTTGAAGGGCCACGGCGTCCCGCGACGGTGGACGAGGATCGTCACCGACTTGCGGACCGCATGGCGGACCCCCAGCTCGTAGAACACGTTGGCATTCAGCGTACTGGTGTCCACGATCGCGACCGCGTCGTTGAGGATGTGCCACAGCATCTGCTCGTGGATCCAGCCCGGCTTGTTCAGGTCGATCGCGCGATCGCAGGTGAGGCCGGGAATCGTCTTCACCGTGGCGTGGATGAAATCGGTGTAGACGCGATCGAAATCGATCGTCGTGCCGTCAGCGTCCTTCTTCCGGCCGTACGGCATGATGACGAAGCAGGTCTGGTCGGTGGTGCGAGGGCGCGCGGGTGCCGCCACGTCTACCCTGCGAGCGGCACGAGCTGAGGCCTGACACATCTACGCCAGGTGCGGTCGGCGGCCCCGGCATCCGGCTCGGTGCGCCAGTTCCAGGAGCACATGCCGAGGGCACGTGCGATCGCCTGCCGCATGTACTGTGATTCGAAGTGTCCGCTGGCGCTGACACACACCTGCGGCCGGCCGCAGGGCGGAATGTACGATACGTATTCACGTCCGCGCGCCAGGACCGCGAGGGCCTCGACCGAGCCGTCGAATGTCTGCCATGTGGGTCCGTCCAACTCGAGACGCGGCAGGCATTCCGGCAATGGGACCAGGTGGACGTGGGCATGATCGACCGTGCAGACGGTACGGCCATCCGGGCCCATCCCATGTTCAAAGACGTGAACGGCAGCCCGATACTCGCCTTCGAGATACCGAATCAGCGAGTTCATCACCGATTCGTATTCTGCGTAAGATGCTCGAGGAAGCGCCGCCGTGCTCCGGACGTGCGTTCGCGGGCACAGCAGCAGGTGGCCATCGGCGAGCGGACCGAGGCTTGGGATCGCGGCGAACGATTCGGTCTCGAGCACGACGCGGCGAATGTACGCCTGCCGGGGCAGCAAGCGAGCAATCAGGTCATCCTGTGGATCGCCGGCGATCTGGCTGCACAGATGACAACTCGGTTGACCGCTCACGCGGGTATTCTACCGCCGGTCCTCTTGACTTGATCGAGTGTTCTTCTTACGGTTAGCTGACATCGATTCCTTGCGCCGGGTACCAAAGGACTTGAAGATGCCTCTCCCGAACGAATGGCTTCAGCACGCACCGCCACCACGTCCGCTCACCGGCAGCGATCAGTGGAATGTGTTTCTCTCCTACCGATCGGTCAACCGTCCGTGGGTTCTGACCCTCTACGACGTCCTGCGCGAGCAGGGCCACAAGGTCTTTCTCGATCAGGTCGTGCTCAAGGCCGGCGATCGACTCATCAAGGGGCTCGAGTCGGCGCTCGAGGCGTCTCAGGCCGGCGTCCTGATCTGGTCGCACGCCACCGGTGATTCCGACTGGGTGCGGCGCGAGTACGAGACGATGGAGACGCTGGCGAGCGCCAAGCGAGGCTTTGTGTTCGTTCCGGTCAGGCTCGACTCGGGTGAGCCGCCGCTGTTCGCACGGAACCGGATTTATGTCGACTTCAGTTCGTACCCCGACGGACCGAACGGCGGCGAGCTGCTCCGCCTGTTGTACGCTCTCGCGGACAAAACGATGGACGATGCCGCGGTGCGCTTCGCCACCGAACAGACGGAAATCGCGCAGGACGAAGGCAACAAGATTGACGCCGCGATCGCGAACAAGGACGGCGATCGCATCCTCGCCTTGTTCCGCGCGAATGGACTGGCGTGGCGCACGTCGTCATCGCTCGCCTGCAAGGCGGCGCAAGGGCTGAGCGAGCTGGGTCGCGATGAGGACGCGATTGCGGTGCTGACGCAGATCGAAACGCAATTTCCCAAAGCCATCCGCCCCAGGCAGCTCCGCGCCCTCGCGCTCGCCAGGCGCGGCAAGCCCGGTGACCTCGCCACCGCCCAGGAGATCCTTGGCGTCCTCTACGCCCGTGGAGAACGGGATTCGGAGACGTTGGGAATCTACGGCCGCACGTGGATGGATCGGTACGCGCAGTCCGGCAATGCCGCCGATCTGGAGCAGTCCCGCGACTACTACGTCGAGGCCTTCAGCGGCGCCCCCGACGATTACTACACCGGAATCAACGCGGCGGCGAAAAGCGTGCTGCTCGGCGGCGACGACAACCTGCGCCGCGCGGCGCAATATGCGACGGCCGTCCAGCAGATTGTCGGCACCGAGCCGAAGCTCGGCGACTACTGGCTCACCGCGACGATCGGCGAGGTGTTCCTGATCCAGAAAAAATACGATGATGCAGCGCGCGTCTACAAGGCGGCGGTCGCCATGGCTCGCGCGAAGGAAGGCGCGCATCGGTCGACCTGGACGCAGGCCTGTCGGCTGATGGTCAAGCTCCAGCCAGCGTCCGCCGAGCGCGCCGTCGTCCGAGCGGCATTCTCGCACCTGCCGGATTGCGCCGCGCTCGGTGTGTCGTGATCGTGCCGGCCCCCTCGGGCGATCCGTCCGGCCTCGATGCCAGCGCACGCGCGCACGACGAGGCGCTGTGGCGGAATCTCTTTTTGCTGGTCGAAGCCGGTGAGGTGGTCCCGATCGTCGGCCGCGAACTCCTGCAAATAGGCACGCCGCCAACCCACCTCTACGCGACGCTGGCACAAGGCGTCGCCAAGCGGCTCAACGTTCCATTCGATCCCGGCGAACCGGTCAAGGATCCGCTGAATACCGTTGCCTGCCGCTATCTCGAACGCAGCGATGACACGCGACAGATCTACATCGCGGTGTTTCAGGAAGCGCAGGCACTCTCCAGCCTGGGGGTGCCAGAACCGTTCCGCCATCTCGCCGAGATCGACCGGTTCAAGCTGTTCGTCACGACCATATTCGACGCCAGCCTGGAGACCGCAATCAATATGGTGCGATTCAACGGCCTGCCTCGGACCGACGTGCGGTCGTTCGCGCCGAAGCGGGTCAAGGACTTGCCCGGGCCGCTCGAATCGCTCACCGCGCCGACCGTGTTTCACCTGCTCGGACGCATCTCCCCGACCGAGGACTTCGTCGTCACCGAGGAAGATGCGCTCGAGTTCGTCCACTCATTGCAGCAGGCGCTGCCCGCGACGCTCTTCACCGAGCTCTATCAGAAAGACTTGCTCGTCATTGGCTGCCGCTTTCCTGCCTGGCTCGTGCGCTCCATCCTCCGGCTCGCGCGCCCGGCGCGTCTTCGCCTGAGCAACGGCCGGACGGTTTTCGTCGTCGACACCGGCGCCCGCGAAGATCAGGCGCTGATCGAATTCCTTCGCACCTTCAAGACCCGCACCGAAGTGTTCGAGCGCGAGAGTCCGATCGAATTCGTCAACGAGTTGCACGCTCGCTGGCTCGCGCGCACGACGACGACGGCCGCGGCATCGACACCAGCGGCACCGCTGCCACCCAAAGGCGCGATTTTCATCAGCTACGCCTCCGAGGATCGAGCCGTCGCCGAAGCCATCGCCGAGGCGCTGAACCAGGCGAAGCTCGACGCATGGCTCGACCGTGACCAGATCATGACCGGTGACCGGTTCGCCGAACGCATCGTCGACGGCATCCGCCGCAGCGATCTGTTTCTCCCTGTGCTTTCGCGACACTGCCTGGTGGCCGAGGAGAGGTATTTCCGCAAGGAGTGGGCGGCGGCATTCGAGAAGGCCACCGGCCTCCCGAGCACGATCGAATTCATCTTTCCTGTCGTCATCGACGACCTGCCGTATCAACAAGAAGAGCTGCCGCTGACGCTGCGACAACTCTCGTGGTACTCGGCCGTCGCCGGCTTGACGCCTGCATTCGTCGCGGCCGTCAAGGAACGCTACAGAAAGAACCAGCGCGACTGAACGCATCCATGGACGTTGTTGATCGCGGCGAACCGGCGACCAAACTCGATGCGGACAATCCATGGCCCGGACCGGAGGCGTTTCGACGGGAGGACTCGCGGTTCTTCTTCGGCCGCGATCGGGCGTGTGATGCACTGACGCGGCTCGTCCTGCAGAACCGGCTGGTCCTGCTGTACGGCCGGTCCGGCCTTGGAAAGACGTCGCTCTTGCGCGCGGGAGTTTTCCCGCGACTGGAAGAGGCGTTGACGCTTCCGATTCATATCCGGCTGCAGTTCGGCACGCCGGGTGAAGGCGCGTCCGCGACCCCGCTGCTCCAACAGATCAAGTCTGCGATTGAAGACGCGTTCGCCCGGGCGGGCGCCGACGCCCCGGGCCTGGATCCGGCAGCCACGCTCTGGGAATGGTTTTATCGGAGCGACGCGCACTTCTACAACGAGCGCAGCCGTCGCGTCCGGCCGGTGTTGGTGTTCGATCAGTTCGAGGAGGCGTTCACGCATGGACGTGCGACCTCGGAGGTCGCTGCCGCGACCGATCGTTTCCTCGACCAACTGATTGACTTGATCCGCGGCAGCGTGCCGGCATCAGTCGCCGAGCGGCTCGAGCAGGACGCGGCCCGCGCACTCGATTACGTCAGCGATCGTGATGCGTGCGGCGTGTTGTTGGCGATTCGACAGGAATTCCTGGCAGAGCTGCTCCGCTTGCGGCCGCGGCTTCCCTCGCTCCTCGACCACCGGTTCGAGTTGTCGGGCATGACGCTCGAGGACGCCGAATCGGTCGTCACCGGCGCTGGCGCCCATCTCATCGAGCCGGGCGTGGAAAAGGTGATCGTGAGGTTCGTCGCGGCGGCGCGGCGCAACGTCGAGGATTTGATCGCCGACGACACCACCGTCGATCCGGCGATCCTCAGTATCTTCTGCCGCGAGCTGAACATCACGCGGCAGCGACGCCGCCTGGCGCGTATTACGGCGAGCCTCGTTGCCGGCGTCCAGACCGAGATCATCGCCGACTTCTACCGTCGCAGCGTCGCCGACCTGCCGGCGGCGGTCCGGAGCTTCATCGAGGAACAGTTGGTCACGCCGTCGGGCTACCGCAACAGCGTCGCGTGGGATCAGGCGGCCCGCGACAGTGCGCTCCTCGCGGCGATCGATCCGCTCGTCGACCGGCGGCTGATTCGCGTCGAAGGGGTACCGCCTCGGGCGCGCATCGAGCTCACCCACGACGTCCTGACCGAGCCGATCGTACAGAGCCGCAATCTGCGTCGCGTGCACGAAGCCACAATCCGCGCACGGGAGGAAGAGGAGAAGGCCCGTATCGCGGCGGGACGGGAAGCACAGCGCCAACGTGAGCGCGACGAGCTCGAGGCCAAACGGCGCGCCGTCCGGAATCGATCGTTGATCGTGTTCGTGCTGATGCTGCTGTTGATCGGCGTCGGCGTGCTCGCGGTGAAGGCATCCCGGGCGCAGAAGGCGGCGATGAAGAGCCTTTCGTTCGCGCACGTTGAGCAGGGTCTCGGCCTCGTCACCGCCGGTCGCAGCGATCGCGGCCTGGCCTACATCGCGCAGGCGATCCGCGACGATCCCGACAACATCACCGCACGGAGTCTGGCGCTCGATGCAGTGCTTCACGCGAACTGGGCCTTGCCGGAAGCAAAACTCCGGCACGACACCAGCGCCTGGTCTCCTCTGTTCGGCGCACGCGATGCCACGCTGGTCACCATTTCTGGCGGACGCGCGTGGCAATGGGACACCGCGACTCGACAATCAACCCGGACGATTGAGGCTCCCGGAGGGGCGGCCATCATGTCCGTCGCTATCCGGCGCCGGGACGACCGGCTGGCGATCGGGACTTACGATGGAACATTGCGGCTACCGGAACGCGACGACTTCATCCGGGCGCACAACGGTCCGATCGTCCACCTCGAGTTCGATGGCACAGGCGAACGCATCGTGACCGCGTCGACCGATGAAACGGCGACGGTATGGAATGCTCGTACGGGCGCACGGCTGATGCAGCTTGCCGGACACCGGGACATCGTTCAGACAGCGCAATTCAGCCCGGACGGCAAAGCCGTGGTCACGGCGTCGCGCGACGGCCGCGCCATCCTGTGGGATGTGAGCGCGAAAGTGCCGCGCCAACGCTTCCCGCTCAATCACACGGCAGCTGTCGTCTCGGCGCGCTTCGATCGCGCCGGCACGCACATCGTCACCGCGTGCGAAGACGGTTCAGTGAGAATCTGGAGCGCCACCACCGGTGAGCCGATCGGTCCGCCGCTCAAGCACGATGAGCCACTCGTGTCGGCCGACTTCTCGCCGGAAGGTTTGCGGATCGTGACCGCGACAGCGACGCGTGTTGTCATCTGGAGCATCGACGGTTATCGGATGCTCGAACCGATCCAATTCGACGCAGCTGTCACCGGCGCGTCGTTCTCCACCGACGGGCGACGTCTGGTCACCACGACCACGGACGGTGTCGCGACCCTCTGGGATGTGCGCCAGAGTGCAGCCGCACCGGTCAATATGCGCGTCGCGTGCGGTCTTAACGCAGTCGTCAGGTTTAGCGCACTCGCGAACCAGGTCGCTGTCGGCTGCCCGGACTCAGGACGGATCGATCTCTGGGATGCGTCCACAGGACAGGTGAGCTCCTCCCAGTTCAATCCGGCATGGATCGGACTTCGTGCATTCGATTTCACGGGGGGATCGGGACGCGTGCTCGCGGTGAGCGAAGGCGTCGCAACCATTTCGCGCATCGGCGCGGCGGAAGTCGTGGCCCTAGCGCACGGGGCGCGCATTCTTCAAGCGACGTTTTCGCCCGATGGCAAACTGGTCGGCACCGCCGGCGATGATGGGGCGGCCGTGTGGGACACCGCAACCGGGCGCGCCATCACCAGGGTCGCGCGAGGTTCGCAAGCGTGGACGATCGATTTCACCGCCGATTCCGCGCGCATCGTCACGTCGTCAGACAACGGGTCGACGGAAGTGTGGGACGCGCGGAGCGGCGACAAGATTGGTCCGGCGATTAACGCCACGGACGCGAACAATCAAGCGGACGCCCGGATTGACGGGAGCGGCCGTCGGGTGGTGGTGACGTCGCGCCGCGGCGTCGCGCTTTTCGACGCCACAAGCGGTGCGCGGATCGCCTCACTACCGGTCGTCGCGTCGCTGGACCGTGCGCGGACCGTTTTTGCCCCAGACGGCAATACGTTCGTCACGGTCGGAGACCGGGTGCAGCTCTGGGATGCACACCAGGGGCAACTGCTCGCCACACTGCGCGAGCGATCGCTCCCCGTGGACGCGCAATTTTCCACGGACGGCAAGCGTCTGATGACGACGCACGAAAACGGACTTCGATTCTGGAACGGCGGAAACGGTCAGCCACAATCGGGACTGACCGGTGTGGGCGCCGGCGATTTCGGGCCGGCAACGATGGACGGCCAACGGGTCGTTGCAGTGACACGCGACGGCTTCGTACGGGCGTGGGACTTCCCGATGGGAAGTCTCCAGGATGCCGATTCGATTGCGACCGTGCTCGAACTGATCGTTGGCTACAAATGCAATGATCGGGGCGCAGGAGAGCCGGTTGACAAATGGATCGACAAGCTGCACGCCGCGCGAGCGGACGCAGGCCTCACCAGCGTCGCTCGGTGGGCGTTGGCCGATCGTGACACTCGGGCGATCGGACCCTTTACCACCGTGACCAAAGACGAGTACATTCGCGAGCAACTCGCCAGTGGGAGCCTCGACGCGCTGCGCGAAGCGCAGCGCCTGTTTCCCTGGGATCCCCAGGTGAGCGACAAGGGAGTCGCCCGATGACAAGGACAGTAACGTTCGGCGGTGCCGCGATCCTCGCGGCGCTGGCCCTGACCGCAGACTCTCTGGGGATCCTTGCCGCCGCCGGGGGCGAGACGCGGCAACTTCCGATGAGCCAGTCCTACCGCTCGATCGGATACCAGGTCACGTTCTTCATCACTCAGAGCCCGGGAGCAAGCTCGTCGAGCACCGACCAGATCACGATCATCTTTGCCAATCGCAGTATCGAGGGCCAGCGGCCGCCGAAGCCTTTCTTCGGCGAGGACATCGTGCAGGAATTCTCCTTCTCCGCAGCTGACATCGTGAACAACCAGCTTCGATTCACCCGGCGGGTGAACGACAAGTCCTTTCTCGATGCCCGCTACATCCGCGTCATCAACTATGGCGCCGACGGCTGGGGCGGCGATCAGATCTCGCTGACTGTTGACGGGCAGGAGATCCTTCGCAACGTCCGCATGACGACACGGCTGATCGGTGACGCCTCGAAGGGGCTGCAGAACTGCAACCCGCGCAACTGGAACGGCCGCACGTACTGGGAGGCGGAGCTGGCGCGATATCGCGGGTCTGCGAAGGGAAGCGATCTCGATTGAAACAACCCGACGCGTCAAGATCCTCCGATCGCGCTCGCGTCTTCCCGCGGTACCTTCAGCCCTAGCGCACGCCAGCGTCAAGTGCTACATTCGACCGGGCTGCTCTACCCGTCGCACTGCAGCCCTTCCCTCTCCATCGCAGACTGTCGCTCCGTAATCGAGGAGGCTGCCATGTCGCGAACCATCGCCCAGTCGATCGTCGTGCTGCTCGTCGTTCTTGCGGCCGTGACGATAGTCCCGTCGCCATCGTTCGCGCAGCCATTCAACTCGAATGCCAACGCCGAGATTGGTCACGACACGTCGCCAACGCTGGAGACCATGACGGGAGGTGTGAAGAACACGCAGTCGTGCGCGCAGCAGCCTGCGCAGGTGCTGCCGAACGCCACCGGCATCACGATCGACAAGAACTTCTGCGGGTATACCCCCACGCCACAGACGCTGTGCTCGGGCGGCGTGTGCGTCATCGCCTCCGACAACAGCGGAGCCGCTGGTCCGAATCACTACTTCCAACATGAAAACTTCTCCGCGGTGATCTTCGACAGGACCGGCCAGGTCGTGCTCGGGCCGTTCTCGACCGCCGCGCTGTGGACGGGGTTTACGTCGCCGAATAGCACATGTTCCGCAGGCTGGAGTGATTCGGTGGTTTTGTATGACCACAACGCCGACCGCTGGTTTATCAGCCGCTTTGCCGCAGTCCCGAACAGCGATGGAACGACGAGCTGGTATCAGTGCTTTGCGGTATCGACAACCAGTGATCCGACCGGTCAATACAACCGGTATGTTTTTGCCATCGATGCGAAAGACTGGAACGATTACCCGAAGTTCGGGATCTGGCCGGACGCGTATTACATGACGGCCAACAATCGTGCTGACGTCAACAAGGCTACCGCCCCGATCGCCCACTTCATCGTTGCGTTCGAGCGGAGCGCCATGCTCGCGGGACAGGCGGCGCGCGAGATCATTTTCAAGATCGACAACGCCGGCCTTCGCGCACACATCCTTCCAGCGGACTGGGACGGCACTACGGCGCCGCCGGCGGGATCTCCCAACTACCTCGCACGACCGTTGGACACCAATCTCGGATGGCCGATATCGGCGATGCAGATGTGGACGGCACAGGTGAATTGGACGGCAGGCACCGGTGTGCTCAACCTTCAAGCCACCCTGCCGCAGAACGCGTTCGCGTCGACCATCTGCAACCTGAGTCAGAACTGCATTCCGCAGCCTGGCACGACGCAGCGGCTGGATCCTCTGGCGTTCGGGATGATGATGTACCGCCTGGCCTACCGGAACTTTGGAGACCACGAGTCGCTCGTGTTCACGCAAACGGTGGAAGTGAGCGACTTCGACGATCACGCGGGGATCAGATGGTATGAACTGCGACGAAGCGGCGGCAACTGGTCCATCTTTCAGCAATCCAACTTCGCCCCCGATAGCGATCACCGGTGGATGGGCAGCATCGCGATGGATCGCTTCGGCAACATGGCGATGGGATACAACGTCTCGTCGTCGGCCACGTTCCCAGGCATTCGCATCGCCGGCCGGTTGCCTGGCGACCCTGTGAACCAGATGACCGAGGCGGTGAACTTCGAACCAGGGCTCGGTTCGGAAACGGGCACGGTGTTTTTTGCCGATTATGCGCAAACGACCCTGGATCCGCTCGACGACTGCACGTTCTGGTATGCCGGCACGTATCAGCCCGCGACCGCCAACAACCTGCAGTTCAGCTGGGCCACCAAGATTGCGTCGTTCCGGTTTGCCAACTGCGCGGCGGATCTGTCTGTCACCAAGGCGCGGTCGCCTGCGGGTCCGATTACAGCCGGAACGAACGTGATCTACAGCGTCGCCGTGAAGAACAATGGTCCAGCGGATACGGGGAACGTGACCCTTGCCGATACTCTGGCGGCGGGCACCGGGTTTGTTTCGATCTCTGCACCGGCTGGCTGGACCTGCACGACACCGCAACCCGGGCAATCGGGCGCCATCACGTGCAAGGCGACAAAGCTGGCCAACGGCGCGTCCGCGGCGGTGACGATCGTCGCCAGCGTGAACTGCAGCACACCCGATGGCACGTCGATCTCCAACAGCGCCTCGGTCAGCAGCGAGACACCACCCGATCCGGATCACAGCAACGATACCGCCAGCGTGTCGTTCACAGTCGTGAACCCAGTGCCTGTGGTGACCGCGTCAGCCGCGGTCGGCTCGCTTCCTCAAAACAACCACGACCTCGTCGACGTCGGCTTGACCGCACTGGCGACTGACGGCGCGTGCCCGGCGCCGACCACCTTCTCGGTGCAGGTGTTTAGCAATGAAGACGACGAGACACCGACCGGTGCCGTCTTCTCCCCCGACGCCAAGGACATCGCGGTTCAAACGCTCCGCTTGCGAGAGGAGCGAGTCGCCCAGGGCGACGGCCGCGTTTATCTCATCGTCGTCAAGGCGACCGACACCGCCGGTGGAACGGGCTTCGCAACCCTGACGGTGGTGGTGCCTAAGAGCTCGAGCCCGGCCAACATCGACTCGATCAACGCGCAGGCGGCCGCGGCGAAGGCGTACTCGGACAGCCACTCCGGTGCACCGCCGGCTGGCTTTGTCTTGATTGGTGATGGTCCAGTGATCGGCAGCAAGCAATAAGAACACAGTAGCCGTCAATGCGCTGAACGAGCCGATCGCAACAACTCTTAGAATCCTAGCGGGTCGAGCAGATCGATCACGTGCGGCTCGTCCTCCTGCACGATGTGCAGCTGTTGCCCCGCCGACAGCGGATGTGCGCTGAAAAATGCCGCGAGGCTGTGCTTCGGCGGCGACCAGTCCTCGCGCGGCTCTTTCGATGACGTGCCGTCTTGCTTCCGCTTCTTCTCTTTCGCCTGTTGCATTTCCCAGTCTTTCTTCCGTTCGACGTCGATCTCGTTTACCGGATACGTCAGGTGGAGCTGGAACGGCTTGCTGCCGCGCTCGTCGAAGAGCATCTTCATCGTGTCGCGCTCGGGATTCCCGTTCTCACCGTTCCCGGACATCACGTAGTGATCGGCGGTGATGCGCTGGAAAAAGACTGGAGCGACGTTGTTCGCGCTTCCGTGGTGCGGCACTTTCAGCACGTCGACGTGCAACGTGCCGCCCGGGGCGAGAGCACCGATCGTTTCCAGGCCCTCGATGATCTTGTCGCCGCGCGCGTCGCCGGTCAGCAGTATCGTCTTGCCGCCGGCATCGGCCAGCACGACGACGCTGCTCAGGTTGGGAATGGAGTCGTCCACGAATGCGGCGAGCACGTCTTCGGGCTTCTTGCCCTGCTTTTTCAGCTCCTTCAGCCAATCGTCATGCTTCTTCTGCAGCTTCAGCACATCCGGCTTCATCGGCCCCACGACGGTGAAAGTGAGATTGCTGGTGACACCGAGCCGTTTGTTCGACGCCATGATCAGCTTGCCGTCCACCTGCGGGTTCAACGCGATCTCGAGGGATTCGGCGTCCAGCCGAAGGTGAAATCCCTGTGCGATGCTGGCGAGCACCTTCAGTGCCGACTCGGCCACCTCTGGATCGTCGCCTTCGACGCCTTCAATCGTCGCGCCGTCCGGCAGATCGCCTTCGAGCGCGGCCGGGCCAAACTGTGCGGCGACACCCGCGGTGAGCTCCTCGGGGTTTTTGTCGATGATCGTGTCGAAGCTGTTGTGCCATAAGCGAGCGACACGCACGAACGGCGCACCAACCGCCTCTCGAAGTTCCTTCGTCAGATCGAGGATACCCTGGATGTGGTCGTCGTCCACGTGGCTCACCATGAGCAGATCAACGGGCAGCGGTTGGTGAGCCTGGAGGCCGCGCTTCGCACGAATCTCGATCAAGCGTGGCTTGAGGTGCGGTTCGTACACCGCCTTCGGACCGCCGTCGATCATCACCAGCCCGGGCGCGGCGGCCGAGCCGTAGTGGAGGAGCAGACAATCGCCCTTTCGGGCGCGACGAACGTCGAGGCTGAAGATCATGGCGCCTCCTTCAAATGCTCTGGAAAGCGCGCAGCACGTCGAGCATGCCGCTCCCCTGAAAACTCTTTTCGCGACCGAGGTCGGTCGCGCTCGCGCACAGGATGTCCTTGATGCGGCGCGGCTGGCCGACGAGCTCGGAGTAGCGCGCCATCAGCATGGCGGCTGCGCCGCTGACGTGTGGCGCCGCCATGCTGGTTCCATCGAGATCTCCCCACGTGTTGCCGACCAGCGGCGCCCGGATGCGTTCGCCTGGCGCGACGAGATCAGGCTTCAGGCGCCCATCGCCAGTCGGGCCGCGGCTCGAGAAAAAGCTCACGCCGTAGGTGTGCGGCCAGAAGCGGTGCGTCGCGCCAACGGTAATGACGCCATCCGCGTTGCCCGGGTCGGTCACGCTGAACGCCGCGTAGCCTTCGTACTTGCCCTCGCTGGTCTCGAAGTTCTGGTAGCCGCGATTGCCGGCAGCCGCGACGACGACGACACCGCTGTTGACCAGGCGTTCGCATTCGTTGCAGACGGGCGTGCGGCCGCAGGCGAAGTTCTTCACGTCGTGCGGTATCGAGAGGCTGAGATTCGCGCCGTGAATGGTGATGTAGCTGTAGCGATCGTTGATGTGCCTGATGAATTGCAGCGCCGCGATGATCGCAAACTCGGTGTCCTTCAGCGTCGGCGCCAGCACGCGGAAGTCGTAGATGTTGATGTCCGGACACATACCGTCGGCCCACGGTGAAAGGTCGGGCGTGACCCTGCCATCCGGCTTGATCGCGTTCGCCTTCCTGGCGCCGTCTACGCTCGCCCCGAGAATGCCGGCGACGTGGGTGCCGTGATTCGTTCGTGGGCGATTCTCCGCGTCGTTCGGATCGATCTCGACGAACCGCTCCACCAGCTGCCAGCTCGTCGAACGGCCTTCGCTCGCGCCGTTTGCCAGATCGAGCAGATGCTTGTCCGCTTCCTCCTTCGTCGGGGCGTTCTTCAGCTTCTTGCTCAGGAGCCGCTGAGCGCGTTCCCCTCTTCGATCCGCATCGAGATTGTCGAGCGTCACGATGTCCCTGATGCTGGTGAAATCGAAGCTCCGCTTCACCCGCGACTGGACGGCCGTCGCGTTTTTGTCCGCGGCGGTGCTGCCAAAGGCGTAGTGCGTCGCGTCCACGCCCGAGTCGATCACGGCCCACACGATTTCACTGCAATTGACGGTGAAGAGTGTGCGCGCCGCGTCCGCCTTGACCGCCGGAACCGATCGCGAGAGCGCCGGTGTGGCGCGCCGGTTCAGCGACACCGTCCACACGAATGGCACCGGAAGACGCGGCGGCAGCTCGGGAAAGAGGCGGGTCAGCGTCTGGACGATCGCCTGCTCGTTGCCCTCGATCCGGTCAACAATTGCTCGAGCCTGCTCCTTCGGCGATCGCCTGTCGTTCTCTGGATCGTCGGGCTGGTCGCCCGCCCACAGAAGCAGCGCGGCCAGGACGGAAAAGCGCCGGCGGGTTTCGAAGTCCTGCACCGACGTCTCTGAGCGATCGCCGAGCCAGTTGACCGCCTCCTTGCGCGTCGCGACGAGCTCGCCGATGAGCATGGTGGTGTTGGTCAGGTAGTCCTTCATCGCTTCCGCGATCCGGCTCTCGCTCCACCATGAGGTGATCGGCAGCACGTAACGAATCACCTCCTCGAACGTGAGGCGCGCCGCCACAATGCCCTGCAGGTAGGCAATGTCGGTGCGGTTCTCCGGCTCGCGCCCTCCGGGCACCGATCGATGCAACTCAGCGGCCGCCTTGGCTGCGTCCTGTTCCTTGTTCGGCGTGATCAGAAGCTCGAGGCGCTGCTGTGGCTGGCGCGCGAACTCCACCCACACGTCGCCGAGAATCGGCGAGTCTTGAAGCTGCCGCCGATCGTCCTCGGGGCCAAGCAAAATGAATTCGACGAGCAAGCGCGGAATCTTGAGGCCCATATTTCAATCCCTGATCGCTAATCGCTGATCCTGAATCGCCGATCCTCGAATCCCTGAATCAGAGCCTGTCGCGCCGAAGCGCGCACCAGGCTTCTCGTGAGAAGGCGATGGCCGCGAAGACGAACAACTGAGAATCGCGAGTTCTTGGAACAGTAAACGGCCAGGTAGAACGAATCGCACATCGCGACTGAGTTTACTCGCTCAGGGACGCATGCAATCGGGTTCTCGGACCTGACGATCCTGGTCGATCGCGGTGTGCGGTACTCCCGTACCTCCTATCCAACTTCGCTCCAATCCTGGCATTCACGCACGGACCGTTTCTGAGCGTTGAGACGTCATTCGGGGCTGGTGAGTTCTCGCCGTTTGTCCGCAGCTCTGATGTAAGAACAGATCTCGAGAGTGTGCTCTTAGGGCTGTTTCGGGTGACGTCCTTGCGCGATGTGGTTTGTCTCCGCTTGTCAGGGTAAGGCGCGGCGGGTTTTTCTTCTTCGTGACTCTTCGTCGGCTAACGGCTGGGCGTCGCGCGCAGCCGTTGAAGCGCCTCCTTCGCGTCTGGATGACCGGCGATCGCCGCTAAGCGGTACCAATGAATCGCGCGTTCTCGATCCTTCTGAACGCCGAGCCCATTCTCATACAAGCGGCCGAGCGCATTTTGTGCCGGCGCGAATCCGAGTCTCGCGGCACTTTCGTACAGTTCGGCTGCTCGCGCATAGTTCTGCGGCACATTGCGGCCGAGGCTGTACGCTTCAGCTTGTTCGAAGTTAGCGCGCGCCTGCGATGAAACTTCCGGCCCGCCATTCGATGGTGGAGCTGTCTGCACGCTTTCGACCGGTGGATTGCCCTGGCCCGGCCGCCAGCCGCCAGAGGACCACAACATCCAAAACACCACGCCGGCCAATGCCAGCCCACCCACGATCCATAACGTCCGCCCGGGTCGCAAAGCCGTGGATTTCCGGGCGAGTTCAGTACGTGCACCGGCTCTTATCTCGATCGCGGACGACGACGGTCCAGCTGGGGGTGGCACGCGTTGCGCTTCGACTTCCGCCGGTCGAGACACTAGACTCTCGAGGGCCGATAGGAGGCGATCGACATCCTGCTGAAAGCTGATATCTGATAGTTCCAGTGCATTGCGCCTGGCCAGCGACTGGAGGCGAGCCGGCAGCTCACTCGCCAGGGGCATATATGCACCACCGACGAGGACCGGGATCACAGGGATGTGCGTCTCGAGCGCGATCTCGATCTCGCGCCGAACGAAATCGTCGGGATCATCGAGCCGCCGCTTGCCGCTGCTGTCGGCCGCACTCACCCACCCAGGACCAATGACGACGAGCATGGCGCTCAGTTGCCGTATTCGCTTCTCGATCGCTTCGACAAAATCCATACCGACGGTAATCGAATCGACATCGAGAAGCACTCGATCGAACCCGAGTTTCGAGGCAAGGCGGTCGTAAAGGCGACCGGCATAGCCAGCAGAATCCGCACGCCGATAACTGATCCAAATACTCCCGCTGGTCCCCTGCTCGGGCACGAGCCGTGTCGCTTCCGCCCTCTCCTGTCGTACTTTGAGGCTGCGCAGGAACCCGTGGACTGGCTCCACAAGCCGCACTCCCTCCACTGAGTACTCCGCCAACGACACAGCCCCCAGTCGCCTCGCCATTGCGTCGGCCTCCCGCAGCGACAGTCCGGTCGCCTCGGCGAATCGCGACATTTCGACCAATTCGGCAGATGGAAGCGTCGCGACTGCCGGCAACCGGGCTCGATCGTCAGCTGGAAGTGCTTCGACGGCGACCATCAGCGATGCGAATAGCGAGGTCGCGGGGTCGCGCGAAGTTCCAGCATCGAGTGCGGTCAACCCTTCATCATCAAGGCGCCGAAGCAGATCGGGAAGGGGCACGCCTCTCCGTAAGACCTGCTGAGTGAGTTCCAGGGCAAGTGGGACGTTCCCCAGTTTTGCTGTGAGTGCTTGCGCCATTTCCGATTGCACGCCTTCTTGGCTGATCCAATTCACCGCGTCGTTGGTCGGCAGCGGGTCCAAATTCAAGACCTCCGCGCCCAGTTCAGCGGCGATCGATTGAAAGCGGGTCGTAATCAGCATGCGGCACGCCGGACCCAATCGCGAGAACATCCGCAAATGCGCAGCATCCGCGACGTCGTCCACGACAACGAGACAGCGCTTCGAGCTCAGGTGTTCAGCCAACCGCTTCTCGGCGTCGTCAATTTGTTCGACGCGAGACGCGTCGCCAAAGGCAGAGAGCACGGTGCCGGCGGCCCGGAGCAAGTCTGGTTGTGTTCCGAGCGTCATCCACAGGATGCCGTCTTCGAATGACTCAATCACGTCGTCGTCATGACAGACGACGCGTGCGAGCGCGCTCTTTCCCATCCCGCCCAGGCCGACGAGTGCGATCTGCCGTCGATCGGCGGTCTCGCCCAGAAGACGGGATTTAAGCTCGGCGATCTCTCTGGCGCGATTAACGAATCCCGGGCGGATCGGGGGGGCCATGAGCGGCACTCGCGTCGCCCGCAACGGAGTCTGAAGAACACGACAGAGCTCATCCCAGTCGGTGTCTACGGCAAACATCTGCACCCGACGGGCCCAACGTGGGGCATCGCCGGTTGGCGTTGGAGTCCCCTCGGAGACGACGATCAGACTGATGCCCTGTTCGCGTGCGCGTCGCGAGAGATCGCGAACGCGTGCATCGAAGCGGTTGTCCGCCGACACCGCCAATACCACAGTGGATGACGCACTGGACGTTTGCGCGGTCGCCCGCGCCGTCTCCAGCGCTGGTTCAGGTTTATCATTCGCATCGACAGCGACGACCCCAGCACGATCGAGCCGCATGCGTAGTCTGGACGCAAAGGTAAGAGCCTGCGTGTCGAGCGATGTCACAAAAACCGTCGGCAGGCCAAATGTCTGTTGAAGGACCCCGCGGCACTGGCGCTTGATGATGCTGTCGGCTGGTGAAAGTGCCACGATGTGGGCGGCCAGAGCTTCGTAGGCCTGCTGAAGGCTCTTGACGCCCTGCGGATCGCCGATCGCCAGCCGCTCGACATACGCATACTCACGGATGTAGGGGATGCGAAGGCGGGTTCTCGAGCGATCGATGCGCCGAAACATATCGGGCACGAACGGAGCGAGCTTCTCGCGAAAGCGCGTCTCGAAGAGATCGACAGGCCTGCCTTCAGAGATGTCTACCCGCGCGGGAACGGGAAGCAATTCGATGCTCCGCCCATCGCGCGCCGCAACGACATCATCTCTGGTAAACGACTTGGCCATGGCCGCGACGCCGTTCAAGTTCTGGTCGTTAGGTGCGCTCAGCATGACGACGACATCGGCGAGCTGGCGTGTGCAGACACCGCTCATCTCGGCGACGCCCGTGCGGCTGTCGATTAGCACGATGTCAGCGACGTCGCCCGACAGCAGCTGTCCGCGGAGCCACTCGAAATACGCTTCCCCTTCATACTTGGCGTAGAACTCCTCCCAGTCGAATTGCTGCACCGTCTGCGCGTAACCGTCGAAGCGGCTCTCGCTGCGGCACCCCGCAGAGAGGAGCGAGAGCCTGCCGGCCACCTCCGACGATGGCGCGCGAATGGGTATCAACGTGTGAGCGATGGGTGGCAGAGCGTCATTCAGAATCGAAATGAACGGACGAAGGGCGACTCGACGCCCCTCGCGCGCGTCAGCGGGACGGGCCATTGGTCGAGGCAAGCTGGGAAACAGCTCCTTGTAGGTCGCGATTACATCGATCAGGCCCAGCTTCGCCCGCATCGCCTCGAAGTCGGCGCTGTCGGTGGCGAAGAAGCTCTCCAGTCCGGGAGCTTCGAGATCCCAATCGATCATCACGACGTTGACACCCTGTAAGCGGAACCAGGCCGCGACATTCGCGAGAGCCATGGATCGACCGACGCCGCCCTTGTACGAATAGAAGGTAACAATCACCGTCGGTTTCCATGGCGCAGAAACGTAGAACCGTTTGCGCCTTCATCTCGAGGACTCAGCTGCACAGCAGCGGCGAGGATCAATCGCTGAATATCATGAAGATCAGTCACGTTCCATCCGCAGTGCGCCGCCCACCGGCGCTCGGGCGGGATCTGTGGCTGGAAGAAGTCATCGAAATAGGGCTTCGCACGATTCATGAGAGCCGTGCGGAAGCGCAGAACCTTTGGTTGCGGATTGAAGGGAGGCAACGTGACGACGACAACGCGATCGCTGGCCAATGAGTTCTGAAACAGGATGAGACGCTGATAAATATCGTGACGGTACAGCGCGATCGGATCTACGACCAACACTGAAATATCACCAGTGGCGAAATCACGACGCGCAAACTCCTGCGCCGCGGACACGTCACTCCAGAAATCGTCGCCAGGAAACTTCCAGTACGGGCGATATGCCTGAAATGCGTCGGACATCTGATTCTTCACGTCCTCCAAAACCGCGCCAATCGAGGCTGTCCCCGCAAACGGCCGCCAGTCAAGACGGGTCGGGCCATAGCGCGCTGACAGAAACGCCTGTGACAGCCCGAAATCGTTCTGGATCTGCTGCCAGCGCTCGCCACCGAATTCGGCGACCTCGCCCTTGGTCATCGTTAGGACCACGACCGGAACAGGCAACAGCCGCTTCTCCGGATTGAGCCCCTCTTCAACGTCGCGGATGACATCCTGCCAGATCGCCGACGTGATAGTCGCGGCGGATGGATAGCCAGCTGCCAGATCGGGTTGGTTGATCTGCTGAAACGCCTTCATCGCCTCGTTCGTGCCTTGCAGGTTGAGGAAGATCAGCCTGCGCGTAGCATCCACTTTTGGCTTGGCGGTCAGCAGGAAAGTGTAAAGCTCACGCGAGACCCAGTCGGACTGCTTCGCGTGATCGCTCCATAACACGATCAGGTGGCGTGACGTCTCCAGGGCACTCTGTATTTTCGTCTCCCAATCGTCGCCGGCACGAAGCGATGCCGCGTCGAAAAAACATGAATGCTTTGGAGAGAGCTCTTCGATCGACTCGGACAAACGTTCGGCATACGCGCGATCTTCGCTGCCGTACGAAATGAACACGTCGTAAGCGAAGTCCACAACAGGCTCCTTGAAATCGATGCGCGTAGCATAGCTGAAGGATCAGCCTTCGGATCTCGAGAAGATGGACACGCTGGCCTCACGGTAGCTGTCGACAGTCACCGACAAAGTACGGGTGTCATGCCTCAGCTGTTCGAGTGAAGAGAGGGGTCGCTTTTACCCATTGCGCGCCGGGTGCGAATCAGCCCAGGTACTTTCGTGCGGCATATACTGCGAGTCCGATTCGCGAGACTCTGGTACGGATCGCCGATGCGCGAAGCAAGAGCCGACGGCATACACAGATCGAAGCCTCGTGCTCATCGCGTGTCAGCGGTCGCTCAAGCGGCAGTCCAGATCTTTGGCGACGAACAACGTTCCCGCGTTGACGTGGGACCTTGCCACAGGCCCCGGGAAACTCCCGGCCGCGAATGGTTGTCGAGGCTCACGGGGGCATCACACGATAGGAGGCCACAATGCCATCCGGCGCGCTTGACCTGCAACTGACTGACATGGTCGGTGAACCAGTACGAAACATCGACATTGAATTGTCGCGGTTTCGCGGTGAGCCAGGCACGGGTGGTGAAACGATGCACGTATCACTTGTTGGCCCCGACCCGAATCTGGAGATCACCGGAATCACGTGTCGAGGCGGCGTCGGCACGATGTATGAGATCTCGGCGGAGGCCGAACACTATCGAACGTATGGATTCTTTCAGCTGATCCAGGAGGATCGCGTCAATACCGCGAGTGACGACGTGGAGTTCTGGGTGAAGCCCGGCGATGTGCAGGACATCAAAGCATCGTCGTTTGCCGACTTGCCCGCCCGCGTGCGAGGCATTCTTGAACAAGCAGAAATGGTCGCCCCGAGACCTGAAGATCGTGACCTGCTGACGCTCACCGGCGAAGACCTGTACAAACAGCTGGGGCCTCTGCGGAAGGCGTGCTTCTTGAATCTCGTCACCAAGGCTGGTCACAAGGCCACCACAGACGCGTGCCTGTCGCAGGTCGGCGGCGTGATGGTGTGCAGGCAGGATCGCTTCTTCGCGCGCGTGAGCGCCGGATTCCCGGAACTCCTGCGCAAAAGCCCCTTATTCAAGACCGCGCCCGAGACGCTCCACGAACCGCTGAGCGGCTTTCAGATGGCTGAGGGGAGCTTCAAGAGCCGTGACGCGCACGCGAATCTGCAGGTCACGTTCATGCGCGAGATCGAGAGCAACGAGCTCGCCGCGGATATCGACATCGACGAGTCTTCAGGAATCGAACACGGGTTTGAGGTGATCCGCAACGCCACGTTCCGCTCACGCACGAATCCGTATCTGATTCGCGAGTTTCTGCTCAGCGCCGATCCAATTAACAAGTCCTTGGATCCCGGCTACCGTTTTCGGTTTTAGTGGCTTCAGCCGACGAGGGGCCGCTGCCTGACTGCCGTAGACGCCAGGTGACGCGAAACAAGTTGTTCGAGGTACTTTCAGGCGACATATACTGCGAATCCGATTCGCGAGGGTCGCCGAATCGCGACGCATCGTGGAGGTCGCGGCCATGACTATCATCGACACGCCGTTCAACACTGCTTCGAAGATATCGTGTCTCGTGTCGCAAGGTGTCGGCACGGTGATTCGCTACTACAACTTCAGCAACTCAATGAGCTTCCCGCAGAAGTGTCTCCAGCTGCCCGAGGCGCAGGCGCTCGGCGCACAGGGAGTGCGGACTGCGGTCGTCTTTCAGCAGCGGCAGAATCAGGTGGCCGATTTCAGCGAAACAAAGGGCGCGGCCGCAGGTCGGCGAGCCTATCGTCACGCGCACGACGACATCGGGCAGCCGGCGGGATCGGCCATCTACTTCTCGGTCGATTTCGACGCCTCGCGCACTCAGATCACGAACAACGTCGTGCCCTACTTTGAAGGCGTCAAGCGCGCGTTCGACGAAGAAAGCGAAGGCGATTCTGAATACCGTGCCGGCGCCTATGGCTCGGGGCTGGTCTGCAGCGTCCTGACGAAGAAAAAGCTGATCGATTTCACCTGGCTGGCAATGTCGCGCGGGTTTGCCGGCACGCGCGAGGCGCTGGAGGCCGGCGAGTTCCACCTGGCGCAACGTGCGCCGGCGGGAATGCTGTGCGGCCTCGGCGTCGATTTCGACGATCCCAATCCGGCCCGTCCGGACTTCGGTGCATTCATGCTCGTGGACGACACCCCGGAGCACGCCCTCATCGTCCCCGGTGCCGAGAGATTCCGCGTCGTCGCCCGCGCCGGACTACGCCTTCGGGAAGGCCCTGGGCCTCAATTCGACATCATCGGCGGCTTGCCATTCGGCCAGGTCGTGTTCGTGGTGTCGATCAGTGACGGCTGGGCCCGCGTGGACATCGAAGGCGATGGACGCATCGACGGCTTCGCGTCGGCAGGTTTCATGGAGCGGGTCTGAAACTCCTCGCCTCGCCATAACCACGATCAAACCAGTCGATCGATTCGCGTACCAGAGGCAACTGCCAGCCTGGCCGTCTCACCGGCACATACCGCTCGAGCGTCGTCGCGACAGCTGCGAGGCCCATGACGATGAGGTGGTTGTTCGTGGCGAACAGAACAAGGAGCATGACAACACCACAGGCTGCGGCACAATAGCAGCCGGTTGAGATTCCATACCGCAACGCATCGCATTGCGCGGTGATTCCGAAGACGCGCAACGTGGGCACCCGGTGGCAGGCATTGAGACAACGCTGACGCGCCGGTGAGCAAAGCCACAGCGCGCTGAGCGCGACGGCGATCGCGATGCGTTCGGAACTGCCAGTCATCCACCTGAAGACCGTCGACAGTACAAGGCCGGCGATCAGCCACACGGCTGCGTAGCCGCACACGAACCAGCCAATCGTCAGATGTCGCAGCCGGTGGAGGCTCGTCCGCCACAGGCGACCGATCTCGCGGAGGAGAAGCGGCGGCGCCATTGCAAGGATCATCGTCAACCACAGGGCCATGAAATGGCTCGACAGATCGAACAGCGACGTCGAGAGCGCGGCGACGGCATGGCCGCCATGGTCGGGCGACACGGCCGAGTGCGGAAGCCGATCGCCCGTGACCAGCCATGCCATCAGAATCCAGCCGACCGCGCTTGCGAGCATCAGCCCCTTGCCAGGCCCACGCAGCGCGACGGTCAGCAAGGCGCGCGACCACACGTTCATTCACCTAGCTTGAAAACGCTCAACCGGCCGATCGAGAAGTTCGCGCCGGAAGCTGCGGCGGTGGCGGGAACGAACCGCACGTCGAGGTGATTGAGATCGTCGCCCGATAGATGAAGCGCATCGACGATCTCCGTGATTTCCAGGACCTGATTGATCCCGCTGCCTGCAGTGGGGCCGTTCGGATCGCTGGCCGCGGAAACCCCAAACAACGAGACGGTTCCAGCCAATCGATCGGCATGGTTGGTCGGGGCGGCGTTTGGCGGAAGGCCGATGTAGACGTGGTAGATGGCAGCGTCGCTCGTACCGCGAATGCCCTCGAGTTTCAGAAAGACGCGAGGGGGCTCTGCGGTCTGCCTCGGAGCGGCGGCCGCGCGCTCCAGGCTGCCGCGGAGGGCCTGTGTCGGTGAGGCGTCGAGGCGAATCGCGGCGCCGGTGGAGCCGGTGACACGCACCGGCCCGTCACTCGCGCCGATCAACTCAGGCGTCTTTCGGCTGCCCACAGCCGCATCCTCCCGCGCGCGGCCGGCGGCGTCAACCCGAGCACCGAGACGTTTCATGCGCCGCTCGGCGCGCCGTTCGACGACCGGCAGCGCTTCGTCGTCATAACGATAGTCGAGGGGTGGCGCCGTCGTCTCCAACACCTCGCGCGCCGTGAACGCCCACTCACCCTGGTTGCTCCGCGGCATCACGAACTGGCGTTCGGCCGGTCCATCGAGCCAGGTCATGTCGTCCGGATTGACATGCTGTTCCTGCTCATCGCGCAGCCAGACGTTCCACAATCGATCGATGTTCGCGTGATGCAGCCAGAAGATCGGGTCGAGCGCAGCCGTGATCGGCATCGACATCAACCCGAGATCGCGCCAGTCGTTTGGATTCCCGCCCGGCGCGACGCCGCCAATGGCGCTGTGGATCACGTTGTGAGGCAGCGATTCGAGACCACCGTTGGTCGTCTCCGACTCAGGCCCGTGATGGAAGACCGTCTCTGGCCCGCCGAATCCCGACGGAATGTCGCTGTCGCCGCCGGGAAACACGTCATCCGCCAGCGCGCCGAGCGAGACGAATGACGGGTCGAGCTCGATCGGTATGGTCCCGTCGCCGAAGCGGCGCTCGACTCGCAGCGGGTTGTCCGATCCGTCGGGAAGCGTCGCCAGATCGAACGCATCCGGCATCGTCCGTGCGTTGGGCTGATCAGGGTCGCTGTAGTTCCAATACGGCAGAGCCCAATCGTCTGGGCCGCCCGCAGTGACGATCGCAGCGCGAACGATCTCCTCGAAGGCGGCCAGGTACCCGCGATGCCATGGCAGGAAGTACCAACTCTGATGCTGACACTGATTCCAGAAGCGACGCTGGATCGCGGCCGTAGGCGCCGGCGTGTTCGCTTTGATGATGCCGAACTGGCGCCACACGGTCGGATGCATGCCGTGGATCGCCGCCAGGAACCGCCAACTGGTTGAATCTGTTAACGGGCGCGATTGGAGGGTGCGAACTGCCTTCGCGTACCACAGGAGCGTATCATTCCATCCTGCTCCAAGGCCCCGGACGTCTTTGCGCACGCGAGTCATGTCATCCCTCCTTCGTCAGTCAATCGACACAGCTGCAAGTGCGCCTTGCTTCGCGTGCGACGGCGAAACATCCGCCTCCGGCGTCATAAGCAAAGGTCGAGACGATCAGTCCATTCCGAATGCGGTCAGGGTGTCGAGGTACGGTCAGCGTGACGACAATTCCTGAGTTCGTCGTACCGCGGCGTCACACCAGGTGTGCGGCGGCAGCCGCGAGTTTGGCTTTTTCAAGAAGTCTTGGTCGTAAATGGTCGTGTCAGACTGTTGTTTCATGACTGCGGCGAAGAACTCGTCAGTAATGCCAGTCTCGACGGCCAATAGTTGCCGCTCGTAGTTTGTGCATTCGCTTCTCCGCTGCCGTGCCCGTTCAATGCGGAACCCGACGACGCCGAGAGCCCGTATAACCTCGTGCATGATCCGCGAAACTACCAGAGAGTCGCCCGAGAAGCCGATCGCTCTCGCCGACATCGCTGCAGCGCTCCAATCTATCTATAACGTTCAATCACGTACAATCGCACAAGAAAAATTTACAGCTCGCGAAGTTGATTTAGTTCTTGACCGATCGTCTGCGTGAGACCAGAATCGCGCGCAGAACCCTTCCCTCCAGCAAGAGGTACCTATGCCGTCACCCCCGAATGCAACGCAGACCAAGGTTGGTATCCGCTTCACCGAAACGATGCGTGGTTTCTTCTCGCCGTCGGTGAAGGACGATCGATACGAAGAAGCCGAACGCCTCGGGCGCCAGAACAACACGCCCTTCGAGTTCACACTGACGATCACGGCTGACGACGTCGATCTGTTCACGAGCGATCCCAATCATCAGGCAACGATGACGGGCACGGCGACCGCACCGTCACTCTCTCCCGATCCGATGTCGGTCTCCGACGGAGTGTTCAACCTGTTCGTCGCCGATCCGGCGCACGCCGACACGCGAAAGATGCTCTATCGGATGAAGCTGAGAACGACCGCGGGACGGGATCTCCTCTTCAGCGGGTTCAAGACCGTTCCCCGCGATACCGTCAACCAGGCGTGGCCGCAGCTGTCCACTCTGTACATCACCATTCGCGATGGGGTCGATGACACGGCGCCGATTGTCGGTCAGGGAATCCTGCACATCCTGCCGGCGGATTTCCAAAAACAGTTGCGCTCGCTCGAGACGCCGGGGGCGACGACGCTGGCCGAGCGGACCCGAGCGTTTACGAAATTCAGTCAGTTCTTTTCGTCCGTGGTGTGGCGGGCATACGGCGGACCGTTTGCCGGTCCGACCGTCTTCGACAAGGACGCACCACCGCGGCAGCGACGTCCGCTGCGCGTCGATCCGCCGGAGGTGCACACCGTCACGACACCTGACGGCGTCACCCTCCGCCTGACCCGATACCGCGGCGGCGGCAAGGGGCCGGTAATCCTGTCCCACGGCCTGGGCGTCTCGAGCCTGATTTTCTCGATCGACACCATCGACACAAACCTGCTCGAGTTTCTCTTCGCCAAGGGCTACGACGTGTGGCTGCTCGATTTTCGCGCCAGCATCGAGCTGCCAGCATCACGCGCCGCGGCGACCGGCGACGACGTGGCGACGAAAGATTATCCGACCGCGGTCAACGAGGTGCGGCGGCTGACTGGCGCGAACGATGTCCAGATGGTCGTGCACTGCTGGGGATCGACCACCTTCGCAATGGCGATGCTCGCCGGCCTGCAGGGCGTGCGCTCGGCTGTCTGCTCGCAGATTGCCACGCACATTCACACGCCGGTTGCCACTCGAATCAAAACCGGGCTGCACCTGCCAACGGTGCTCCAGGCGATTGGCATCTCGTCGCTCACCGCCTACGCCGACAACCACCAGGGCCTGCTCGAGCGCGTCTACGACGGCGCGTTGAATCTGTATACGCCGGACGCGGACAATCGCTGCTCGAGCGCAACCTGCCATCGCATCACGTTCATGTACGCACCGCTCTATCAGCATCCACAGCTGAACGACGCGACCCATTCTGTCCTGCACGAGATGTTCGGTGTCGCGAACATGCAGTCGTTCGTCCACCTCGAGCGGCTGACGAACCGGGGACAGCTCGTGAACTTCGATGGCGACAACGTGTACATGCCTCACCTCGATCGGCTCGCGCTGCCGATCTGCTTCATCCACGGCGCCAAGAACGAGTGCTTCCTGCCCGAGAGCACCGAGCTCACGGTTGATGCCCTGCGCCGCGTCAACGGCGATCGCTACGAGCGTCACCTGATCGATGGCTACGGTCACATCGACTGTATCTACGGAAAGGACGCCGTGCGCGACGTCTATCCAATCATGTCGGACTTTCTCGATCGCACGGCGTAAACATCGGTCGAATTGTCCAGCGAATGATGAGAAGTGCTCTCGACACCACTTTTGCCGCTTAGCCGAACGAGCGCGCGAGTGAGGCCACGCGAGCGGCGCGGGGCCTGCGAGCCCCCGCAAGCGAGCGGGTAAGGGAGTCCGAGGGGCGAAGCCCCTCGGGGTAAATAAGGAGTGTCATGGATTTCGACGTGATCATCATCGGCAGCGGGTTTGGCGGAGCCGTGACCGCGTGCCGCCTGGCCGAAAAAAACTATCGTGTGCTCGTGCTCGAGCGCGGCCGTCGCTGGGACAAGACGACGTATCCGCGAAAGGCCACGGACGCGTGGACCTTTAACGTCCTCAGGCCGGAGCACGAGAACGGCTGGCTTGACCTCCGTGTCTTTCAGCACATGGCCGTCGCACAGGGGGCCGCGGTCGGAGGCGGGTCCCTGATCTACGCCAACATCTCGGTCGAAGCGCCGGAGAAGACGTTCCAGCGCGGATGGCCCGCTGAAATCACGTTCGCCGAGCTGAAGCCGCATTACGACACCGTCGCCAAGTTCATGAACGTGCAGTGCGTTCCGGACAACCAGTGGACCGAACGCATGCGGCTCATGAAACAAGGGGCGAAGGGCATCGGCCACGAGGATCGGTTCAAGAAGCTTCCTCTGGCTGTGACCTTCGATCCCGACTACGACCCGACGACGGCAAATCCAGCCAACCCAGGCGATCCGGCGAATGTTGCGAAGAGCAAGCGCTTCCAGAACGACCAGGGAGTCGAGCAGGGCACCTGTGTGCACCTCGGCAACTGCGACATCGGCTGTGACGTGGACGCACGGAACACGCTCGATCGGAACTACCTGCCCTGGGCGGAGAAACATCATGCCGAAGTGCGCCCGCTGCACCTCGTCTCCAACATCGAGCCAATCGATGGCGGCTACAAGGTCTCCTTCGATCGGCTGGAGCACGGGAATCGCGTCGCGGGCAGTCAGACCGCGCGGATCGTCATCGTCGCGGCCGGTTCGCTCGGCTCGACGGAACTGCTCTTCCGCTGCCGCGATGCGCACGGATCACTGCCAGCGATCAGTCGCTGTCTCGGCAGTCGGTGGAGCAGCAACGGCGACTTCTTGACGCCAGCGTTGTACCCCGATCGACCGGTTCATCCGTCGTTCGGACCGACGATCACCTGCGCGATTGATTTTCTCGACGGCAGCGAAAACGGCCAGGAGTTCTGGATCGAGGATGGCGGGATTCCGAATGTGCTCGCCGGCATGCTCAAGCAGGAAGGGACCGGCGCGCATCGCGGCTTCATGGCGCAGACGCTGCTGATGTCGATACAACACATGCTTTCCGGCGCCGAGCCGGCACGGAACGTCATGCCGTGGTTCGCGCAGGGCGTCGACGCCGCCGATGGCCAGCTGAAACTGGCCAAGAACTTCCTCACCGGTGAGTGGTTCCTGGATCTCGGCTGGGACATCAAGAAGTCCAAGGCGGTGATGGACGAGATCATCGGCATGCACTTGCGACTGTCGGCGGCAACGAAAGGAGCTCCGATGGTGCCGCCAACGTGGACGCTGTTCAACTACCTGATCACGCCGCATCCGCTCGGCGGGTGCAACCTCGGCCGGACCACAGATGACGGGGTGGTGAATCATGCGGGCGAAGTGTTCGGCTACAGGAATCTCTACGTCTGCGACGGCTCGGTCATTCCGGAGGCGCTCGGCGTCAATCCGTCCCGCACCATCGCTGCGCTCGCCGAACGCACGGCAAAAATCATCGGTGCCGAAGGTCGATAGGTGGACGACATGAGTGCCCTCGACGCGATCGTTGTTGGTTCGGGATTCGGCGGCGCCATCGCCGCCGCGCGCCTCGCCGCTGCCGGACGGCGTGTGGTTGTGCTCGAGCGCGGGCGTCGTTATCGCCCCGCCGATTTTCCGCGCGACGTCAAGCGAGTCGAGGATCTCTTCTGGGATCAGCCGGGGCATGGAAAGCGCCGTGGCCTGTACGACGTGCGCGCATTCGACGGCATCGGCGCCGTCGTCGCCGCGGGCGTGGGCGGGGGATCCTTGGTTTACGCGAACATCCACATTCGCCCGGACGCCGTCGTCTTCGACGATCCGCGGTGGCCGGCGCCGTTCACGCGTGCGTTTCTGGATCCCTACTACGATCGCGTCGCGGCACGGCTGGAGGTGGCTCCGGTACCGGAGAGTATCCAGCTCGCAAAGCGCGATCGCTATCGCGAGGCCGCAGCGGCGTTGCGCCGGCCGATTTTCGATCCGGATCAAGCGGTGCGATGGAGCGGTCCGAAGGAAGGCGACCGTGGTCCGTGCGAGCTGGTGGCGGAGTGCGAGTTCGGCTGCCGCCGCGGCGCAAAGAATACACTCGACGTGACCTATCTCGCCGACGCGGAACGTCACGGCGCGGAAGTTCGACCCAACGTCTGGGCGACGCACGTCGCGCCTAATCCCGGCGGCGGTTATCAAGTACACGTCGTCGATTCCGTCTCGGGCAGCCGATCGTCGCTCAACGCAACGCAGGTGGTGCTGTCGGCGGGCACGCTCGGTACCAACGAGATTCTGTTTCGCAGCCGTGACGATGCGAAGACGCTGCCGAACGTCAGTCGGCAGCTGGGACGCGGCTATTCCGGCAACGGCGATTTCCTCGGCTCGATTCAGAACAGCCGGTTCGATCTGGAACCGTGGCGGGGACCCGACGTCACGTCGGTCATGAAATTCTTCGACACACGCCCCGGCTTCACCATGGCGGCGCCAACGTTCAATCAGCCGGTGATGCGGGTGCTGGCATCACTGGGCCAGCCAGAGGGTCCGGCCATGCGGCTGCTCGCGCCGGCATGGCGCGCGCTCGGAGACGGGATTTCTACAGCGTTTCGTACCGGCCTGTTATCGCAGCCGCTCGCGATTCGTGGTCCGCACGCGGGTGATGCGTCACGGATGACGAACCTGTTTGCCATCGGCCAGGACAACGCGAATGGCGTCGTGCAGTTCAGCGGCGATCGGCTCGACATCGAGTGGGCGTATGCCGATGAAAACCAGGCGCTCATCACCCGCATGGAGCAGGCGATGCGAGACGTCGCGGGTGTTTACGGCGGCACCTTCGCGCCGCTGGCGTCGTGGTCCGCGTTTCGCCGCATCCTCACCGTTCACTCGCTCGGCGGATGTCACCTCGCAACGGATGCGTCAAAGGGCGTCGTGTCAACGGAAGGAGAAGTGTTCGGTTATCCGGGCCTGTTCGTTGCGGACGGATCGGTCGTGCCAACATCGATCGGTTTTCATCCGTGCATGACGATCGCGGCCATTGCCGAGCGAATCGCCGAAGGGATCGCGGCGAGGTAACCCTCCTATGCCCAGACGACGAGTGTCGATTCAGTGGCAGCCCGGCCGGGATCGCACAGCGGAGTCGACTCGGTCGGTTGCGGTGGAGCGCGTTCCGGCTCCCGTGTCGGCGCGGCCGTCCATCAGCCGCATTCTCGAGCAGGTCGGCACCCCCGAAGTAGTCGGCGCCACGACTCCGAAGGAGGAAGCGATTGGGTTGCTCCAGCTCGCGGCGGAGATCGAGCACTCGCTGATGGTGCAATACCTGTACGCGGCAGCGTCGTTGCCGCCGGGCGGGACGGGCGGCGTGAACGGCCGGACCAAGATCTTGAGTGTCGCCGTGCAAGAGATGGGGCACCTCATTTCGGTGCAAAACCTCCTCCTCCTCGTCGGCGGCCCGGACGCCTTGCACTTCGGACGGGACGGCATCCGCGCCGCGAGTCCCGGCAATCCCATTCCACTCGTCCTGGAACCCATCTCTTCTGACGCGCTCGCGAAATTTGTCGTCGCGGAAATGCCGGCGGACATTCCGGATCCCGCACTGCGCCAGCGCGTGGACGAGCTCGTCGAGATCGCAAAGACTGCCGCGCACGCAACACCTCATCGGGTCGGCGCGTTGTACGCAAAGCTCTTCTGGTTGTTTCAGGCGGACGACGCCCCGATCGCACCTTATGATCTGTCGCCCAGTGCTTCGGTCGGATTGAAGGCCGGCTGGCACCTCGACCCGAAGGAGTTCACCGAACCTTCGGTGATCACGCAAACCGAAGCCACACGCGGCGACTGGGTCAAAGGCAGCGTCACCGGGTTCATTCTCAGCTCCGTCTCGACGGCGTCTGCGGCCCGCGATCTCATCAGCGCGATCTCCGAGCAAGGCGAGGGCCTTGGGGTGGCGCACGACTCACACTTCTTTGCGTTTCTGGAACTGCTCGACGCACTCGAAGGCGGGCAGTTGCAAACCACCGTACTGCCAGTCAATCCGGTCGCCCGTGTCGCGCCGGCACCGGATGCTGGCACGAGCGCGGCTATCCTGACCCCGTACGCAAAGCTGTGGGCGGAGCTGCTCGACGGCCGTTACACTCTGCTGCTGCTGGATCTCTGGCACGGTCTGGCCACTCCGATGGCATCGCCAACGCGGAAGGCACTGATCGGGCTTGCCTACGCGAACATGGATTTCGTCTGGGAGATCATCGAGCAGTTGCTCCTGATCAGAGACATGGTCGGTGTCACCGATGCGGCGCCGCCGTTCGGCCTTCAATTCGAAGATCTGCCGGAAGCCGAAACGCAACGGTGGCGGCGTCACCAGCGGCTGCTGGCGTCGCAAGCCGAGATCATCGAAGCCATCCGCAGCAGTCCCGAATTCCAGGACCCATCGACCGGCGAGATCCTGGATTTCGATGGATCGATTCGGCTTGGCAACATCGAACAAAGCGACGTCGTTCGTCGAACGCTGATTCAGTCGGGCCTCAGCACCTGATCCTTCGCCCACGTTCCTTGGGAGATCACCATGCAATACCGCATCTACCCACCCATCGGCATCGCCCGCGTCGGCAACAGCGAGACGGAGTTCTTCATTAGCGCAGAAGTCCCCGAGTCGCCCGGTACGGAGCTTCAGGCCAACGGCAGCGAGACACCGGTGACGGAGTACAAGATCGGCAACACGGGGAATCCGGCGACCAGCTTTCAAGTGAAGCGACAGGCCGCTCGCTTTCGGCTCTACGAATTCGACGACACCGCGTCGCCTGGGCGACGCGCCGCTCTGCCGGCCGGCGCGACGGTCGAATGGTCAGTACAGTTGGTGAACAAGAAGGACGCGGTCCAGAGACCGAACTCGCCGCCATCCACCCCGCCGAATTCGATCGTCGTGCAAGCGGGCCGCGAGAATCGGATCATCGACGCACAACTGCGCAGCATTTCGGGATCGCAACCGGGGCCGGTGTCGCTTTCGGGCACCTACCTCGGCCATGCGGTGCAGCTCGGCGAGCTGCAGCTCGATCCCGGAGGGAACCTGCTCGTCCTTGGCGGCGCTGGCGTATCTCGCACTTTCGAAAACGCCCCGATCGGCCATGACTTCTACAACAATCCCGGGTGGCACGACGACGTTTCTGACGGGCCGGTGAGGGCGACGATCCGGTTCGCCGACGGCAGCACCGCGACCGCCGAACCGGCCTGGGTCATCGTCGCCCCACCGGACTTTGCCCCGGCGGTGCAAGGCGTGGTCACGCTTCACGACACCATTTTGCAGGCGGCGCTCAGCGCCAATCTGACGACGATTCCCGCCCAACCGTCGTTTACCCATCACATTCTCCCGCTGATCACGCGGGCACGTGGACTGCGTTGGGTCCACGATGATGTGACGTGGCCGGCAATCTCGTCGAACTTTGCTCAACTGTCGGACACCTCGAGTACGCCTCAGGTGATGACCCGCCGCCGAAATGCGGTCACGGGGGTTCTCCGCGTCGAAACTGCGTTCACACATCCTGACTACACCTTCCGCCTCCGCGCCTGGCAGAAGGACTATCTCGAGAAGTATCGGCTCGGTAATTTCGTTGCCGATTTCGGCAGCGCCACACCCCCTGATCCGGTCGCCGCGAGCACCCTCACCCGCACCGCGCTGGACGGAACGGTCGGCGAAGGCTTCTTTCCAGGCATCGAGGCCGGCATCATCCTGACGAAAACGTCGCTGTACAGCCAGCCATTCGAGTTCCGCCTGGATCACGCGCAGGTCTCGGCAGGCGATCTCACCGGGCTGATGGCGCTGCCGTGGCAGGCCGATTTCAAGAAGTGCGCATCCGGATGGTGGCCGACGCAGCGTCCAAACACGGTGCCGAGCGCGGCGATTCCGCGCCCCGATTGGGACAGGAACATTACCAATCACCAAGACCTGGTGAATCGCGTCATGAAACTCGGCGTGATCACCAAACGTCCGGACGCCGGCGGTCAGGAGGTTCAGGAAGAGTCGCTGCGCGACCCGGCGGTGTAGGCGATGACGAGCGTGACTGTGTCCCGACACTGGTCTGGCGACGTCATCGTTGTCGGCGCCGGTCCGGCCGGCTGCGCGTGCGCTGCATTTCTGAGCCGCGCCGGTCACGACGTGCTGCTGGTCGAACGCAGTCTGTCCTCTCGGTGGAAGCCCGTAGAGGTGCTCGCGCCGGCAACGGTGCAGCTTCTGCGCTATCACCATCTGATCGATTCTGACCTGACGAAGAAATACGGCGTGTGCCGCGGTGTTCACGGACTCTGGGAGAACCATCCGGGATTCTTCGATTACCAGCTCTTCGCGTGCGACGCCGGCATGGCTGTCGATCGATCTGTTTTCGATCGTGAACTGCTGGGCCCTGCGGTCGCGGCGGGAACATGCGTCCTGCCCGTGAGTGTTGTCCATCGTGCCGCACCCGGGCGAGACGGTCGCTGGACACTCGAATTGACGCACGCCGAGTGCGGCAAGATGACGGTGAGCGCGCCGGTGCTGATTCAGGCCGGAGGCCGTGCCGCGTCCACACTGGGGCTGGAACCAGTCGACCGCAACTACTTCGATCGCCTGATCGCGATGGCGTGTCGAATGGATTTGCCACCGTCACCGGTCCAGATCATGCTTCTCGAAGCCGACGCGGAAGGCTGGTGGTATTGGTCATGTGATGCGGGCGGCCACGGGGCCGCCGTCTATCTGTCAGACGCCGATCTTTTGCCGAGGTCGCTTCAGGAGCGCGCGTCTTTTTTCAGGCGCAAGTTTGCGTCGAGCCGGCTTCTCCGCCAGCACCTGCCTCCGTTGCCCGATGTTCTCGATCTGCGGTTGATTGACGCGCGCACGAGCCGGGTCACACGCTTCTGCACGCGCGCGTCACTGTCGATCGGTGACGCTGCGTATGCCGTCGACCCGCTGTCAGGCAGCGGCGTCCGCCGCGCCGTCGAGAGCGCCCTCGCGGCATCGGAGGCGGTGCAGGCGTTCCTCGTCACGGGCGACGCGCGGCATCTGAAGTGCTACGACGGCTGGGCCAGCGCGGAATTCCAGCGGTGGTTACGCGACAAGGACGGCGTGTACGCAGAGGCGTCCGACGATCTGCACTCCTATCCATTCTGGAAGCGCCGGATCGCGCCGGCGGTTGCGTGAATGAGATTTTCTGGCGTCGCTGTAGATGACTGAGCCGCCCCGAAGTCGTGGGAGATGGCGCTTTAATGCCCGCTGGAACGGGCCAGCACCTGTGATGGAGGTCCATTGCGGGCTGAAATGAGTCGGCGGCGAGTTACACGTGTGATCGACGATCGTGAACTTCGCAAGCGCCTGCGAACCGGTAAGAGCGTGACTCTGGTGTTAGGGGCTGGGGTCAATCGGAAGCGTGGTCTGCCACTCTGGCCCGAGTTGCTACAACGTACATGGAAGCGGGTATTCGACGAAGACCCACATGCGCTCGAAGCGGACTTTCTCGAACGTGCGCGCAGCGCTTGTAAACAGGCGGGGCTGCCCGAGCGTTTCGTTGAACGGCTCGATGTCAAACGTCACCCACTGGAACTGCAGTTCGCCTTCGAACAAATTTACGATTCGCTGAGATGGCGGGTTGACGATTTCAAGAGCCTGCAGAAATTTGGAAAAATGCGCGCACGACGAATTCTTCGCATCTCGTCGAAGGAGCAGCGGGTCGCGGAGCTCTTCGTCGAGATCCTTCGTCAGTTGCTGTACCAAGGCAGACCTTCGGTCCAGGTTGGACGTTCTGCGCCTCTGGACACGCTCGCTCTCGTCGCCCGCGCCGTGCGACGAAACGCGATGCTTCCCGAACACGAAAGGCGAATTACTCAGGTTATTACCTTAAATGTCGACGATCTGCTTGAACGGGCTGTCAACCTCGGCTGTCGACGACAGATTCCATGGGCAGTACCGATTTGCAGAGCAGCCCAGTTAAGACCCATTCCAAGCCCTCGGTGCATTGCCATCTATCATCTTCACGGTTTCGTCCCACTAAATGCCGCCGTCTATCCATGGCACATGGAGAATGGAACGATCGATCAGGCGAAACCTCCAGCCGAGTCGTTGGTCTTTACTGACGAACAATACTGGCGAATGGCACGTAGCCCGGATGGATTCGCCTCACGTGTGTTTCTGAATGCATTGAATCGGAGCTGCGTATTCGTTGGGTTGTCTATGACCGATATCAACATCCTGCGCTGGCTTGCGAACGATGCAATCGAGCGCAGCGACGATTTCCGGCGGCTGGCCAGTCGGTGGGATAGCTCAGAGGCCACATTCACTCTCGGTGAAGAATTGTCGCGTCACTATTGGATTACGGAAGCGTCACCATCGGACGATGCGGCAGAGCGGTTCGGCGAGCCGAGCAGACGTGACATTCTGACCAGCACCCTCCGCCGACGGGGGGTCGAGCGCATCACGATACCTTCGTGGGAATGCAAAACGTTCCATGAGTGGTGGCGGTCATGCTTCGAACCTGAGGTCTGACCCGGAATGCCGGGCGATCTATCCCACATCGAATCGGGGCATCCGTCGACGGAATTCGAACCGGCTATGCGGCTGCGTCCGAAAGATACAGCTTCTCGACTTGCCGGTCGCCCACCTGGCTGGTCAGGTGGAGCGCCGCCGCGTTCGCCGACGGACCGCCGGCGGCGAGCCGCACCAACTGGTCGAACAGCGCGAACACGGTGGACGTGCCGACGCCGTGCTTGTTCGAGGTCTGGTCGAACTCGTCGAAGTCTTTCATCGCCTCTCCGAATTTGCCGGCGGCCTTCTCGAACTTCGACGGATCGATCTTCTTCGCCGCCAACAGATCGATCAGGTTCTTCAGCGCATCCACGAACTTGTTCTCGATGTCGTAGATGGTGGCCAGGAGCTGCCGCTCGGTCCGATCGAGGGTCACTGATGTCGGCGCGGCGATGCCTGTGTTGGCGATGCCGATAGAGAACACAAGAGCCGACGATCCGCCGATGAACGTTGCAAAGCCCTGCTCCCGGAAGAGCGTGAACATTCCCGGCGACGCGTAGGCAAACGCGACATCATGCAGGCTGTCGCCGCTCTTCAGGTAGTTCGAGAGCAGCATGTCGCGCATCGAGTTCCGCACCGATTGCTCGGCCACGGTCGAGAGCTTCTTCACCGACAGCAGCGCCTTCATCGCCGGCTCGCCGAATCGCACGTCGTAGCTCGTCGCCACCTTGCCAAAGCTGCCAGCGGCGTCTTTCGGCAGCAGCGGGGCCACCTCTTCGAGCGTGGCCCCCTTGTCGTCGAGCCCGAGGCTTTCCGCAAAGGCCAGATAGTCTCTCAATTCGATCGACGACGTGTCGTCGTCGGTGAAGTTGAGCTGGTAGCGGGCGGTGAGGGAGCTGAGCGAATCGATGACGTATCCAGCGCTTTTTGGATCCGCCTTGACGAGGCCGGCGGATTCACCCAGCGCACGAAGCAGGAAGTTGACGTGGGTTTCTTCGTCGTTCCGCTTGCGCTTCCGTTCGATCTCGAGAGAGGCCGTCGTCAGCACGGTTATGCCCTGGTCTGACGGGACCAGCCGCTGTTCGGTCTCGGTGATCACGCGGTCGAAGCCCTCGTACTGGTAGTTCAAGTGCCAGCCGATGATGTTGACCTTGAAGGCGCTCTCGCGCTTCGTGCGGTGCGTGAACACGCCTTCCCGCAGCCTGACGACATCGGTGTCGGAGATGGTGAGGATTTCCTCGAAGTCGCCTTTGCCGGCCAGCGCGAGCAGACCTGCGCCGCGCGGGTTCGCCATATTGAGAATGACGTCCACGAGCGAATCGGTCTCCGAGGCGCGGCTGTACTCGGCGTGCAGCGCCGTCTTGTAGGTGGCGTTGGTGGCCTCTTTGAAGGCCTTGAACAGGTTCTCGCCGAACGAGTCGATCTTCACCAGAACCGCATGCACTTCGTTGAGGGCCTGCTTCAGATTGGTTGCGGAGTCGAGGCTGCGTCCGACCAGCCGCGTGATGAACAGACCGACCTTCTCGTTGGCGAGGGCCTGTAGTTCCTCGACCGTGTCGATCTTGGCCGCCTCGGCGAAGAGCTGGTCGAGCCCGAACTGCTGCTTGGCCAGACCGATGACGCGACGGATTTCGGCGTGCGCGGCGTCGCGGATCAGGCTCGTCACCGCGCTGGCGCGCTTTTTCAGTTCGCCCTGGCTGTCGACGCGTTTGCCGGCCACAGTGACCTGTTCCAGCAGGAAACCCAGCGGATCACCGTCGGTGAGCTGCGACAGGATCGTCCAGAGCTCGGGGCTGAGATCCTTCCGAAGCGTGTCGAGCGCGCCGTCGGGGAGGCCCTGGATCTTGTCGAGGAAACCGGTCAGCTGATCGAGCTTGTCGAAGTAACGATCGAAGAGTGTGACCGCGCGATCTTCGACCTGCTCGTAGCTCGTGACGACCTTCTGCACGACGCCGAGAAACTTCTTGAACTCGGCCTGCGAGCCCAGCGCGTCGAAGCCCTTGCCGATGACCATCTCGACGTATTTCTTCGCGAGACCGTCGATGGCGTTCTTGAACGCGTCGAAGTCGGACAGCTCGAGGGC
>JBKPNQ010000239.1:0-28252 GCA_046732715.1 Acidobacteriota bacterium | reverse complement strand
CTCGCGCTCGGCGGCTCCGCGCCTCGCGCGGGCCGCAGGCGCTCCAGAAGCGTCGAGGATCACCGCGATCGTCCGTTGGGATACATCGGCCACCGTGTAATTGCTGGCGGCAGCACGGGCGGCGTTGCCGAGCCTGGCGGCAAGAGACGGGCTGTCGCGAAGGCGCTGAATCGCCGCGACTATCGCCGGGGCGTCGCGCTTCGGCAGGAACAGCGCGCTCTCTTCGTGCTTCAGCGCATCGCCGGCCACGCCGACGGAGGTGCACACGATGGGCAGCCCGGACGCCATCGCCTCGAGGATCGCGCGGCTGAACCCTTCATACAAACTCGGGAACACGAAGACGTCGGCGTCACAGTAAAGCTTCGCGAGCCTTGACTGATCGACGCGGGGATAGACTGCGAGTCGGTCGTGAACGTCCGGCGGGAATTCGGCCTTCACCGACTCCTCAGGCACCAGTGTCCCGGCGCAGGTCACGCGCATCGCCGGAGTGTCACGGAGCAGCGTCGTCACGGCATCGCGCAGGTAACGGATGCCTTTCATCGGGAGCCATTGGCCGACGAACAGCACATGCTGAATCGGACGAGGCGTTCGGGACGCCGCAAAGAAGTCGGCGGGGACACCGTGGGCCAGCACTGCCGGGCCGGATCCCGTGACCCAGTGCTTGCTCGCGAGATGGTTCGCTTCGGCCTGATTGAGACAGGCGACACCCGACGCCGTGCGGCACGCAACCTTCAGCATCACCGGCATGAGGACTTCCTGTAGCAGGCGGTATCGCCAGGACAGGCCGCCGCCGGTGCGCAGCGCTTCCTCTCGAAGTTCGCGGTGGTAGAGCGATTCTACGCCGTGAAACATGACGAGCGATCGCGGCCGTCGGTGCATGAACGACGTCGCCAGCCAACCCGAGTAACTGTGGAACATCACCAGATCGAAATCGTCCCGGCGCCGATGCAACCAGCGGGCAACGGCGACCGGGTATACCAGCGGGACCCAGCGACCGCCTAACCGTGCGACCGCCCGGAAATCTCCCGGCGAGACGATCTCAACAGAGTGGCCGAGTCGGGCGAGGGCAGCGGCAAGCCCCTGATAGCCGATGTAGACCGCCGACTGCGGGTCCCTGGGTGTCTGCATGACCACGGCAAAGCGCAACGGGCGATCACTCACGCTGCGGCTCCGGCGTCCGGCGAGCGCTCAACAGCCCGCCACACCAACCAGCAAGCCAGATCCACTGAGCTATATCGGCCTTCGACCGCACTCGAACCAGTTTCCACATGAGATGCCGGCCGAGGTCGTACGCGGTCCTGCCGAATGACGCGGACGCCGCCGCCGGCGCGTATCGATGCTGCACGTGTGTGCCGCTCTCCGCCCATGCCCATGCCTGGTTGAACACTCCGGTCACGGTATCGCGGAATCGCACGTGCATGACGGCGTTGTCTACAAAGACGAGCGGGGTGCCGGCAAGCTGCACGCGAATGCAGTAATCAGTGTCTTCCTGGCCGGCCATCGCGTTGAGCGTCATGTCGAACCCGTTCACGCTTTCGTGAATCGACTTGTCCACGCCGAGTCCGCCGGCACCGGCGTACGGCAATGTCGGATGGCAATACCCGCCGGCGAGGCCTTGTTCCTGCCCCTGGCCGATGCCGCCTCTGGCCGCCGCGAGCCAGGACGAGTTCAGTTTCTGAAAATCATAGCGGCACGCCACGAATTGATGCTGGTCGAGCGCGCGTCCCATCGACTCCAGGTAACCTTCCCCCATCACATCGTCAGCATCGCAAAAGAGGAGGGCCGTGCCGCGTGCGGCACGGGCGCCGGTGTTCCGCGCGTAGGCCGCGCCCCGTTGAGCCGTGGCATCGACGATCCGCAGCGAGGGAAGGCGATCGCGGAAGCGGTTCGCGATGGCGACGGTGTCGTCGCGCGATCCGTTGTCGGCGATCACGGCTTCCCACGGATAGCGAGTCGTCTGCCGGGCGAGGGCCGCCAGCTGTTCACCAAGCGTCGCCGCGCTGTTGTAGCACGGGATAATGACGCTCAGTCGAGGCGCAGATCGTAAGGCATCGCGCTCCGACGCGACGCCTCCGGCAGTATGCGACATCGGTGTCTGCGGCCGTCAGTACGCGAGGAGATGCCGCGCGGCGCGCTCGATCTCGTCCTCCGACGGCAAATACGCGTTTTCGAGCGGTGGTGAATAGGGAACGGGCGTGTCCAGCGCGCCGACGATGCGGATGGGTGCGTCCAGAAACTCGAACGCCTCTTCCTGAATAATTGCCGCGACACTTTCGCCGATGCCGCCGGTCCTGCAGTCCTCGTGCACGACCAGGACTCGGCTGCACTGTTCAGCGAGCGCCAGCATGGCTGCCCGATCGAGCGGCATCAGCGAACGCAGATCGAGCACCGCCGCCTCGTGCCCGTCTGCAGCCAGTCGTTCGGCGACGCGGAGCGCCACATGCACGTACGCGCCGTACGAAATGATTGCGAGATCGGTGCCCGGTCGCCGCAACGCGGCGCGACCGATGGGAATCGGTGCCGGCGCGTCGTCAGCAAGCTCCTGCTTGATTCGTGGATCGCGGTACAGCGCGATGTGCTCGTAAAAGAGCACCGGATCCAGATCAGCGACCGCCGCGGCCATGAGAGCCCGCGCGTCTGAGGGCGTCGACGGCACCACGATCTTGAGCCCGGGCGTGCGATAAAACCACGCTTCAGTGTTCTGGCTGTGGAAGGGGCCCGCGTAGCGCAATCCGCCCCATGGCAGGCGCACGACCATCGGCACGCTGCCCCCCCAGCGGTAGCGAATCTTGGACGCGTTGTTGACGAGCTGATTGAAGCCGGTCGCCACGAAGTCGTTGAACTGCATCTCGACGATCGGGCGTTGCCCGGCGATGGCGGATCCGACCGCGACGCCGAGAATGGCGCTCTCACAGATCGGCGCGTTGATGAGTCGATCGCCAAATTCCTCGAGCAGCGGCCGCAACAACAGGAAGGCGTTGCCGTACTGACCGCCGACGTCCTCGCCAAAGACGAACGCTCGCGGGTCGGCGCGCAGCGCGTCGCCGACCCCCAGCATCACCCCCTCGAGAAACGTGTGGCCCTTCCGATCGAAGGGTCCGACTGGTTCGACCGCTGGCGTCGTGCGAGGCTGTCGCGCGGCGGACCGGTGTGGATCCAGCACGTCGATGCGGACGCGCGCCGGTTCGCCGTCGAGCACACCGACGCCGACATCGTCGGCTGACGGCCAGTCGGCCGCGATGACGAGCTTCGCCTGCGACTCGACGAGCTCGAGCGCATCGCGCTTCCATTCGTCGATCGTCGAAGCATCAACCAGCCCGGCGGCTTCCAGTCGTGCCGCATACATCGGAATCGGATCGCGTGCCGCCCAATACTCATAGCGCTCGCGATTCACGTAGCCGCCGTCGGCGAGCGGCGGATACTCCCACCCGAGCGGCGGATCCTTGCCGAGGTACAGCATGTCGTCATGATGGGCATGGCCGCACATGCGCATTGAGATGAGCTCGATCAACGCCGGCCCGCGTCCGTCGCGCGCCCGCTCCACGGCCCAGTGGAACGCCGCCGCAATCGCGTCGGGATCGGTCCCGTCGATCGTAATCCCCGGTATGCCATAGCCGACCGCCTTGTCGGCAAAGACGCGGACCGCCGATTGATCCTGAACCGGGGTGGACAACGCGGTCTGGTTGTTCTGGAGAGCGAAGACGGCGGGCAGTTTCCGCACCGCACAGAGATTGATCGCTTCGTGCCACTCGCCGAGTGATGAGCCCCCTTCACCGATGAACGAGATCGCGACCCGGCCGGATCCCTCGCGGGCAAACGCAAAGGCGAGTCCGGTGATGGTGACCGGCCCGGTTCCGAGCGGTGCGATGGCCGGCCAAATCCCGTATCGCATGTCGCCGACGTGCAGATCCTTCCCGTTCATCGGCGGGCCGGCCTTCCCCATCTGCGCCGACAGGACCTGCCGAATCATCTCCGGCTCGGAGCGCATCGCGATGGTTACGCCGAGATCGCGGATGAGGGGCGAGACGATGTCTCCTCGCCACTCGTCGCCGTCGCGATACTGATCCCCGCGACGGAGCCGAATAGCGGCGCCGTATATCGCCTCTTGCCCAAGCGAGCGAAACCCCTTGCCCTGGAAAACCGCGTCGCCGTATCGCACTTCCCCGTTGGTGAAGAAGGCCTTCAGTCGATTGTCGGTGGCGCGGGTCAAGAGCATGCCGCGAAGGATTTCGAGGCGTTCTGCAGGGGTCAGCGATGCACGGATCGCGACGCGCTGCAGAAACCCGTCGCACGCCTCGACAATGTCTTCGACCGCCTGCTCGAATCGCTGCGTTGCCGGCACGCCTGGCGTGGGCTCGGACAAGTCGATCGGGGCAAGGCGCTGCAGGCGAACCCGAAACTCGCGGGCAAAGGGCTCGCGGAGCTTATCGATGCCGCTGGCGAGAACCGGGTTGACGCCGGTTACCGCGGCAAGCGCTTCCCGGGCTGAGGTGGCGGCAAATGGATAGCGTTCGAGAACGAATGCGCCGAATTCCCGCCTCAGCGAGTCGGCAATCGGCTGAGGCCCGTGCATGCCGCCAATCCTACCGCAGTCAGGAAACCTTGACCGCGCCGTTGACGAAGCTTTCGATCTGAGCAGCCGGCATCGCGCCGGCGGTGCGGGCGGCTTCCCTGCCTCCCTCGAAGATCGCCATCGTCGGGATCGAGCGGATGCGGAAGCGCTCGCCAAGTTCCGGCAACGCGTCTGTGTTGACCTTGACGACGACGAAACGCCCCGCATTCGATGCCGCCACCTTGACCAGTTCAGGCGCCACCATCCGGCAGGGTCCACACCAGGGTGCCCAGAAGTCCACTACGACGGGAAGGCCGGCGCCACGGACCAGCGCGTCAAAGACCTCGACACTTGGGACCTCAATGGGCTCGGACGGCGGCGGCAAGGCGGTCTTGCACCGGCCGCAGCGGGCGTCGCGGCCAGAGAACGGGAGACGATTCCGCTGACCGCAGGATGGACAGGTGGTGATGAAGCCGCGATCGTCCAGCTCGAGGTTCGTGCTCATGGTGCCTCGATCAATTTTAGCCGGTGGCGGGCGGAATTCGCAGGACATACCCTGTCGAACTGAGACGAGCCCACGGCCCGAGGCCGGCGTCCCGCCAGCGTCGAAGTGTTCGCTGAGCTCTGCTTCGATTCTTCGCGCCTTCGATTCTTCGAGTAGACCGTCGGAGCGTGCGACTCGACAGCTCGGCAGCTAAAGCTGCCGCTAGTCTGAAACCGCCAACTCGCCAGGCACAATCGGACGGGTTCGCGGAAGAAGACCGCGTCGTGCCATGTTGCCGACGTAGGCCAGGATGCCGACGAACACGATCAGCTTGACGACATCAGCTGACGTCGACCGGGGAAGCAGCTTCCACAAAAACCACAACGTCGGCTGCGCGATGCAGACCGCCCAGACCGAGCCGTAGAAGTATCGCCGCTCGTGCCCTTCGTTCTGTGTCGACGCCTTCACGCGTGGCAGCTGACCGAACGCGCCGAGTAGCCAGATCGTCACGACAATCGGGAAATAGGCCACGTCGTACATCTGACGCAGGCGCCAGGACCCGGTCGCGATCGCTGTCACCAGGCCTGCCATGTTGAGCACAGCAAAGGCGATGACTTCGCTCCATGCCAGCGTATAGCACACGCGTCGATAGAGCGGATTTGGTCGATCTTCGGTGAAGCGAATGATGTACGGGCGCGGTTCGACACCGGGAAGGCTGCCACGGAGTCCGGCAATGCCAGTACAAACGAGCACCAGCCCGAGCCACAGGGCCATTTGCGAGTCGAATCCTCGAGCGAACAGTTCGAACGTCAACGGACCCGGGGCGATGAAGAACACGAAGATCCAGATCGGCCAATGTGCGAACCGGTAGCTGACCTTGTTCCGTTCCCGGATCACGCGATCGCTGGCAAGCTCAATGCGCTCGGCGTGGCCGAGGGAACGCTCGTACGAAGGAGGAAGGATGCCGCGCCGCACGCGCGGCGCCGGCGGTTGGTCGGGGGTTGCGGTCGTCACCATCAACATTATGACCTGTGAAAAGGCCGAACAGACACGTAGTTATCTTCGTATGGCACCGGTATGCACTTGAAGTATGCCTTCCGGATGCTGATCAAAGACCCGTGGTTCACGCTGGTCGCGGTCGTCGCGCTCGGCCTGGGGATCGGGGTCAACAGCACGGTTTTCACGTTCGTCAACGCGGTTCTGCTGCGAGGTTTGCCGTTCCCGAATTCCGACCAGATCGTCCACCTCAACTCGCGCAATACGGCCGAGGGCAATTCGCAAGGCGTGTCGTACCCGGACTTTCAGGACTGGCGTACGGCTCGGAGCTTTGCCTCGCTGGCCGCCTACCAGCAAGTTGCCATGAACATCAGCGACAGTGGTCATCCGCCGGAGCGCGCGAGCGGGGTGAAGGTCAGCACGAACGCACTCAGCATCATCGGTGAGGCGCCGATCCGCGGGCGCGATTTCAAGGACGGTGAGGACCGCCAGGGTGCTGAGCCGGTGGCCATCATTGGTTACGGTTTGTGGAAGACGCGCTACGGCGGCGACCCCAGCGTCATCGGCAAGTCGGTCAGGATCAATGACGTCCCGACCACGATCATTGGCGTCATGGCCGAGGGCATGAAGTTCCCGACCAATACCGACGCGTGGATCCCGCTCGTGCCCGATGCTGACATGGAGCGCCGCGACACCCGTCGCATGAACCTGTTCGGCCGGCTCGCGGCAGGCGTCACGCTCAAGCAGGCGCAAACCGAATTGACTGGCATCAACAAGAACCTCGAGCGGCAGTATCCCGACACCAACAAGTCAATGGACGCCGAGATCATGACGTTCAATCAGCGGTTTAATGGCGGGCCGATCCGAATCGTGTTTCTCGCGCTGATGGGAGCGGTCGGCTTCGTCCTGCTAATCGCCTGCGCAAACGTTGCCAATCTTCTCCTTTCTCGATCGGCCCGTCGGTCGCGTGAAGTGGCGGTCCGGATCGCGCTTGGCGCCAGCCGCGGACGTGTCATCCGGCAACTTCTGGTGGAAAGCACCCTGCTCGCGTGTCTGGGCGGAGTGCTCGGCTGGGTGCTGTCGCTCGTCGGCGTCCGTCTCTTCGATCTGGCCGTCGCGGATGTCGGGAAACCGTATTGGATAAAGTTCACGATGGACACGACCGTCTTCGCGTTCCTCGTGGCGGTCTGCTTCGCGACCGGCATCATCTTCGGCATCGTCCCCGCCCTCCAAGTGTCGAAAACCAACCTCAACGAGATCCTCAAGGAAAGTGGACGTGGCAATGCCGGCGGGCGCCGCGCGCGGTGGATGGCCTCGAGCATGGTGGTCGCCGAGCTGGCCTTGACGATTGTGCTGCTCGCGGGCGCCGGACTCATGATCCGCAGCTTCATGAAGCTCTATGCCATGGACATCGGCGTCGACACCAGCCGGATGCTGACGATGCGGCTCTCGCTGCCAGATAAGAAATACCCGACGCCCGAAAAACGCCGGCTCTTCTACGAATCGCTGCTGCCGCGCCTCGCGGCAATTCCCGGCGTCGCTGCGTCGTCCATTACCAGCGCGCCCCCCGGCAACGGCGCCGGATCGCGCGGCATCGAATTCGAGGGGCGGCCCGAGGGCGACCCCAAAAAGGTCCCGCAGATCACGACGATGTACGTCAGCGAGAGCTATTTCGACACGCTCGGCGTCACGCCGCGACAGGGACGATTCCTGAGTGAGGCCGACGGCAATACTGGCTCGGAAGCCATCGTCGTCAACGCACGATTTGCCGCGCAGTACTATCCCGGCGAAGACGTGCTCGGTAAGCGCATCCGTTTCAAAGCGCCCACGACCGGGCCAGACGCGCAAAAGGTGAAGCCCTGGATGACCATCGTGGGCGTTACGCCGACGGTCCGGCAGCGCAACGTGCAGGACGTCGATCCGGACGCCGTCATCTATGGCTCGTACCGTCTCGATCCGCCGGGCGGCACCGCCATCCTGGTCCGCGGGCGAGGCGAGCCGGGAGCGCTGACGTCCGCGGTGCGTGAAGCGGTTCAAGCGACCGACCCCGATCAGCCGGTGTTTGGCGTTCAGACGATGGAACAGTCATTCGCCCAGCAACGTTGGCCCTATCGCGTGTTCGGGACGATGTTTACGATCTTTGCGATCATCGCGCTGGTGCTGTCGTCGGTCGGCATTTACGCGGTGACGGCCTACTCGGTGACACAGCGGACGCAGGAGATCGGCATCCGTATGGCGCTCGGCGCCCGTCCGCGTCAGGTGTCCTGGCTGATTCTCCGGCAGGGACTGGTCCAGCTGGCGATCGGATTGGCCCTCGGGACCGCGGGCGCGCTAGCGGCCGCGCCGGTTCTGCAAACGCTGCTGGTCCAGATCAAGCCCAGCGATCCGGTGACGCTCGCCGCAATTGCCGCCGTGTTTGGCATTGTCACCGTTTGTGCGTGCCTGATCCCGGCGGGCCGCGCGACTCGACTGGATCCGATCACGGCGCTGCGGATCGAATAGTCTGTTGTCGGGGATCCGAGGATTCGCGATTCGAGGATGAGTGATTCATGATTAGTGATTAGTGAGAAAGGACTCAGTACGGCCGCGCGTCGTCACGCTTCTTGTCGTCTGCGCAACCCTCCTTCTCGCGCTGCTGTTCGTCAGCAAAGTTTCCCGGAAGATGCCCGATCTCGCCGTCTATTGGACCGCGGCGACCCGCGCGCGAGCCGCCGAGCCGCTGTATCGGGTCGAAGACGGCCACTACCAGTTCAAGTACCTGCCGGCGTTTGCTGTTCTCGCGATTCCCCTGTCGGCCGTGACGCTGGAATCGGCGAAGGCGATCTGGTTCGTCACCTCCGTTGCATTGCTGGCGGCGCTCCTCCTCCTGAGCCTTCGGATCCTGCCCGAGCGGCGCAGGCCAACCTGGCTTCTCGTCGTCGTCACGCTCGTGGTGATGGTGAAGTTCTACGGCCACGAGCTGGTGCTTGGACAAATGAATGCCCTGTTTGCGGTGATCGTGGCCGCGGCCGTTCTCGCTTTACGCAGACGGAATGAATGGGTTGGCGGAAGCCTTCTCGTGCTGGCGATCGTGGTCAAGCCGTACGCCATCATCTTTATCCCCTGGCTCCTGCTTCGCGGACAACGGGTGTCGATCGGCACCGCGGCGGCGGGAACGATCCTCGCGATTGCCATTCCGGCAGTCGTCTACGGCGTCCCGGGGGACATCGAGCTTCACCGCAACTGGTGGGAAACCGTATCGTCCTCGACGGCGCCGAATCTCACCAACTCGGACAACGTGTCAATCGCGGCGATGTGGGCAAAATGGATCGGCGCAGGCGGACTGGCGACGACATTGACGGCGGTCAGCTCAACGCTGATCCTGACGCTGGCGCTCCTGGTCTGTCTCAATCGGTCCCGCGTGACCTTTCCGGAAGGACTCGAGGCTGCTCTGCTGCTGACCATGATCCCGCTTCTGTCGCCACAGGGATGGGACTACGTATTCCTCGTCTCGACGCCGGCGATCATGCTTCTCGTGAACTACGACGATCTGCATTCACCGCGTTCACGGCTCGTCATCCGCATCGCCCTGGCTGCGATCGGGTTGAGCCTCTACGACATCATGGGGCGCGCGGCCTACGGCCGGTTCATGTCGCTGTCGATAATCACTCTCTGTTACTTGGTGGTGGTGGGAGGACTGTGGGGGCTGAGACGCCGCCGAATCGCCTGATAATATGCGTCCATGATTCGCGAGGTCGTCGCAGGTACCCTCGGCATCTGCTGCATGATGGCGACTGAGTTCGTGTCTGCTCAGGATCGACCCGGGCCTGGTGTCCCTCTCGGCCTCGCCGAAGAACGTGCGCGGCGGATCACCGACCTCCGCTACGAACTCCATTTCACCATTCCTTCCGACCAGGCCGCTCGGGTCGAGGGAACGGTGACAACCCGGTTCACTCTGGCGGATGCAACCCGGGCCCTGGCGTTCGACTTTGCCGGCACCGGACCTCTCCGCGCAGAGACCCAGGGACGGGAAATCCCGGTGGAGGCCATCTCCGAACACCTGCTGATCGCGCCGGCCCATCTCCGTGCAGGAGAGAACGTCATCACGTTCAAGTTCACCGCGGACGACGGGCCCTTGAACCGCAATCCAGAGTTCATGTACACGCTGTTCGTGCCCGCCCGGGCACGGCTGGCGTTTCCATGTTTCGATCAGCCGGATCTCAAGGCCAGGTATACGCTGTCGCTCGACATTCCGACCGGCTGGGAGGCGCTCGCCAACGGTCCGGAAATCGAGCGGAAGCGAGTCGACGGCACCACCGCCATTCGGTTCTCGGAGACCGATCCGCTGCCCACGTACCTGTTCGCCTTCGCCGCAGGACGCTATCAGATCGAAACCGCAGAACGAAACGGCCGGCGGCTCCGCATGTTCCACCGCGAAACCGATGCGGCCAAGGTGGTGCGGAACCGCGACGTCATTTTTGACTTGCATGCGGCGGCGCTCGCCTGGCTCGAGCAGTACACGGCGATCAAATATCCATTCGGGAAGTTCGATTTTCTGCTGGTGCCGTCATTTCAGTTCGGCGGGATGGAACACGCCGGCGCGATCTTCTACAACGCGTCGGGGCTTTTTCTCGACGAGAGCGCGACGCAGAACCAGAAGCTCGGACGCGCCAGCGTGATCGCGCACGAGACGGCGCACATGTGGTTCGGCGATCTCGTGACGATGCGCTGGTTCAACGACGTGTGGATGAAGGAGGTCTTCGCCAACTTCATGGCGGCAAAGATCGTCAATCCGTCGTTCCCCGGCATCAATCACGACCTCCGGTTTCTCCTCACCTACTATCCGGCGGCCTACGAGGTCGATCGCACGCCGGGCACCAACAGCATCCGCCAGCGTCTCGACAATCTGAGCGAGGCCGGCACGTTGTATGGCGCCATCATCTATCAAAAGGCGCCGATCGTCATGCGGCAGCTGGAGATGATCCTCGGAGCGGACGCGTTCCGCGATGGGCTGCGCGACTACCTGAACGCCCACATGTTTGGCACCGCCTCGTGGGCAGAGCTGATCCAGGTGCTCGATGGCAGGAACCCTGACGACCTGGAGGCGTGGAGCCACGCGTGGGTGGAAGAGGCGGGACGTCCCGAGATCGCAACCGATCTCGAGATCGAGAACGGGCGCATTGCGCGGCTCGCATTCGTGCAGAAAGACCCGATACCCCGACGCGGCCTGGTCTGGACGGAGCGCATGGAAATCGTGCTCGGATACGACGACACGATCCGACGAATCCCAATTACGCTGAACGCGTCCCGCGTTGAAGTGACGACCGCGCGCGGTCTTCCGGCGCCGCGCTTTGTGCTGCCAACCGGCGGTGGCGTCGCCTACGGCGGCTTCGAAGTCGATCGCGCCACCCGGGAGTATCTCGTTCGCCACCTTCGCGACATTCCAGACGCACTCACGCGGGGCAGCGCGATGGTCACGCTCTGGGAGGACATGCTCGAACGACGCGCCCGCGCCGTGGACGTCGTCGAAGAGCTGATGGCGGCGGTGGCGGAAGAACCGGACGAGCTGAACTTGCAGCGCATGCTCTCGTTCACCGAGCAGGGCTTCTGGCGCTTCGTTTCCAATGCCGAACGCGATGCGCTGACGCCGACACTCGAACGCGTGCTGCGCGAAGGTCTGGGCAAGGCGTCCGCCGCGACCGTGAAGTCGGCGTGGTTCTCCACGCTCCGCGATACCGCACGCACGCCGGCAACGCTTGGCTGGCTCGAGCGCGTCTGGCGCCAGGCGGAAATCGTCCCCGGGCTGATCCTGGCCGAGCCGGACTATATTCAGCTGTCAGAGGAACTGGCCGTACGGGCAGTGCCGGCGTGGCAGTCGATTCTCGATCAGCAGTTCACTCGAATCGAGAACCCGGATCGCAAAGCACGATTCGCGTTCGTACGGCCGGCGTTGTCGGCCGATCAGGCGACCCGCGATGCGTTTTTTGCGAGCCTGCGCGATCCGGCGAATCGCCGGCGCGAGCCGTGGGTGCTCGAAGCGGTGAATTACCTGCATCACCCGCTGCGCGCCGAGAGCGCGCTGCCATACATTCCCGCGAGCCTGACCATGCTCGAGGAGATTCAACGGACGGGTGACATCTTTTTTCCGAAACGCTGGATGGACGCGACGCTCTCGGGCCACAGCTCCGCGAGCGCCGCGCACCTGGTGAGAACGTTTCTCGCGGAGCTTCCGCCGACCTACCCCGACAGGCTGCGACGGATCATCCTGTCTTCGGCCGACGATCTGTTTCGAGCAACGCGTTGATCACTCCGAGGGGCTTCGCCCCTCGGACTCCCCGACACTTCTGTTGGATCGGCGGGGGGCCCGTGCACCCCGCCTGGCGGCCTCCGCTATGCTGGCGCTTCGTCGCCAGCTCCGTTCCGGCCGCATACTCGCGCGCTCGTTCGCCGAACCGGGTTTGAACCGCTGCTACGCAGTTCCCTGCTTCTTGCGCGCGCTGCGACGGCGCACATAGAACACGCCGATCACACCGATCAGAATCGCTGAAAGAGCGAACATGGACACCTCCTCAAGGTTCGGGTCGAATCAGGCAAGCATGGTGCCGATTTACACTTTTGCGATCGGCGGAATTGCTAACCGCCTGAATACAAGTAAGTTGAAGCGGGGCCCACGCCTTGCGCACGCCCCGCGCGCACTACAATAAGGACCGCCCGGCGCGCGATTCGGTAAGCCCCGGTTTCAGTTTTGTTATGAAGAAAATCCGCATCCTGGTAACCGGCGGCACGTTCGACAAGAAATACGACGAACTGACCGGGCGCCTGTACTTTCGAGACACGCACGTCCAGGAAATGCTCAGGCTGGGACGGTGCCGGTTGGACGTGACCGTCGAAACGGTCATGATGGTCGACAGCCTTGAGCTAGACGATGCGGGGCGACGAGCGATCGTGGATCAGGCGCGTCGCAGCCAGGAAACTGCCATCGTCGTGACCCACGGCACCGACACCATGGTCCAGACCGCACGCGCGCTCGCGGATGCGGCGCTCGATGGCAAGACCATCGTCTTGACCGGAGCCATGGTGCCTTACGCGTTTGGCAGTTCGGACGGACTGTTCAACCTCGGATCGGCATTGTCGTTCGTGCAAGAGCTGCCGCCCGGTGTTTACATCGCGATGAACGGCCAGCACTTCCCGTGGAATGCTGTACGGAAGAACACCACCACGGGTTGTTTTGAACAGGTGAACGCATGAGTGTTGAGACGCGGTTCCGGTCGAAGCTCCCGTCTGTGGGCACGACGATATTCACGGTGATGTCGAAGCTCGCATCGGATCTCGGCGCCATCAACCTGTCGCAAGGGTTCCCCGACTTCGATTGCGATCCCGAGCTCGTCGAGGCGGTGGCAACGCACATGCGCGCCGGGCGCAATCAGTACGCGCCGATGCAGGGCGTCGCGGCGCTGCGCGAAGCGATCGCGGCGAAGTACGAGGATTTCCATGGGCGCCGCTACGATGCCGACACGGAAGTGACGGTCACCTCGGGAGGCACCGAGGCGATCTTCGACGCAGTCACCGCCGTTCTTCATCCTGGTGAAGAAGCGATCGTGCTCGAGCCCTGCTACGACTCGTACATTCCAGCGATCGAGCTGAGCGGCGGAACGCCGATCGTTGTCCCGCTACGCTATCCGGACTACAGCGTCGATTGGCCGGCCGTGCGAGCAGCCGTGACGCCGAAGACGCGCCTGCTAATCATCAACACGCCGCACAATCCCGCCGGCGCGGTCCTGTCGGCCGCCGACATCCAGGAACTGATCGCGCTGGTCAAAGGGACCGACCTGGTGATCGTCAGCGACGAGGTGTACGAGCACATCATCTTCGACGGCCTGCAGCACGAGAGCATGGCGCGGCACTCTGAGCTCGCCGAGCGGAGCTTCGTGGTCGGGTCGTTCGGAAAGACCTACCACACGACCGGCTGGAAGATCGGCTACGCGGTCGCGCCAGCGGAGTTGACCGCCGAATTCCGCAAGGTGCACCAGTTCGTGACGTTTTCGACGATCACGCCTGTCCAATACGGGCTCGCCGACGTGCTGTCGTCACGACGAGGCCTGAAGGAACTGTCGCCGTTCTTTCAAGCCAAGCGCGATTTGTTCCTGAAGTTGATGGAGGGATCGCGGTTCCGGCCGCTCCAGAGCCGGGGCAGCTACTTTCAACTGATGGACTATTCAGCGATTACGTCGGAACACGATGCCGATTTCGCCGTGCGCCTCACCAAGGAACACGGCGTCGCGTCCATTCCCACCTCGCCGTTCCTGTATCGCTCGCCCGCGCCGCCGGTACTTCGTTTCTGCTTCGCGAAAAAAGACGAGACGCTCGAGCGCGCCGCCGAGCGGCTCCGAAGGGTATAATCCGGCACCGTTTCCGCTCAAGGACCGCACGATGACACCGATGAAGAGAGTGTGGCGGAGCCTGTTTGCGCTCGCCACCGGCGCGATGGCCGCCGCTGGGGTCCAGGGTCAGACCGATCGGTTGACGACCGACAATTTTAAGGACTTCGCGTTCCGGGCAGTCGGCCCCGGACTGACGTCCGGCCGCATCAGCGACGTGGCGATCGATCCGAAGAATCCGAGCGTGTGGTACGTCGCCGCCGCGTCCGGCAATCTCTGGAAGACCGACAATCGCGGTAACACATTCACACCGGTGTTTGATCGCTACGGATCGTACTCGCTGGGCGCCGTCACCGTCGATCCGCGCGATTCCAGCGTCGTGTGGCTGGGAACCGGCGAGAACAACAATCAGCGGAGCGTCGCGTTTGGCGATGGCGTGTACAAGTCCACCGACGCAGGCACCACGTGGAAGCGCATGGGGCTCGAGAACTCCGAGCACATTCAGAACATCGTCGTCGATCCCAGGAACTCGAACGTCGTCTACGTCACGGCGATCGGGCCGTTGTGGGCGTCTGGAGGCGATCGCGGGCTGTACAAGACGACCGATGGCGGCCAGACGTGGAAGGCGATTCTCTCGATCAGCCCGGACACCGGCGTCACCGATATGGTGATGGATCCGAAGAAGCCGGACGTCATCTACGCTGCGGCGCTGCAGAGGCGGCGGGCGGTCGGGCAATTGATCGGCGGCGGCCCCGAGAGCGGCCTCTACAAGTCAAGCAATGCGGGCGCGACGTGGACCAAACTGGCGAAGGGCCTGCCCACGGTCGAGATGGGACGGATCGGGCTCGGCATCAACTGGCGAGACACGCGAATCATCTACGCGCTCGTCACCGCTCAAAAAGGGGAGGGCGGATTCTTCCGCTCGAACGATGCCGGCGCGACGTGGACGCGAATCGGAAAACAGGTGCAGACCGGGAGGCGCGGCGGCGCGCCGCCGGTGGGCGAGCCACCGGAAGGCCGCGGCGCCGCCAGTGACGACTGGTATCGAGGCGGCGACCCCGGGTACTACAACGAAATCTTTGTCGACGCGCACGATCCCGAAACGATCTGGTCGACGCAGACGAACATCGATCGAAGCACCGATGGCGGGAAAACGTGGACGCAGGTGCCGCTTCCCGGCGTCCACGTCGATCATCACGACATCGTGTTCGATCCGGCCGACGCGAAGCACTACATCATCGCGAACGATGGCGGCCTCTACGAATCATGGGACGCACTCAAAACCTTCCGTCATTTCACCAACCTGCCGCTGTCGCAGTTCTACCGCGTGTCGACCGATAACGCGAGGCCCTTCTATCACGTCTGCGGTGGCGCGCAGGACAACGGATCGATCTGCGGGCCGTCGCGCACGGTCAACCGCGTCGGCATTCGAACCAGCGACTGGATCAACGTCGGTGGCGGCGACGGCTTTCAGGGGCGAGAGGACCCGGAAGACGCCAGTATCGTCTACTCGCAGTCGCAGGAGGGAGCGCTTCAACGACTCGACTTGCGAACCGGGCAGAGCACGACGATACGCCCCAGCGCGAGGAACACCACCGGTGGTCCGCCGGCGCCGCAGCCGGACACGTCAGCGGCTGGACAAACCGGACGTGGAGGAGGCCAGGGCGGAGGTTTCGGCGGACGGGGCGGCGGCAGATTCGGTCGGTGGCAGTGGGATTCGCCGCTCATTATCAGCCCGCACTCCGCGCGCCGGCTCTACTTCGCCGGCGAGCGCGTGTATCGCACTGACGACCGTGGCGAGACCTGGAATGCGATCAGCGGCGACCTGACGCGCCAGCTCGACGCCACGAAGATTCCAATCATGGGCAAGGTCTGGCCAACCGACTCGGTGGCGTTCAACCAGGCGACGACGACGCTCAGCACGATCACCGCGCTCGATGAATCACCGTTGCTCGAAGGGCTGATCATCGCCGGAACCGACGACGGCGTCGTGCAGATCACCGAAGACGGTGGCAAACAGTGGCGGAAGATCGAGACGTTCCCCGGAGTGCCGGAACATACGTATGTGACCGATGTTTATGCGTCACCGCGAGACTCAGGCACGATTTTCGTCACCCTGAACAACTACCTGCGCGGTGATTTCAAACCCTACGTGTCGAAGAGCACCGACCGGGGACGGACGTGGACGTCGGTTTCCGGCGACCTCCCTCCGCGTTCAGGCGCCTGGTCGATCGTTCAAGACGATGTGAATCCAAACCTGCTATTTGCCGGGCTCGAATTTGGCGTCCACTTCACGGTTGACGGCGGAACGCATTGGATACAGCTGTCTGGAGGCATCCCGACGGCGCAAGCGCGTGACCTGACGATCCAGCGTCGCGACAAGGATCTCATCGTCGGAACCTTCGGCCGCGGCGCCTATATCCTGGACGACTACACCGCGCTCCGCGACATCACACCGGCAGCGCTCGCAGAGGAAGCGCGTCTCTATCCCCTTCGCGACGCATCGCTGTTCGATATCCTCGGTCAGGTCGGCGCAACGTGGGGCGATCCGACGACGCCGAATCCACCGTACGGCGCGGTTTTCACATACAGCGTCGGTCAGCCACCGCCAGGTGACACGAAGCTCGTCCTGACGATCGCGGACGATACAGGTAAACAGATTCGTCGACTCGATTTGCCGAAAGATGCTGGAGTTCATCGCATCGCCTGGGATCTTCGCGGCGAGACGCCGACGACGCCGCCGGGAGAGGGACGAGGGGCGCGAGGCGGCGCCGGCGGCGAGGCGCCTCCGGAAGCGGCGCAGCTCTTCGGCGGGCGAGGGCGCCAGGGTGGGCCACCAGCGCCTGCCGGGCGCTATCGGGCAACGATCGGAAAAATGACGGGCGAGACCGTCACGCCGATCGGTCCGCCGCAATCGTTTTTGGTCGTGCCATTGCTCAAATAGATCAGGGTTTTGAGGCTCAGCGATTCAGGATCAGTGATGAGCGATGAGGGATTCAACCGGTGAGCTTGAACGTGATGCGCTGTTTGACCGAGCCATTTGTGTTCGCCGCCATCAGCTCGATCTGATACTCGCCGGGCACGAGCCAGGAGAGCGGCAGACCGAATTGCGCGATGCCATCGCGCGGCGTCGACTGGAGCGCGTCGATGTCGCGAATCGGCTGACCCATGGAGTTCAGGACCTTGGCCGTCACCTGGACGGCTGTCCCGCTGCTGTCGAACGCGGGAACGCGAATGAGCAGCCGATCGGCACGGGCGAAGGTCCGTGCCGACGCCGGCGCCGCGTCGGGGTTCGTGGTGGCATTCTGGAAATCCCGCAGGGTGCGTGCGCGGACGACTTCCGGCGCCAGCAATATCGGCCCGGACTTCTGCCGACGCAAGTCGGGGACATCGAAATCGCGCGCGTCGGTGTCGATGTTCTTGCCGGTCGCATCGAAGACCGTCATGTCGATCTCGACGCGGCCGGTTGAGACCTCGAATCGCGCATTGTCGGGCGTCATCTTCGACGTCGATCCAACCTGGCCGAGACGCCCATCGAACAGCGTGGCGCCGGCCGTTGTGCGTGCCTTGACTGCGACCGTCTGCGGCGCTGACGCGCCGTGGGTCCGTGGCTCCCAGGAGATCACCAGTTGCATACCGCCGTTGGAATCCCGCAGCAATCCCACCCAGGCGTCGATCAGGCTGCTTCGTCGAAGCGCGCGACGGGAGACCGACATGCTGCTCGACGCGGCGGAGATCGCCGTACGCCATTCGCTGCCGAGCGGCGTCCACACGCCGGCCGCGGTGTGCACGACCGCGCCGCGACGTTTGGTCCGCACTTCGAGGGTGTGGAAACGCCCGTCTTCCTTGGCCGGCTGGTAATTCAGCGTGTAGTAGGTCTCGAGATCGTGCTTCATCCGCGCCATGCCCGCGACAACCGTGTCCGCGTCCATCGCACGGCCGCCGGTCTGCGTCGTGATCCATTGCAGCATCGCGGTTGCTCGATCGCGATCCTCGGCAGCCGACGAATCCTCGGTGGCGGTCGACGGATTGAGGGTGTAGATCGCCAGGTGGTAACGGCTCGACGCACGCACGAGTCCCTGCAGATCGGGCAGTCGCGACGAGCGGCCACCGGGCAACGGCTCACGGGGGAATCCTTCGCTGACGAGAACAATTACGCCTCGATCCGCCTGCAGCTCACCCAGTCGCATCGACAGCTCGCGCAATCCGGCCGTGACGATTTGACGACGGGCGCCAGTCACCGCAGCCGGCGCGCGCCCGATGTATTGCTCTTCGAAGGGGGTGCGTGGCGCGTAGTCTCCCTTCCGTCCCGCGAAGGCATCGACCGCGCCGTGCAACGCCGCGCGATCGCGGGTCAAGCGAATCGCGGTCACGTTATCGAGCGGCCTCATGACCACGGCCAGATCCTGCGGTTGCAGATTCTGATCGATGAACTCGTTGATCGCCGTGCGGGCGCGGTCCACCCCTGGCCCGGGCGTGACGTGAAATTCGTCGAGAAAGAATGCGAAGACTCGCGTCCCGGGCTGCTTCGCGACCCGTTCCTGGTCCACTTCCGAGGGCACTGGCTCGGCCGGGATGGCGTCCTTGGGAAGTGTGCGGAGTTGCGCGGCTTGAATCGGCCGAGAGACGCCATTTTCAAACAGTTCAAAATCGGACGGCCGCAGATCGAGGATCGGCCGGCCGTTCGAATCCGTGACGATAGCGTCAATGCGAACCCCAGCAATCTCAGGGGTGGATGCCTCGGGCGCCGGTTGCTGGGCACGCATCGTCGCAGCGTCGCGCAGCAGGAGCGCTGACGCCGCCGTCAGCAACAGCAGCGATCGCGGAACGCTGGAAAAACGGAGCACACAGCCAGTGTACCGCATGACACTGGCGGCGCGATTTCTCTGGGAGATTTGTCAGGTTTGGAGGTCGTCGTGCATCAGCTCACCGTTCGCTCCATCACGGCCATCGTGGCGAGCCTGTCCGCCGGACTGGCGACAGCGCAAACCACACCCGCACCTGGGCATCAGCACTATCACAGACCTGCGGCCTACGAGCAGGCGGCGACACCCGGCATGCCACTGGCGCCGCGGTTGCTGAACCTCGGCAGCCACACGTTCAAGGTGACGACAACCTCCGAACGCGCGCAGCTGTTCATGAATCAGGGACTGAACCTGGCGTATGGGTTCAATCACGCTGAGGCGTTTCGGGCATTCGCAGAGGCAGCCCGCCTCGATCCGGCATGTGCCATGGCCTATTGGGGACAGGCGCTCGTGCTTGGCCCCAACATCAATGCCACGATGAACGCCGACGACGAGCCGAAGGCGTACGCGCTCGCGCAGAAGGCGATCGAGCTCAAGGCGGGGGGCAGCGATCGCGAGCAGGACTACATCGATGCCCTGGCCAAGCGATACACCGGAAAGGCCGCCGATCGTCAGGCCGGCGATCGTGCGTTCGCCCGTGCGATGGGCGAGCTCGTGGACGACTATCCTGACGATCTCGACGCGCGCACGATCTACGCCGAATCCCTGATGGACCTCCGTCCGTGGAACTACTGGACGCGTGATGGGCAACCGTACGAGGAAACGCGCGAGATCGAGAAATCCCTGCAGTTCGCAATCGCCAAGAACCCGAACCATCCCGGCGCGTTGCACTACTGGATTCATTTGTGGGAGCCGACCGACACGCCCGAACGAGCCGAGGCAGAGGCCGACCGCCTGCTGACGCTGATGCCGGGCGCGGGACACGTCGTTCACATGCCGGCTCACATCTATATGCGCGTCGGCCGCCACGCCGACGTCGTCAAATCAAATCAGCTGGCAGTACAGGCTGACGAAGACTACATCGCCCAGTGCCGGGCGCAGGGGCTATATCCGCTCGGCTACTACCCGCACAACATTCACTTCATCTGGATGGGCGCGACCGCGAGCGGACAGCGGAAGGTCGCGCTCGAAGCCGCTCGCAAGCTCGTCTCGGCGATTCCCGACGAGGCGCTCGGCACCGTGCCGATCCTGCAAGGGTTTCTGGTCGTCCCATATTGGGCCATGGTGCGGTTTGGCGAGTGGGACGCCATCCTCGCCGACAACGGACCCAAGCACGACACCGCGTTCACCCGTGGTGCGTGGCGGTACGCCCGTGCGATGGCGTTGACCGCCAAGGGGAAGCTCGCACAGGCAGATCGCGAGCTCGTGCTGCTGACGAAGCTCGTGAACGATCCGTCCCTCAAGGGGCAGACGACGTTCTCGACCAATACCGGTCAGGCAATCCTGCGGATCGCACCGGAGGTCGTCGCCGGCGAGATCGCCGCCCGGCGTAAACAGTGGGACGCGGCATTGCTCCACCTCGAGCGGGCGGTCCGCTACGAGGACGCGCTCAACTATCAAGAGCCTTCCGACTGGCACTTGCCGGTGCGTCTCAATCTCGGCGCGGTCCTGCTGGCTGCGGGACGCGCGGACGAGGCGGAAGCCGTGTACTGGGATGACCTTCGCCGCAATCCGGGCACGGGCTGGGCGCTCTACGGTCTCCTGCAAGCGCTGAAGGCGCAGGGAAAGACCACCGATGCCGCACTGGTCGAGCAGCGTTTGCGCGAGGCCTGGAAAGACGCTGACTTTCAGCTGATCGCGTCACGGATCGGGTCATAATTACGCCGAGGGCTTCGCCCCTCGGACTCCCCTTGTACACGCTCGCTCGCGGGGCCCCGCACGCCCCGCTCCGCTCGCGTGGCTCCGCACGCAGGTCGATCGGGCGCTTCTTCGCGAACCCGTCACAAGGAGATCCGAAGCGTCGACGCCGACGTCCCGGCGTCGATGATGCGGACGATGGACGACATGATGGAGCTGGCGGTTGCGCCACGGCGTCTCAACCTGTGGCTGGTGCGCGCGTTCGGGATCGCGGCCTTGCTGCTGGCGGCGGCCGGCATTTATGCGGTGACCGCGTTCTCGGTGTCGACGCGCACGAGGGGGAGATCGGGATCCGCGCGGCGCTCGGGGCAAGGCCGGCGCATAATCTTGCGATCGTCGTCGGGGACATCGCCAAGCCGCTCGTTGCCGGTGTGGCGGTGGGCATCCTGCTGTCGATTGCGGGAGCGCCCGCATTTGCAACGCTGCTCTTCGCGGTCAACCCCATCGCGCCAGTGACCATGACCGTCGTCACCATCGGGCTGTTCGTCGTCGGATTGTCGGCAGCGATCGTCGGCGCATGGCGGCTCATGTCCATCGATCCCATCATCGCGCTGCGAGCTGAGTAGTGAGGAAGATCACATGATCGAGAACATTCGCGCCGTGCTGTCGAGAAGCCCGTCGATCCTGCGATCGCTCGTCGAGGGCGCGTCTCCGGATGCGATCGAGTTCCATGAAAAACCCGGCGCATGGAATACCAGACAGGTGCTCTGCCATGTGACGGACGCCGAGATCACCGACTGGAAACCACGGGTTGAACTCATGCTGGGAGCGGATGACGACAAGCGATTCACGCCGTTCGATCGGGAGGGCGGATTCATGCGCTACGAGGGATGGACTCCCGCGTCGTTACTCGACGAGTTCGCGCGCTTGCGGAGCGACAATCTTTCGCGCCTCGACGAGTTGAAAATCACGACGGCCGATCTCGATCGACAGGGGATCCATCCTGATCTCGGGATCGTCACCCTCTCGCAGCTGCTCTCCTGCTGGGCGACTCACGATCTTGCACACATCGAACAGATCACTCGAAGTCTGGTTCGACATCGGGCTCCCGACATCGGGCCCTGGCAGAAGTACTACCGTCTCCTCTCCGAGCGGTAACGGATCGTGCTGCGACACGTGGCAAACACGTGACAAATCAGTGACGAAGTACGCCGCGATTTCTCGCGGGTAGTCCTTACCTCTTTCGTCACCTTTATCGGCCGGTATGCGCGTGCGGGTGTCCGCAGTAGATAGCGGTTATGAGGTGTTGTGATCTTTTCGTGTGGATCTTCTGGGGAGTGAAACTTGCAGCCGTCTGGATGGTCTAAAGAAGTCAGGAGTGCTGTGAATGCCCCAGGGAGCAGAGCCGTCCTGCTGGATCCGGTTGCTCGAGCCACGCGACCATCTCATGTTCCAACTGCGCCACGACGTGCCATCTGCCTGGCCGCAGCTGGTTGCCGGCTTTCTCCGCAGCGTGACGGCGATACCAGAACCACTGCCGCCGGGCGCGCTGTCGCTACTCCTCGCCGATCTGGCGAGAGAACTCGATCGGCTCTCCTCGCAGACCTCGACCACAAACGGACGGCCAGCATTGTTGAGGCGGATCGAACTCAGTTTGGCGACTGGGCTGGCGGCCGACGCGCTCTGTTCCCGATTTGAAGAGGCCGTCATAGAGTGGTGCGCACAGCTCGAGCCTGAGACTCTGACCTCCGACGTGCAGGCTCTCCGCGTCGCGGACTACATCGAACGGCATTTCGCGGAACCGATCACGCTCAACACGCTGTCGAAGGCCAGCGGCTGGTGCGGACGGCATCTGTCGCGCGCGTTTCGATCCAGCATGAGGATGTCCATCCGAGAGTACCTCCAGGCGACGCGCATCGATCACGCGGCGGAACGCTTGCGCCAGGGCGATAAGGTGGAGTCGGTGCTCGCGACGGTCGGCTGGCGGGGCCGCAAGAATTTCTTCCGGCACTTCAAGGAACGAATCGGAACCACGCCCGCGCAGTATCGTGATAACTGGGTGGCGACGTCGCGCGCCCTGGACAGCGCTCGACCATCGCCACACTCACCGCACTCGGTCAGCGTCCGATCATCATCCCGTTTTCAGAGCGTGTAACAGGAAAGGAAGGCGGGGACGGACGACGCTCCATCCCCGCTTCAGAGAGAACCCAGAGGCTTCAGATCCGGGAGTGAAACTCTGCGCTGCGGATCTGCGCGGCTACGTTCGCCGTCCCGTCCGTCGCCTCAATCCCGTCTGTAGCGGGCGGTGTGCATTGATTGGGTCCGGAGTCCGCGGGATCCCAGTAGCACGAGCCGTCACCGCCGAGCTTCCATCGCCCCGGACTGGCCGAGCACTGATCCGGGCCCGAGTCGTCCGGATCGAAATAGCAGGATCCGTCGCCGCCAAGCTTCCATCGTCCGTCCTGAGCGATCGTGGAATGGAGGATCGTCGTTGGCGTCGCCGACGTGAATCCCGAATACGGTGAAAGCTGTTTCACCGGCGCGGGCGATGCGAGCAGTCCCATCAGGGCGACCATCGCAACCGTCGTTGCACTGCGTACGAGAAGACTTCGCATATTGACCTTCCTTGCTGCGCTGGCATTCACTAGCAGCTTGGACGATCAGCATGGAAGCGGGGATGGTACCGAACCACCACTTCCCGGTTCCCTTTTCTGTCAGAAAGGTATCGTTTGCGTTTTCTTCTCACTCCAAGGGGCTTCGCCCCTCGGACTCCCTGACACGCTCGCTCGCGGGGCCCCGCAACCCCCACTCCGCTCACGTGGGCTCACTCGCGCGCTCGTTCGCCATCGAAAGCCGTTTCAAACCCGTCAATCGAGCCCAAGACGGACGTGAAACCTTCTGGATGAGTGATCAGGGAAATAGCGATTAGTGATTGCCACGCCCGCCGCGGCCGGCCGGGGCCACGACGTTCAAGATGCCGTTCATCGTGCGCCAGTGCGCGGGGAAGGTACAAACGTACGGGTACTGACCAGGGGCAGTCGGCGCGGGGAACTGGAACGTCACCGTTTGCCCTGGATCGAGGAGCTTGGTCGAGAACAGAACCTGGGGGATGTCCGGAATATATCCTTGCGCCATTCCGCCAGGAGCGGTTGCGAGCTTGTCGCCCGCTTCACCGATCGCGGTGAGCGATCCCGGCGCGCCGAGCACAAAGTTATGCTGCATCACGTCCGGGTTGGTGAAAACGATTTCAACTAATTGTCCCGGCGCCACGTTCAATTCGGCCTTATCGAACTTGAGCTGCCCGGGGATGACGCTGAGTCGAACGGCGACATCCGGCGCCTTCGGAGCGACGGCCGGAATCGCCGCGCCCGCCGCCCCATTGGGACCGCCTTCCGCCGTGAACGCCACGTGGGCGGCGAGTTGACCAGGCTTCGTATACAGGGCTCCCGCATTCGTCTGGCGCTCGACGCGATACTTCCACGTCCCGGCAAGAGGTGTACGGCTGCCGGCGCCTCCTTCGAGATACAGCAGCTCGGGAGTTCCGGTGAAGCCTCCCTCGTTACGCTGGTTCTGAATGCGAACGGTGATCGTGTTCCGCCCGGCATGTACGACGCCCTCGGGAATGACGTAAGTCGGGGCATTCCCGCGTCCCACTCCCTGAGGCGCCGCCGCTGGCGCGGCACCGCGCGCTCCAGGCGTGGCGGCCGGCGGCGCTGCCTGAGGAACGAACGGCGCCGGCGTCACCGACTGTCCATTGATCCAGACTTCTCCCATATTACGTAGCGGACCGAGCGACAGCACCGAGGGACTCGCGCTGCCGCTCCAGTCGAACGAGCGTGTGAACCAGACGACGCCGTCGAACTCGGGGAGGCCGCGCGATTCCCAGTTTCCGGGCACCTGCATGTCGGCCCAGTCGCTCGCGACCTCCGCTGCGCCTGGGATGCGCCAGTCGGGCTTGGTCGCGCCAAGGCGCACCGAGATCGGCAACGAACTGTAGGCCAGCTTCGCCGGGTCGGCCTGGTAGGCTGCGACGAAGGTCTTCTGATGACGGGTCGCAGCGATATAGAAGGCGCGGCTCAGCCACCTATCGGCGTAGGTGTCTGCCTTCTGGCTTTCTGAGTACAGCGACTGACCAATCTCAGCAGACGTCGGCATGTCGGCGATGGCGAGTGCCGCGGCCAGGCGGCTATGGAGATCGGGATCGTGCAATAAGCCCGCAGCGATGATCGCGTGGCTCGCCTCGGCCGTGTGCGGCAGCACCATCGCGGCAGCCTTGCGCACGCCGGCAGCGGGGTGTTTCAGATCTTCCACCGCCACGCGGTACGCCTCGGTGGTCGTCGTCTTCAGCTCGCCCAGTCCTGCCAACGTCCACAACGCGTGGAAGGCGCCTCCGTTGGTGCCGATTTCATCGACTGACTGATTGCGGGCGAGCGCGATGAGCTGCGGCACGACGTCCTTCTGGCCGCGCTCGACGAGCAGGCGCTGCGCCTGAAGTCGCCAGAACATGTTGTCGGCGGCCAGCGCGCTCAACAGACCGACGGTGTCGGTCTTGGAGAGCGACCGTTTCTTCGCCACCGGCGCGCCCTTGTAAACGATGCGGTAGATGCGGCCGCGCAGATGATCGCGCATCGAAGTCTCGTACGCGGCTCCCTTTCCGGTGCTGTATCCCTGTGGCGTCGGATTGTGCTGCGCGATGAAGTTGTACCAGTCGGCAAACCAGACTGCGCCGTCAGGCCCGACCATCGCGGCAACCGGTGCAAACCATTCTTCCGCGCTCGAGATCAGGTTCCAACCATCGCGCGCGACGAAGCCCGAGCCCTGATTCTCGAGCACCGCCTGGCCGATGATGTGCGCGGTTGGTTCGCTGATGAACGCCACGCGATTCCAGTACTCCCTGGGAAAGGCGCGAGCGGTGTAGAGGTAATGTCCTGCCGCAGCGGTGTAGCCGCCCCACACGTCCACCTGTCGGATGTACGGTGTGGTTGGATGGACGGAGTAGAACGCGGCGAGACTCTGATATCCACCACCGGAAGCTGCACCGCGGCCACTCGGGCCAGGCAAACCTTCGACGTTCGCGAAGTACCGATTCGGAATCGCCATGTACCAGCTCTGATCGTTGTTCGCGGTCGAGCCAAACACGTCGAACGTCTCGGAAAATCCTAGTCCCCAGGTATTGTTCGTCGACTGGGTCATGTACTCGAATTCGCTACCGTCGGGTTTGAAGCGATAGGCACCCTGCGTGAACTGCAGCTGATTGCCGTTCATCTGGCCGTTGTATCCGGAATATCCGACCGCTCCCCAGATGTGATTGTCGGGAGCGTATTGAAGGTTCGATGGACCCGCGTGGGTATCGCGGATCCCCCAGCCCGTACTGAGCACCTGCTGAACGTCCGCCCTGCCGTCGCCGTTGGTGTCCTTCAAGAACAGAAAATGAGGGGCCGCCGCCACAATGACGCCGCCGTTGGCAAATGTCAGGCTGGTCGGCAGGTTCAGGTGCTCGGCAAAGACCGTGATCTTGTCGGCGCGGCCGTCGCCATTGGTGTCTTCAAGAATCTTGATGCGATCGTCACCCGGATTGCCGTTCAGCACCTCGTTTGGGTAGTCCATGGCTTCGACGACCCACAGCCGTCCGCGTTCGTCGAAATTGAACGTGATCGGCTTGATGATGTCCGGCTCGCTGGCGAAGAGCTCAACCTTGAACTCCGCCGGCGTCTGCATGAACTTCTGCGCCTGTTCCGCGGTGAACGGCAGTTGGAACTTCGGCGGATCGGGACGCTGCTCGTAATTGGGAACGTTGAAGCCATCGATATACGTCACGCCCGGCATTTCGAGCTGCTGCCAGCTTCGTCGTCGTGGCTCGTCAACCGACCAGACGATGCCGCGTTCGACGAGGCTCTGGAAACCGGGCTGGCTCCAGGTCCGTTCATCATGGCCATAGGCGGTATAGAAGACCCGACCCTTGCCCTGTGTGCGCAACCAGGTCCACGGCTGCCGGCCCTGTCCGTCCACACGTTCCATGATGACGGTTCGGTTACCGGACGTTGACTGCGCCACTGGCTCTTCCCACGCGGCAAACGGTTGCAGTCCCTGGACGACCGGGTTCACGGGCTGTGTGGTCTCAGCCGTGAACTCGGTGGCTGCCTGCGACTGCAGTCTCGTACCGACGAGCGGCAAGTCGCCGACGCTGTGCAGCGCGACCACCCCGTGCCCCGCATTGACGAACGCGTCCAGGGCCTGTTGCTGCGATGCGCTCAGCGACAGCTTGTCTCCATAGATCATGACGGCGTCGTAGTACCCCAGCTTCGACGCGTCGAGCGTCTCCGTTGCCGTCCCGCCATAGGTGAGCTGGATGCCCCGACGCGCGAGGGGGGCCGCAAGAAGCGGAAACATCTTCGACGGATTGTGCGGCGTCTCCTCATCGGTGCCGAGGAAGAGCACCTTGATCGGCGTGCCCGTGGGCGCCGGCACTGCCGGGCGCGCGGTTCGCGGCGGCGCCGGAGGCTTCGACTGCGCCACGAGCGAGAGGCAACCAAGCACGAGCACGCTGATTGCGGCCATCGACGACCGGGCAAATCTCGGAAGACCGTTCAATCTCATTGGCACACCTTTCGAGGCCGACACAGAAATGCTGAATGTTGGCTGCTGAAAGCTGATTGAATGACCGCTGATTCAGCACTCAGCGTTCAGCGCTCGGCATTTCCAAGTCCGGGCAAATATTACTCCACCGACTGTTGCGGGCACAGTTGCGGCAGATTTTCTACTCGATTCGCGGCGAGCGGGTGTTGATGGAGCAACTGGGTTACAACCTGTTGTTCCGCTGGTTCGTTGGCGAGGACATCCGAACCGATCTGGGCGCCGACGGTGTTCACGAACAATCGCGAGCGCTTGCTCAATAGGAGAGTGTCCGCGGTTTCTTCGGGCGGGTAGATCGTCAACGGCACTCGATCGATTCCGACACATTCCGCCAATCGCTTTTTCATCGTCCTGCGAAACGACTCTCGCGCAGATCGCAGACAAGCCTCGGTTCGCTTGGCGGCGCAATACTCGTATTCTGCCGCCACATCGCCGCCCGTCCTCCTGCACCCGCGACGAGCGTCTATTTCCAGCAATTGCCGGCGCCGCGTGCCGGCGCGGTTGGCGTCGTGGCCGGCGCGCCGCGCGCCGGCAGGCCGATCACCGGCTCCTCATCGGGACTCGCGCCGCGCCCCCGGCCGCCGCGGCCGGGCGGCGTCCATCCATCGCAGGCGGGACCGTTCTGTAC